>NZ_CP045393.1:2258908-2581609 GCF_009363655.1 Roseovarius sp. THAF27
CGCCATCGGCGTGCAATATGACGGCCGCAATCCCGGCGGCGCCCTGCCCCAGAGCTTTCGCAGCCGATCGGGCCTGCCGGTGATCAACGTGGCGGGGTGTCCGACCCATCCCGACTGGGTGACCGAAACCCTGATGCTGATCGCAGCCGGAGAGATGCACGCAGATGCTCTGGACGCGCTTCAGAGGCCGCTTTTCTATGCCGAGCACCTCGTGCACCATGCCTGTCCCAAGAACGAATTCTACGAATACAAGGCCAGCGCCGAGAAACCCGGTCAGATGGGCTGCATGATGGAGCACCTGGGCTGTGTCGGCACGCAAGCCGTAGGCGATTGCAACATTCGCGGCTGGAACGGCGGCAGTTCCTGCACCCGGGCCGGCTATGCCTGCATCAACTGCACGGCGCCCGAATTCGAGGAGCCCAACCACCCGTTCAGCGAGACGCCTAAGTTCGCCGGCATCCCTGTGGGCCTGCCGTCGGACATGCCCAAGGCGTGGTTCATGGCGCTGGCGTCGCTGTCCAAGGCGGCGACGCCCAAGCGGCTTTCGGACAACGCCGTGGCGGATCGGATCAAGGTCACGCCGACGCTCGGTGGCAAGCGGAAATGACCACACGATCCCTGCTTGTCGGGCCGTTCAACCGCGTCGAGGGCGATCTTGAAATCCGGCTGGAGGTTGCGGATGGACATGTTTCCGCGGCCTACGCCAACTCGCCGATGTTCCGGGGCTTCGAGGCGATGATGCTGGGCAAGGACCCGATGGACGCTCTCACCATCACGCCGCGCATCTGCGGGATCTGCTCGATCAGCCAATCCGCGGCGGCCTCGGCCGCCCTGGGCGATCTGGCCGGGCGTGCGCAACTGCCGCAAGGGGCGCTTGCGACCGTGATCATGCACGGGATCGAGAACCTTTGCGATCACCTGACGCACTTCAACCTCTTTTTCTGCGCCGATTTCGCCCGCCCCGCCTATGCGGGCCGGTCCTGGCACGACAGGGCCGTGGCGCGGTTCACGGCGATGGACGGCTCCGCCACGCGGGCCTGCGTGGCCGCGCGGGCCGAGATCCTGCACATCGTCGGCCTCCTGGGCGGCAAGTGGCCGCACACGCTGGCGATCCAGCCCGGTGGCGTCACCCGCGCGCCCACGTCGCGCGACCGCATTCGCATGGCGAGCACGCTGAAATCGTTCCGCCGGTACTTGGAGAGCACGCTTTTCGGCGCTCCGCTCGAAGCGTTCGCCGAACTCCGCACCGCCGAGGCGCTTTGCGGCTGGGACAGGGGCGATGCGGGCCTCTTCATGGAAATCGCCGCCGACCTGCGGCTGGCGGAGATCGGTTTCGGCCCCGGTCGCTACATGTCCTTCGGCGCCTATCCCCTGCCCGAGGGGCGCGCCTTTGCGCAAGGCGTCTGGCAGGACGGGGCGCTGTCGGACGTGGACACCAGCGCCATCCGCGAAGACCTGAGCCACGCCTGGATGCATGGCGAAACCGCGCATCCCTCCAAGGGCGAGACGCACCCTGACGAGGACATGCAGGCCCCGGCCTATAGCTGGTGCAAGGCGCCCCGGCTGGATGGGCACAGCATGGAGACCGGCGCCCTGGCGCGGCAGGTGGTGGACGGGCATCCCGCGGCCCTCGGGTTGGCGCAGGCAGGATCGAACGTGCGCGCCCGCGTGGCGGGGCGGCTGCTCGAGATCGCGCGGACGCAAATCCTGCTGGAAGGCTGGGTGGCCGCGCTGGACCCCGGGGCGCGGTTCATCGAGGATGTCCCCCTGCCCGCCTCCGGCTCCGGCGAGGGGTTGGTCGAGGCGGCGCGCGGCGCGTTGGGGCATTGGACCAGCGTCGAAAACGGGCGGATCAGCGCCTACCAGATCATCGCACCCACCACATGGAATTTCAGCCCGCGCGACGCGGCCGGCATGCCCGGCCCGGTCGAGGCGGCCCTGGTCGGCGCCGAGGTCGGCGAGGCCGAGGACACGCCCCTCACGGTGCAGCACATCGTGCGCAGCTTCGACCCCTGCATGGTGTGCACGGTCCATTGACCGAGGGTCTGCGCATCCGCGTGCGCGGGCAGGTTCAGGGGGTCGGGTTCCGGCCCTTCATCTGGCAGCAGGCGCAGCGGTTCGGGATCGCGGGCGAGGTGCTGAACGATCCCGAGGGTGTGCTGATCCATGCCTGTGGCGGCGACCTAGACCGCTTTGTCGGCAGCATTGGCACCGATGCGCCGCCCCTCGCGCGGGTGGATGCGGTCGAGACCTCGGCGCATGTCTTCGAGATCGTGCCGACCCGTTTCGAGATCACCGCAAGCCAGGGCAGCGGAGCCGAGACCCGTGTGACCCCCGATGCCGCCACATGCGCGGCGTGCCTGGCCGACATCCGGGGCACCGATCCGCGCCGGCAGGGCTATGCCTTTACCAACTGCACCCATTGCGGGCCGCGGTTCACCATCCTGCGTGACCTGCCTTATGACCGCGCCAGGACGACGATGGGCATGTTCGAGATGTGCGCCGACTGCGCCACCGAATACGCCGACCCAGCGGACCGCCGCTTTCACGCGCAGCCCGTGGCCTGCGCGGTCTGCGGCCCGCAGCTTTGGCTGGATCACGGGCAGGATGTGATTGCCCGCGCTGCCGGACGGCTGGCGGCCGGGGAGATCCTGGCCATCAAGGGCCTTGGCGGGTTTCACCTGTGCTGCGACGCGTCGAATGCGCGGGCCGTCGCGACCTTGCGGGCTCGCAAGCACCGCCCAACCAAGCCGCTGGCCCTGATGGGCCGCTGGGAGGAGATCGAAGCGCACGCGGCTCCATCGGCCGAGGACCGCAGCGCGCTTGGGTCAAGCGCCGCCCCGATCGTTCTGCTTGCCCACCGCGGCACCCTGCCCGACGCGCTGGCCCCCGGTCAGGACCACTTGGGCTGGATGCTGCCCTATACGCCGCTGCACCACCTGTTGCTGGACGCGGTGCGGCGCCCGCTGGTGATGACCTCGGGCAACCTGTCGGGCGAGCCGCAGGTGATCGGCAATGACGAGGCCGCGGCCAAGCTGGGCGGGCTGGCCGATGGCATCCTGTCCCACGACCGCGACATTGCCCGGCGGCTTGACGACAGCGTGATGCAGATCACAAGGCATGGTCCGATGATCCTGCGGCGCGCGCGCGGCGTGGTGCCCGACACGCTGTCCCTGCCCGAGGGGTTCGAGGACGCAGCCCAAGTCGTGGCCTTCGGCGCGCATCTGAAATCGGCGATCTGTCTCGTGAAGAACGGTCAGGCGCTGCTGTCGCATCACCTTGGCGACCTGGACGATCCGCTGACCTGGGACGAATTCATCAAGGCCGATGCGGATTACGCGGCGCTGTTCGATCATCACCCCGAGGTGTTCGCCTGCGATCTGCACCCCGGCTATCGGTCCTCGCAACACGCGGCGGCGCGGGCGGGCGGTGGCTTGATCGAGGTCCAGCACCACCACGCGCACCTGGCGGCGTGTCTCGCCGAAAACGGCTGGCCCCTGGATGGCGGGCCGGTGGCGGGGATCATTCTGGACGGGCTGGGCCTTGGACCGGACGGCACGATCTGGGGCGGCGAGGTTCTGTTGGGCGATTATCACGGGTTCACCCGCGCCGCGCACTTGCGGCCGGTCGTCCTGCCCGGCGGCGATGCCGCCAGCCGCGAGCCATGGCGTAACCTGCTGGCGAGGTTGGATCAGGCCGGATTTGCGGGTATCGCCGACGAAATGCTGCCGGAGGCCCCGCGCGAGATGCTGCGACAGGCCATGGCCAAAGGCGTGAACGCGCCAGTGTCATCCTCGGCGGGCAGGCTGTTCGATGCGTTTGCCGCGCTGTTGGGGTTTTCCGGCGCGCAAAGCTTTGAAGGCGAGGCCGCGATGGGGCTGGAAGCCATGGCCCGGCGCGCTCTTCACGAGGCCGGCGGCCCCTACCCGTTCGGTCAAACGGACGGAGTGATCGACCCCGCGCCGATGTGGGAGGCCGCGCTGGCGGACCTGCGGCACGGCGTGGGAAAGGACGTCATGGCCCGGCGATTTCACGCGGGTCTGGCTCAGGTCTTTGCCGAGCTTGCCCGAGGGTTGGTGATGGAGGGCAAGGCCAGGGCGGTCGCGCTGTCGGGAGGGTGTTTCCAGAACGCGCTGATGCTTGATCTGACGATGGCGGCGTTAGGGGATGTGCCTTGCCTTCTGCACAGGAAGGTTCCCGCGAATGATGGCGGTCTTGCCCTGGGACAGGCGCTGATCGCAGCGGCGTCCAGCGCCGGCAACCGGTAAGAGGGCGACCACCCCCGGGGACAACCGGTTATCACCCAACCGTCCGCAGAGCCGCAATTGCCGCCGTAATCCGCAGTAAACCATTGATAGGTATATAGAAAACGCCACGTTTGGCGAGACCTCACTTTTTCGAACCCTTTCCCCCGCGGCCGCGCCATCAAGAAGATGGACCACTTTTACTGACGTCCCGCCTCGTCAGTTCAACCGCGGAGGAGACCGGTTTGGCCGATATTGAAACCTTCTACGATGTCATGCGCAGCCAGGGGATCACCCGGCGCAGCTTCATGAAATATTGCGCGCTCACCGCCAGTGCGCTGGGGCTTGGCCCCGCCTTTGTTCCAAAGATTGCCAACGCGATGGAAACCAAGCCGCGCACGCCGGTGATCTGGGTGCACGGGCTGGAATGCACCTGCTGTTCGGAATCGTTCATCCGCTCGGCGCACCCGCTGGCCAAGGACGTGGTGCTGTCGATGATCAGCCTCGATTACGACGACACGCTGATGGCCGCGGCCGGTCACGCGGCGGAGGCCGCGATGATGGACACGATCGAGAGGTACAAGGGCCAGTATATCCTGGCCGTCGAGGGCAACCCGCCGCTGAACGAGGACGGGATGTTCTGCATCTCGGGCGGCAAGCCCTTCGTGGAAAAGCTGAAGATGGCGGCCAAGGACGCCAAATGCATCATCAGCTGGGGCGCGTGCGCGTCCTATGGCTGTGTTCAGGCCGCCAAGCCGAACCCGACGCAGGCCACGCCCGTCCACAAGGTCATCACCGACAAACCGATCATCAAGGTGCCCGGCTGCCCGCCCATCGCCGAGGTCATGACCGGGGTGATCACCTACATGCTGACGTTCGACCGCCTGCCCGAGCTTGACCGGCAGGGCCGGCCGGCGATGTTCTATGGCCAACGCATCCACGACAAATGCTACCGCCGGCCGCATTTCGATGCCGGCCAGTTCGTCGAGGAATGGGACGACGACGGTGCGCGCAAGGGTTATTGCCTCTACAAGATGGGTTGCAAGGGTCCGACGACCTATAACGCCTGCTCGACCGTGCGCTGGAACGAGGGCGTCAGCTTTCCGATCCAGTCGGGCCACGGCTGTATCGGCTGTTCCGAGGACGGATTCTGGGACCAGGGCACCTTCTATGACCGGGTGACGGACCTGACCCAGTTCGGCGTGGAAAAGAACGCCGATCAGATCGGCATGGCCGCGGCCGGTGTCGTCGGCGGGGGCGTTGCCCTGCACGCGGCCGTGTCGGCGCTGAAATCGGCGCAGAACAAGGCACAGAAAAACCCAACCCCAAAGAATGAGGAGGCCTGAGCATGGTTGTCCAAACGCCGAACGGCTTCGATCTCGATGACAGCGGCCAGCGTATCGTCGTCGACCCGGTGACCCGGATCGAAGGCCACATGCGCTGCGAGGTGAACGTCGATGACGAAGGCTATATCCGCAACGCGGTCTCGACGGGGACGATGTGGCGCGGGCTGGAAGTGATCCTCAAGGGGCGCGACCCGCGCGATGCCTGGGCCTTTACCGAGCGCATCTGCGGCGTCTGCACCGGCACGCATGCGCTGACCTCGGTGCGGGCGGTGGAAGACGCGCTGGGGATCGAGATCCCCGACAACGCCAACTCGATCCGCAACATCATGCAGCTGAACCTGGAGATCCACGACCACGTCGTGCATTTCTATCATCTGCACGCGCTCGACTGGGTGAACCCTGTCAACGCGCTGCGCGCCGACCCCAAGGCCACGAGCGAGTTGCAGCAGGCGGTCTCTCCGTCTCACCCGCTTTCGTCTCCGGGCTATTTCCGCGACGTCCAGAACCGACTGAAGCAATTCGTCGAAAGCGGGCAACTGGGCCTTTTCAAGAACGGCTACTGGGACAATCCGGCCTATCTGTTGCCGCCCGAGGCCGACCTGATGGCAACGACCCACTACCTCGAGGCGCTCGATCTTCAGAAGGAGATCGTGAAGGTGCACACCATCTTCGGCGGTAAGAACCCGCATCCCAACTGGCTGGTGGGGGGTGTGCCCTGCCCAATCAACATGCACAGCACCGGGGCCGTGGGCGCGATCAACATGGAACGGCTGAACCTCGTCAGCTCGATCATCGAGAAATGCGACGAGTTCAACCGCAACGTCTACCTGCCGGACGTCATCGCCATCGGCGGGTTCTACAAGAGCTGGCTTTATGGCGGGGGTCTGTCGTCCAAGGCGTGCCTTGCCTATGGCGACATCCCCGAGAACCCCAATGATTTCTCGCCCGAGCAGTTGCATCTGCCGCGCGGCGCGATCATCAACGGTGACCTGTCGCAGGTGCATGACGTCGATGTGCGCGATCCCGAACAGGTGCAGGAATTCGTCGATCACTCGTGGTACGAATACGGCGAAGCCGGCAAGGGACTGCACCCGTGGGACGGCGTGACCGAGGCCAAGTTCGAGCTGGGTCCGAACCTGAAGGGGACACGCACCAACATCAAGCAGATCGACGAAGGGGCCAAGTATTCGTGGATCAAGGCGCCGCGCTGGCGCGGGCACGCCATGGAGGTCGGTCCGCTGGCCCGCTACATCGTGGGATACGCCAAGGGCCACGAGGAGATCACCGATCAGGTCACTGGCCTTCTGAGAAAGATGGACCTGCCGACAGAGGCGCTTTTCTCGACCCTGGGCCGGACCGCAGCACGGGCGCTGGAATCGGAGTATTGCGGGCGGCTGCAGAGGTATTTCTTCGACAAGCTGGTCGCCAATATCAAGAACGGCGACGAAAGCACCGCGAATGTCGCCAAGTGGGACCCCAGCACATGGCCCAAGGAGGCCAAGGGCGTCGGCATGACCGAAGCGCCGCGCGGAGCGCTGGGGCACTGGATCCGGATCAAGGACGGACGTATCGAGAACTATCAATGCGTGGTGCCGACCACCTGGAACGGCTCTCCGCGCGACAGCCAGGGCAATATCGGCGCGTTCGAGGCCAGCCTGATGAACACCAAGATGGAGCGGCCGGAAGAGCCGGTCGAGATCCTGCGCACATTGCACAGCTTCGATCCGTGTCTTGCCTGCTCGACCCATGTGATGTCGCCCGATGGCGACGAGTTGACCACCGTCAAGGTTCGCTGAGGGAGGAAGAACCATGAGACCACGCATACTCACACCGATCGCGACCCTGGTGGCCGCGACCCTGATGGCCGGACCCGCCCTTGCCCACAGCGCAGGGCACGAGGCCAACGGATTTCTGCACGGGCTGGCGCACCCCGTTTTCGGGCCCGATCACCTGCTGGCGATGCTGGCGGTGGGGCTGTGGTCCGGCCTTGTCCTGCCACGCCGCGTCTGGGCCGGGGCGCTGAGCTTCATGGCGGCGATGGCCGGCGGCGCGGCGCTGAGCTGGGCCGGGATCGGCTTTGCCTTCGTCGAGACGGTGATCGTCGCGTCGGTGGTGGCCTTCGGGCTGTTGACCCTGCTGTCGCGCCGGGGACAGGCGCGGGCCGTCACCGCCGCCTCGCTGGGTGCTATCGCGCTTTTCGCAACCGCGCATGGCCATGCCCACGCCACCGAGGCCGCGGGCAACGCCCTGGCCTACCTCGCGGGGTTCCTGATCTCGACGGCATTGCTGCACGGGGTGGGGATCGTCCTTGCCCAGTCGATTGCCGCGCGCCCCGCGGTGCAGCGATCGATCGGTGCAGGGATCGCCGCCTCCGGCCTTCTGCTGATGTTCGGCTGAGGGCGGGATCATGAACACCAGGATCACCACCCCCGCCCCGGGCGGCGCGAGCACCAAGGTCGACGCCTACGGCGTCTCCACGCTGACCGGGGACGCGACCGAGGCCGACCGCCGGACCGTCACGCGCAACACGTCCGTCTATGTCTACGAAGCGCCTGTCCGGCTCTGGCACTGGATCAACGCGCTGGCGATCATCGTGCTGTGCGTCACCGGCTACCTGATCGGGTCGCCACCGCCCTCTGTCGACATGGCCGAGGCCACGCACCAGTTTCTTTTCGGCTATATCCGTTTTGCCCATTTCGCGGCCGCCATGATCATGACGGTGGGCTTTTTCGGGCGCATCTACTGGGCGTTCGTGGGCAATCACCATGCCAAGCAGATGTTCAAGCTGCCGCTTCTGAACAGGACCTGGTGGTCCGAGGTGGTCGACGAGATCAAGTGGTACGCCTTTCTCAAGAAAAAGCCGCGCAAATACGTGGGGCACAATCCGCTGGCGCAGATCGCAATGTTCTTCTTCATGACGGTGGGGATGACCTTCATGATCGTGACAGGCTTTGCGCTTTATTCCGAGGGTGTGGGCCGCGGCGGCGTGCTCGATACGCTGTTCGGGCCGTTTCTGGATCTCGTGGGCGGGTCGCAGACGATGCACCAGATCCACCATCTGGGGATGTGGGCGATCGTCATCTTCGTGATGATCCATATCTATGCGGCGGTGCGCGAAGACATCATGTCGCGACAGTCGATGGTGTCGACGATGATCTCCGGCACGCGCACCTTCAAGGACGATGATCCGAACTGAGATCGGCCGGGCAAACGACGGGAAGGCGGGTGCGGGGCGCCCGCCTTTTTTATGGAAAGGAAAGTTTCGAACTGCCATTCATGTGGTCATCAACTAATCACTCGCGCAACTACAGGACATACCCATACGACAGAATACTGTTTTATTTCTGCTACTTAATTAATTTTCCGAGGACGTGCGTTTTACCTATCCGACGGGACAATCGGTAAGCTAGCCTCGTTTTCAGGGACGGACGGAAACCTGCATTTCCATCCGAAGGAGGGAGGAGCGAATGACAGACAATGTTCTGATCATGGGCATCGGCAATGTGCTGTGGGCCGATGAGGGCTTTGGCGTGCGCTGTGTCGAATATCTTGCAGAGCATTGGGACCTGCCCGACGGCGTAACCCTTCTGGATGGCGGCACTCAAGGGCTCTACCTGCTGCCCTTTCTTGAGGATGCCGACACGCTGATCGTGTTCGACGCGGTCGATTACGGGCTCGAGCCCGGCACCTTGAAGGTCGTGGAGGATGACGAGGTGCCGCGCTTCATGGGCGCCAAGAAGATGTCGCTGCACCAGACGGGCTTTCAGGATGTGATCGCGACTGCGCAGCTGATGGGATACTGCCCGTCCCGCCTGCTGCTTGTCGGGTGCCAGCCCGAAGAGCTGGAGGATTACGGCGGCGGACTGCGCGACGTGGTCGCAGCAATGATCGAACCGGCGGTGCAGGTGGCGCTGACGCGCCTGGCGCAGATGGGCCATGCGGTCAAACCGGGCCGCACCGAAAGCGATCTTCTGGCCGATCCGTCGATCATGCACACGGCCTATGAAGACGGCCGCCCCTCTGAAGACGACGCCTGTCGCACCGGCGATGCGCGGTTCTTTCCGGCGGCGGAATGACCGATGTGCGTCGGAGTGCCCATGCAGATCGCATCCATCACCGGCATCGCCGCGACCGTCCGTGACAGTGCCGAGCTGATCGACCTGTCTCTGACGCCCGAGGCACGCACCGGCGACTGGGTGCTGACCTTTCTCGGCGCGGCCCGCGAGGTGATCACCGAAGACGAGGCCGAAAAGATCTGTGCCGCGCTCGACGGGCTGCGCGCGGTCATGACGGGCGGCGATGTCGGCAATGCGTTTGCCGATCTCGACGCGGCCACCCCGCAATTGCCACCGCATCTGCAGGCTGCGTTCGACGCAGGCCAGAGCACCTGCTGAACACTGACGATGAAGGACCGCAGATGACCCACCCCCTTGTCACCCGATTGATGGACGAATTTGCCTACCGTGCACTAAGCACGATGGCGGATGTGGCCGAGTTTACCGAACGTCCCGGCACGCACGTGATCTTCGTGCCCGGCGATGCGCAGCGAAATCTCGAGACGCCCGATGTGGCGGTGATCCTTCCCGAGCTGCACCAGGCATTTCAAGGCCGGTTCGATTGTGCCGTGGCCACCGACGCCGTCGAAAGCGAGCTGCGCGACACCACCGGCATCTTCAAGACCCCGAGCCTGATCTTCTTCCGCGATGGTGCGTGCATCGGCGGGATCCCCAAGGTGCGGGACTGGTCCGAATACGTCGAACGGATCACGCATTTTCTGTCGCTGCCTGTTGCCGCCGAATAGGAGGACTTGAGCATGACCAACCCTTTCATGATGCCGCCCACCGGCTTTGGCCCGGGATCCCAGCCGCTCGACCAGCAGGATGAAGCACTGGAATACATGCCGCTGCCGCAGGACATGCGCACCTACTCTCCGCGCATCCCGGAAATCGAGGAACTGGGCGGCGCTGACGTGACACCGGCGCTGGCGCTTTTGGCACAGGTGGCGGACGCCGCCGCGGAGGTAAGTGCCAGCGGCGGCACACGGCAGTTCGACCTGGCCGGGCTCGATCCAGCCAACCGCGCCCTGATCGCGGAAACGATGGGCAGCGGAGAGGTGTCGGCCAAGGTCCGCGCCATCCCGGCCATTGCCGTTCAGGAAAGCGTCTTTGCCGGGATCTGGTCACTGAAATCCGCCACTGCCGACCTGATCGAAGTCGCCGCCATTCCGGCCTGCGTCACCCGGGCTCCGTTTACGCCGGTGCGCAAGGCCTTGGGCAAGGACACGCCCCTGGCAGACGGCGTCGTGAACGCACCACCGCTTCAGATCGAGCTTTTCGACAAATCGGCCGCCTTTTCGCCGGAGGCGGATCTGCATGTGATCAACCTTTCGCTTTTGCCGCATACCGAGGAAGACCTTGCCTGGCTCGATCAGGCCGTGGGCGAAGGCGCGGTCACCATCCTGTCACGCGGATACGGCAATTGCCGGGTGACGGCGACGGCCATCCCCCATGTGTGGCGGGTGCAGTTCTTCAACTCCCAGGACACGCTGATCCTCGACACATTCGAAGTGACGACGATGCCCGAGGTGGCCTGTGCCGCGCCAGAAGATCTTGGCGACAGCGCCAGGCGGCTGACCAGCGTGCTGGAGGCGATCCGATGAGCCGGTTCGAAGGCAGCTTCCTCGGCGCAGAGGACAAGATCAGCGCGCAGGCGGTCATGGAATGCAAGATCTGCTGGACGCCCTACGATCCCGCGGAGGGCGACGATTATCGGCAGGTGG
Source organism: Roseovarius sp. THAF27 (assembly GCF_009363655.1). NCBI lineage: Bacteria > Pseudomonadati > Pseudomonadota > Alphaproteobacteria > Rhodobacterales > Roseobacteraceae > Roseovarius > Roseovarius sp. THAF27. Next base: position 2,270,278 of record NZ_CP045393.1, read on the forward strand.
AGCCGGGCACGCCGTTCCTGGCCCTGCCAGACGACTGGTCCTGCCCCAATTGCGGTGCGCCGAAAGAGCAGTTCATGGTGCTGGAGGACCCCGGCGCCGAGCCCGTGGCGGACGCCGCCCGTCTGGACGCACTGACCGCCAGGCTGGTCGCCGAGTTCCGTGAAATCTGGCACGCCAAGATGCGCGACGTGCCCATGGTCAACAAGCTGCTCTCGGTCGAGGCGGTGGGGTTTCGCATGGTCGACGGCCGCCCGCTGGGTGTCCTGGTTTCGCCGTGGTTCATGAACCTGGTCCAACTGCCCGGTGAGGACGAGGATTGGTCGGGTCTGACGCCGGGCGCGAAAGAGCTGATCGCCTTTCCGTCGGGGGACTATGAATTCATCCACAACACGCGCGACATGATCGGCGGTTACAAGGCCTGCTCGCTGTTCTCTCCGATGGGGGATTTCCAGACCCAGCTGCAGGCACAAGAGGTCGCGCGGGCGATCATGGTGGCCCTGTTCGACGCGGGCCATCGCGCCGAGACGGACCGCGCCGCCGACATCCGCGCCGAGCGCGAGGCCGCACTTGCCCCCGAGGAGGAGGACGCGCCGAGCCTCACCGATGCCCCCACGCGCCGCGCCGTGATCTCGGGCGGTCTGGCGGAGACCTGAAAGGCGATGAACCGGCCCCTTGCATATCCGCTGCGCGGCAGGCCTGTCCCCGCCCTGCCGGTGGCGCAGGTCGTGCTGGGCAAGCCGGTGGAAGAGGTCGCGGCGCTGTTGCCGCGTCTTTTCAACCTTTGCCGGGTGGCGCAAGGCGTGGCGGTTCGGGCCGCGTTGGGACTGGAGCTTGCGACCGGGTGGCAAGAGGCGTTGCGGCAGGAAATCCTGCGCGAACACGTGGCAAAGCTGTGCCTGAAATGGCCCGCGCTCATGTCGCGGCCTGCGGTGCCGTTGCCCCGGGATTGGACCCACGACGCGCAGGCGGCGCGCCTGGCGCTGTTCGGCGCAGGTGCGGGAATGCCGCACGACGTTCAGGGCTTTGCTGGATTTATGGAGCAAAACAACGGGGTCGCGCCGGTCCTTCGCGCGATAGATCAACTGTTCCAACCCGATGAAGGCTGTCGCGCCGCGTTGCCCTTTGCATCGGCCAGGACCGTGTTCGACCCCACGGCACAGGAAAATTCGGTCGCCACGCGCAGAGCCGGACACCCTGTCCTGCACCACGTCGCCACGACCCATGGGCGCGGTCCGCTCTGGTCGGCCCTCGCCGTCGCCTACGAGCTTGACGCCCTTCTTGCCGGGGAAGCGCCCCGGCTGTGGCACGCACCGGGCATGGCGGTGGTCACGGCGGCGCGTGGTCTGTACGGGATCAGGGCCGAGGTCGAGAACGGTCATGTCGCGACCTTCAGGCGCCTCACGCCGACCGATCACCTGACGGCCCCGGGCGGCGCCCTCGAACAGTCGCTGGCCAGCCTGCCCGCCACGCGCGCGCGGGCGCTGGCCCCTCTGCTATTGTCAATTCTCGATCCGTGCTATCCAGTTTCCCTCGAACCCGTCCAGCCAAGGGAGCCGGACCATGCATGAGATGTCGCTTTGCGAGGGGATGCGCAGCGTGATCGAGGAGCAGGCGCGCCGGCACGATGTGGCGCGCATCACACGGGTGCGGGTGGAAATCGGACGCTTTGCCGGGGTCGAGACCGAGGCGCTGCATTTTGCCTTCGACGTGGTGATGCGCGGATCGGTGGCCGAGGGGGCCGAGCTTGTGACGCTCGATTTGCCCGGACGGGCCCTTTGTTACGATTGTATGAAAGAGGTGGAAATCCATGCCCGCCTCGACCCCTGCCCGCTTTGCGGCGGCGGGAAACTAATGCCGCAAGGCGGCGATGAAATGCGAATAAAGGACTTGGAGGTGGCATAATGTGCACTGTTTGCGGATGTTCCGAAGGCGAAACCAAGGTGCATGGGCACGACCATGGGCATCATCATGAGCACACCCATGATCACGGGCATCATCACCCCCACGGCCACTCCCATGACCACGGGCATCACCACCATCATCACCATTATGGCCAGGGTCCGGCCGGTACCGAAGTGCCGGGCATGTCGCAGGAGCGGCTGATCGAGATAGAGACCGACATCCTGTCCAAGAACGACCGCTATGCACAGGCAAACCGCACATTTCTGGCCGCGCGCGGCGTGCTGGCTCTGAACCTCGTCTCGTCGCCCGGATCGGGGAAAACGACCCTGTTGTGCAAGACCATCGAAGCCCTTGGCGACCAGTCGCTGTCAGTGATCGAAGGGGATCAGCAAACCCAGAACGACGCCGACCGCATCCGCGCCACCGGCGCGCGGGCCGTGCAGGTCAACACCGGCAAGGGCTGTCACCTGGACGGGCACATGGTGGGCCACGCAATGGAGCACCTGGCGCTAGAGGCCGGTTCGATCCTGTTCATCGAGAATGTCGGCAACCTTGTCTGCCCCGCCGCCTTCGACCTGGGCGAAGACGCGAAGATCGCGATCCTGTCGGTCACCGAAGGGGAAGACAAGCCGTTGAAATACCCCGATATGTTCACCGCGGCCCGGCTGGCGATCCTGAACAAGACCGATCTTGCCCCGCATTGCGACGTGGATCTGGACCTTTACGAGGCCAACCTGCGCCGGGTCAATCCGGGGATCGAGATCCTGAAGCTGTCGGCGCGCACTGGTGAAGGCATGACGGACTGGCTGGCCTGGCTGCGCACCCAACTGGCAGAGAAATCCGTGACAGAGGCTGCGCAATGACGGGCCTGCCCACCATCTTGCTGGTGGATGACGAAGAGCATTCGCTGGCCGCGATGCGCATGGCGCTGGAGGATGATTTCGACTGCCTGACGGCGGCCAACGCGGACGACGCGATGCGGCTCATGGAAGCGCATTTCGTCCAGGCCATCTTTTGCGACCAGCGGATGCCCGGCAAGACGGGGGTCGAATTCCTGGCCGATGTGCGGGACCGCTGGCCGGATACGGTGCGGATCATCATCACCGGCTATACCGAGACCAACGACATGATCGCGGCCATCAACGAGGCCGGGATATATCAGTTCTTGACCAAGCCGTGGCACCCGGATCAGTTGATGATGGCGGCCAAGAACGCCGCACAGCTTTTCCAACTGGCGCGCGAGCATGACCGCCTGTCGCTGGAAATGCGGTTCCTGGGCAAGACCGCGGAAAGCAAGGTCGAGGCGCGGCGGCGTACCTTGCGTGAAGGCTTCGGCTTCGAACGCATCCTGCGCGCGCCCAACTCTCCGATGAACGCGGCGGTCGAACTGGCCCGGCAGGTAGCCAGTTTCGATGTGCCCGTGCTGATCACGGGCGAGGCCGGTACCGGAAAGGACATCATGGCGCGCGCGATGCATTACGCCTCGCTGCGGTCCGACCAGTCGTTCTATGAACTGAACTGCGCCGGCCTGCCAGATGACGTGCTGAAGCTGGAAGTGCTGGGGGCCAAGAAAGGCGCTGTGCCCGGCCAGCCCAACACCAGGATCGGCCTGCTGCAGAAAGCCTCGCGCGGCACGCTCTTCCTGAACGGTGTCGATACGCTCAGCCCGCAGATGCAGCTTGTCCTGTTGCGCGTGGCGACCGAGGGCAGCTTCGAGCCCATCGGCGGCACCGAAACCCTGACCACGAACACGCGCCTGATTACCGGCAGCCACAGTGACCTGTCGGTCGCGGTCTCGGACGGCGCGTTTCGGTCCGATCTCTACTACGCGCTTGCGACAACGGAACTGGCCATGCCGCCGCTGCGGTCGCGTATGGAAGACCTCGATATCCTGTCGCGGCATATCCTGGGCGACCTTGCCGGCGAGCATTCCAAACCGGTGGACGGGTTGTCGAAACTCGCCTTGGAATTCCTGGGCAATTACGACTGGCCTGGCAACCTGCCCGAGCTGACGAACGAACTGACCCGGATGCTGATCCTCAGCCAGGAACCGCGTCTTGGGCCAGAGCTGATCTCGCGCCACATATTGCAGGCCGATCCGTCGGTCTCGTTCCGACCCGACCCGCGCGAAGCCGATCTTCTGGTGTCGGAAGGCACGCTGAAAGAGCGGATCGAAGCCATCGAGGCCCGCATCCTGCGTGAAACGCTGACGCGGTTGAAATGGAACAAGAGCCGCGCCGCCGACGAGCTTGGGCTGAGCCGTGTCGGCCTGCGCTCGAAGCTGGATCGTTACGGCGTGCAACAACCGGGCAAGACCAAGGCCCCCGAAGACGAGGACTGAGCCATGTGTCTGGGAATACCGGGACAAATCGTCGAGATCACCGACGCGAACCGCCTGATGGCGCTGGCCGATATATCCGGCGTGCGGCGCGAAGTATCGGTCGCCTGCGTGGCCACGCCCGACCTTTGCGACCTGATCGGGGAGTGGGCGCTGATCCATGTGGGTTTTGCCATGAGCGTGATCGACGCCGACGAGGCCGAAAAGACGCTGGAGGCTTTGCGGGGTCTCGGTGAAGCGCAGGAAACGCTGGAGGCGATGGCCGAAGGCGCCTCAGCCCTGGAGGGAACGCAATGAGATATGTCGAGGAATTCAGGGACCCGGTCGCCGCCAAGGCCGTGCTGGCGGCCATTGAAACCGTAGTGCAGGAGATCGGCGCGACCGCCGAGAAGCCGGTACACATCATGGAAATCTGCGGCGGGCACACCCATGCGATCTTTCGCTACGGTCTCGACCGCCTGACGCCGAAGGGCATCGAGTTTATCCATGGCCCGGGCTGCCCGGTCTGCGTGCTGCCGATGAGCCGGATCGACGAATGCGTCGAGATTGCCGAGCGGCCCGAGGTGATCTTTTGCACCTTCGGCGATGCGATGCGCGTGCCGGGCACCCGCAAATCCCTGATGCAGGCCAAGGCCGACGGCGCGGATATCCGCATGGTGTATTCCCCACTCGACGCGCTGGAGATCGCCCGCCGCAACCCGGAGCGCGAGGTTGTTTTCTTCGGTCTCGGCTTCGAGACGACGACCCCCTCGACCGCCCTGTCGATCCAACAGGCCGCGCGCGAGGAATTGCGCAACTTCAGCGTCTTCTGCAACCACATCACTGTGCCGCCCCCGATCAAGGCCTTGCTGGACGACCCGCACATGGTGCTCGACGGTTTCGTGGGGCCGGGCCATGTGTCGATGGTGATCGGCACGCATCCCTATGATTTCATCGCCGAGACCTATGGCAAGCCCATCGTCGTCGCGGGGTTCGAGCCGCTCGACCTGCTGCAATCGGTGCTGATGGTTCTGCACCAGATCCGCGACGGGCGCGCCGAGGTGGAGAACCAGTATGCGCGCGTGGTGCCGGAGCATGGCAACCCGGTCTCGCTTGCCGCCATCGAGGATGTCTACGAGCCGCGCCGCACCTTCGAGTGGCGCGGACTGGGGGAGATCGACGCAAGCGGGCTGCGCATCCGGAGCAAGTACGCCGCCTTCGACGCCGAGGAAAGGTTCGGCGTCGGCTACGGGGCCGGCCCGCGGCTGGTCTCCGAGCCCGAAGGCTGCGCCTGCGGCCAGGTGATGACCGGACGGATCAAGCCCACCGGCTGCCCCCAATACGGCACGGGCTGCACGCCCGAGATGCCGCTGGGCGCCCTCATGGTCAGTTCGGAAGGCGCCTGTGCCGCCTATTACCAGTACGGCGCAACCGACGAGCGGCTGGAGGCGGTGGAATGAACATGAGCACTCCGGTCAAGCCTGCCCGCCTGCGCGGCGACCGCGTGACCATGGCCCATGGCGGCGGCGGCAAGGCGATGCGCGACCTGATCGAGGAGATCTTCACGGATGTCTTTCTGCCGCCCGGCTCGGAGGACCAGGCGCGGCTGACGTCGGACGCCCTGCGCGTGCCGGGGGCGCAACTGGCCCTTACCACGGACAGTTTCGTGGTCTCGCCGCCTGAATTTCCCGGCGGGGACATCGGCAAGATCGCGGTCTGCGGCACGGTCAACGACCTGGCCGTAGGCGGGGCGAAACCGCTATGGCTGTCGGCGGCGTTCATCATCGAGGAAGGCTGCGAGTTCGACCTGCTGCGCCGGATCGTGGCCTCGATGCAGGCAGAGGCCGAAAAGGCTGGCGTCCGGATCGTCACCGGAGATACCAAGGTCGTGGAACGCGGGGCCGCGGACAAGGTCTTTGTCACGACCTCCGGCGTCGGGGTAATTCCGCCGGGGCGCGACATGCGGGCGGAAAACATCCGGCCCGGCGACGTGGCGCTGGTCAACGGCGTTCTGGGCGATCACGGCGCGACCATCTTGGCCGCGCGCGGCGACATGGCGCTCAGCACCGACATCCGGTCCGATTGCCAAAGTCTCGGCGCGCTGGTCGAGGCGGTCCTGGCGGTCGCCCCCAACACCCGCGCGGCCCGCGACGCGACACGCGGCGGGGTGGCATCGGCCTTGAACGAAATGGCCGAGGCGGCTGCCCTGGAGATCGAAATCGACGAGACCGCCCTGCCCCTGCGCCCCGAGGTCAAGGGCGTGTGCGAGGTTCTGGGGCTCGATCCGCTTTACCTGGCCAATGAGGGCACGCTGGTGCTTTTTGTCCCACCGGACGAGGCGGAGGCCGCCCTTGCCGCGATGAAAGAGCTGGAGGCCGGACGACGCGCGACAATGATCGGCAAGGCGCGATCCGGGCGTGCGGGCCGGGTGGTGATGACCACGCTCTTTGGTGGCCAACGGTTGGTCGACACCCTGGTCGGTGAACAATTGCCCCGCATCTGTTAGTCAGCCTGCTTTTCCTTGCGTGGCGGCGGCCTAGGCGCCGTCAGCCTACGTCAACGGGTCGGGTCACGGGACGCGATCGCTATCGGCGCTGGAACAGGATCACGACCAGCGCCAGGAGCGATGAGCCGAGCATCAAGAGCAGGGAAACCGCATTGAGAAGCGGGGTAGACCCTTCCTTCAGGCGGTCGAACATCGCGATGGTCAGCGGCGCGTCGGAGCCGACCAGCATGAGCGTGGTGTTGAAGTTCTCGAAACTCATCAGGAAGGCCACGACCAGCGCCCCGATCATGGCGGGCATGAGGAAGGGAATGGTGATCGTGCGCACCGCCGTCAGGCGGGTGGCGCCGAGATTCAGCGCGGCCTCTTCCAGCGTGCGGTCGAACTTTTGCAGGCGGGCGGTGATGACCAGTGTCGCGATGGTCGTGATAAAGGAGAACTGCCCGAGGATCACCAGCAGCAAGCCGGGGCGCAGGGCCTGGATATCGACCTCTGCCGCGTTCCAGATGCCGTTGGCCAGCGTCGAGGAAAACACAAGGATCGAGATGCCGAGCACGATGCCGGGGATCACCAGCGGCAAGAGCATGAGCACGTAAAGCGCGCCCTTGCCGCGGAATTCGTAGCGGTTGAAGAGAAAGGCGTTGGTGGTGCCGACGCTGACCGACAGGACCGAGACGCAGGCGGCGACGAAGGCCGAGGTGCCCACCGCGCGCAGGATGCCGCGTTCGTGAAAGACGCCGATCTGGGGGCGGTCCTCGCCGAAGAACCAGTTCCAGGTGAAGCCTTCCCAGGGCAGTGACGGAAACTGGCTGTCGTTGAAGGCAAAGACCGCCACGACGGTCAGGGGCAGCGCGAGGTAGAGGAAGAACAGCAGGACATAGCTGCCGTAGAGGATGCGAAAGCTGCGGGATCGGGGAATGGTCGGGATCATGGCCTACCCCATCGTTTCCTGCAGGGTGCGGCCCGTCAGGCGCAGCATGCCCCAGACGATCACCGAGGACAGCACCAGCAGCATGAAGCCGAAGGCCGCGCCCAGTTCCCAGTTGGAGCGGACGATGAACTGGTTGTAGATCATCTCGGTGAACCACAGGCTGTCCTTCCCGCCCAACATGGTTGGCGTCAGGTAGTTGCCCAGTGACAGCATGAAGACCACGATGCAGCCCGAAACGATGCCCGGCATGGCGTGCGGGATGATGATCTCGCGCAGGACCGACAGGCCGTTGCCGCCGAGGTCATAGCCCGCTTCGACCACGCTGTCATCCAGGCTTTCCAGCGTCGTGACCAGCGGCACGACCATGAAGAGCATCGAGGTATAGACCAGCCCCACCATCATGGCCGCGTCGTTGTAGAGCATCTCGACCGGCTGATCGGCCAGCCCCGCCCATTGCAGCAGGTTGGAGACGAGGCCGGTCTCGCGCAGCAGGATCATCCAGCCGAAGGTGCGCACCAGTTCCGATACGTAGAACGGGATCAGGCACAGCATGAACAGCACCTGCTGCAATCGGCCCCGGGCCATCTTGGCGATGTAATAGGACACCGGGAAGGCGATCAGCAGGGTGATGCCCGTGGCCAGCACCGACATCACTGCCGTCCGCCAGAAGGTGCGCAGGTAAAGCGGTTCGGTCAGGGCCTTTTCGTATTGCGTCAGGCTGGGCTCGTAGACGCCGAAACTGATGCGTTCGCGCAGTGAGATCATCAACATGTCGATATGCGGGATGACGATCAGCAGCCCCAGCCACAGCAACAGCGGCGTCAGCAGCAGGATGAACCCGATCCGGGCCTCGGCGCGCATCAGGCGGCCCCGGCAAAGCAGGTCGCCTGTGCCGCGCCCCAGCCGATATGCACCATGTCACCGCGTTTCAGGCTGGCGAACTCACCCGTCTGGGGCAGCGTGACTTCAAGTGTTTCGCCCGCATCATCCTCGACCAACACACGCGAGGCGGCACCGTTGAACAGGATGCTTGTTACGGTGCCCTGCAAGCGGTTGTCGAATTGCGCCAACGCCTCGGCACTGGCGGCCAGATGGACGGACTCTGGCCGGACAAAGATTTCCGCAGCGTCGCCTTTTGTAAGCGCTTGGGCTGCGGTCGCGCGCATGGCAAGGCCGGTATCGGTGCGCATCTCCAGCGATGAGCCTTCGACGCGGTCGATGCGCCCCGTCCAGCGGTTCGCCTCGCCGATGAACCCGGCGACGAAGGGTGTGTCGGGCCTGTAGTAGAGATCCTGGCCCGTGCCGACCTGCTCGAACCGCCCGGCGTTCATGACGGCGATCTGGTCGGACATCACGAGCGCCTCGGACTGGTCGTGGGTGATGTAGACGAAGGTGGTGTCGAACGCGGCCTGAAGCGCCTTCAACTCGATCTTCATGTGCTCGCGCAGCTTGAGGTCGAGGGCTCCCAGAGGTTCATCCAGCAACAGCACATCGGGCTCCAGCACCATGCAGCGGGCGATGGCCACGCGCTGTTTCTGCCCGCCCGAAAGCTCATCCACCTTGCGCGCGCCGATACCCGGCAGACCGATGCGGTCCAGCGCCTCGTCCACTTTGCGGGCGATCTGGGCCTTGGCCATGCCCTGCCGCCTCAACCCGTAGCCAATATTGTCGGCGATATTCATCATCGGGAACAGCGCGAGGTGCTGGAACACCATGTTGACCGGGCGCTTGTTGGGGGGCGTGTCCAGGACCGTGCCGCCCTTGATGCGGATGTCGCCGGACGTGGGCTCGAGAAACCCCGCGATCATGCGCATGATCGTCGTCTTGCCACAGCCCGACGGGCCGAGGATGGAAAAGAAACTGCCCGGCGGTACGGAAAAGGACACGTCGTCGACGGCAATCGTGTCGCCGAAACGCTTTACAAGCTCGACGCATTCAAGATCAGGGGTCATGCAGGGGGCCGTTTGTTGGGCGGCACCCCAGCGTGAGGGTGCCGCGTTTTCATGGGCGGTCAGTTGGCGGCCTGAACGCGGTCAAGAACCTCTCCTTCGATGGCCTCCAGTCCGGCAGGAACCGGCGGATACCACTTGATGTTGTCGACCGCTTCAGGCGGGAAGCTGTCCTGGTACTTGGCCTTGAGCGCGTCCTCGGCATACTCATCCGCGCCTGCGGACGCGGTGAAGTTGCCCGCCGCCGCGGTGATCTTGGCCGACACCTCGGGCTGCATCACGAAGTTGATCCATTCATAGGCCACGTCGTCGGCCTGTCCCTTGGCGGGCAGCACGAACGTGTCGATCCAGCCGAGCGCGCCCGAGGCCGGCGCGACGAAGGTAATGTCGGCATTGTCCTCGTTCAGCTTCCAGCCGCCGGTGTCCCATGCCATGGACGCCGTGACCTCGCCCGAGCGCAGGAGGTTCATCAGCTCGTCGCCGCCGCTCCAGTAGGCTTTGACGTTGGACTTGCACTCGGTCAGCTTGGCTTCGACCTTTTCCATGATCTCGGTGTACTTGGCCTCGTCGCCATAGGCGGCGAACGGGTCCTCGCCCATGGCGAAGGCAAAGCCGATCAGGGTGGGACGCTTCAGGCGGTAGGACACCTTGCCTTCCAGCGCCGGGTCGCAGAGGTCGGTGTAGTCCTTGACCACGTCGCCCGCCTCGGCGGTATTCATCACCAGGCCGGAGGTGCCCCAGACATGCGGCACGCCGTAGACTTCGCCGTTCACGGTGGTGTTGCCCTTGGTGGCTTCCAGCATGGAGGGGATGAAGAGCGACTCGTCGATTTTCGACAGGTCCATGGGTTTGTAGATGCCGAACTCCATCTGCGGGCCCATGATGCGGTCCTGCGAGGGCTGGGCGAGGTCGAAACCGCCGCCGCCCGTGGCGCGCAGCTTGGCGATCATTTCCTCGTTGTTGGACATGGTCACCTCGACGGTGTGGCCGGTCTGTTCCTCGAACATCTCGACGACCTCGTCGGGGGCATAGCCACCCCAGGTCAGCAGGCGCAGCGTGTCCGCGGTGGCGGCCTGCGACAGGCCGAACACGGCCAGGCAGGTTGTCGTCAGCAGTGTCTTTTTCATGGGTGTCCCCCTCTGGTGGATGATTGTTTGCGTGCAGGATGATCAGCATTGACCATTTGGTCAAACTCTTTGAAGAGTCGGTGCCTTATCCCCGAGTTTCTTGACAGTTTCTTGTCAGGCCCCCTGCCCGATCGCTTTTTCCTTTTGCGTCAAAGACAAGCCTCGAAAAGTTTACGCGTATTCTCCTCCGTCATCTCGATCGGGTTGCCGCCGGTCGATGGATCCCGCAGGGCCGCGTCGACCAGCGTGTCGAGGTCGGGGTCGGTCACGCCCAATTCGGTCAGCGTCTTCGGGATGACGAGGCTGTCGTTCAGCTGGTCCACGAAGGCGCAGAAGCCGTCGAAACCGCCCTCGATGCCCAGATAGGCCGCAGCGGGGCCGAAACGCTCGCGGATCGCGGGTTCGTTGAATTGCAGGACGGCGGGCATGCAGACGGCGTTGGTCGTGCCGTGGTGGGTGTGGTGATGCGCCCCGATGGGGTGGCTGAGTGCATGGATCGCCCCGAGCCCCTTTTGAAAGGCCGTGGCGCCCATGGCGGCGGCGCTCATCATGTTCGCACGCGCCTCGATATCGGCCCCGTCCGCATAGGCGCGTGGCAGGTAGTCCTTGACCAGCCGCATCCCTTCCAGCGCGATGCCCTGGCTCATCGGGTGGTAATGCGGGCTGGAATAGGCTTCGACGCAATGGGCGAAGGCATCGAGGCCGGTGCCGGCGGTGATGTGCTTGGGCATTCCCACCGTTAGTTCGGGGTCGCAGATCACTACCGCAGGCAGCATCTTGGGGTGGAAGATGATCTTTTTCTCATGGGTGGCCGAATTGGTGATGACGGATGCGCGCCCCGTTTCCGAGCCGGTCCCGGCGGTGGTGGGAACGGCCACGATGGGGTGGATGCCATCGGGGTCGGCGCGGGTCCACCAGTCGCCGATATCCTCGAAATCCCAGACCGGGCGGGTTTGCCCAGCCATAAAGGCCAGCGTTTTGGCAAGGTCCAGCCCCGAGCCACCGCCGAAGGCGATGACCCCGTCGAAGCCGCCGTCGCGGTAGAACTTCAGCCCGTCCTCGACATTCGCGTCCGACGGGTTGGGGTCGACCTCGGCAAAGATCGCGCGGCCCAGCCCGGCGGCTTCCATCAGGTCGAGCGTGCGGGTCGTGATATCCATGGATTTCAGCCCCCGGTCGGTGACCAGAAGCGGTTTGCCGATGCCTGCCGCACGGCAGGCCTCGCCGATCTCGGCGATGCGCCCGGCGCCGAAGCGCATGGTGGTGGGATAGGACCAGTTTCCGGTAAGAGCCATGTCAGATCTTTCTCAAGTGGTAGGATTTAGGCCGCGTGAGGGCCTGGTAGGCGAGCTTCGACAGCCCCGCCCCCTTGCCGGTATCCTTGCATCCGGTCCAGCACAAGGCGGGGTCGAGGTAGTCGCAGCGGTTCATGAAGACGGTGCCGGTTTCGATGCGGTCGCCGATGCTTTCCGCAGCAGCGGCGTCGCTTGTCCAGACCGAGGCGGTCAAGCCGAAGCGGCTGTCATTCATCAGGCGGATCGCGGTGTCGTCGTCGGGCACCGACATGATGCCGACCACGGGGCCGAAGGATTCGTCGCGCATCACCCGCATGTCGTGGGTGACATTCGTCAGCACCTGCGGCGTGACATAGGTGTTGTCGCCGTCGTCGGCCTGCATCCGGTCGATATGGGCGGTGGCGCCGTCCTCCAGCGCCTCGGCAATCTGGGCGCGGACCTCGCGAGCGAAGCGAATATTGGCCATCGGCCCCAGCGTCGTTTCGGCCTCCAAGGGGTTGCCCAGTTTCTGCGCCTTGACCCAGGCGACGGCCTTTTCGACAAAGGCGTCGAACAGCGGTTCAGCCACGTAGATGCGTTCGATCCCGCAACAGCACTGGCCGGCGTTGAACATCGCGCCGTCCATCAGGCCGTCGACGGCGGCCTCGACGTCGGCGTCGGCGCGCACGTAGCCGGGATCCTTGCCGCCAAGTTCCGTCGAGACAGGCGTGAAGGTGCCCGCGGCGGCGCGTTCCATCGCCTGCCCGCCCCCGACGGAGCCGGTGAAATTCACGAAATCCACGTGGCGGCCCGCGATCAGCGCGTCGGTCGTGTCGTGGTCGATGACCACGTTCTGGAACAAGTCCTGAGGCACGCCCGCCGCGTGCAGCGCCTCGGCCAGATGCTCGCCCACCTGCAATGTCTGGCTGGCATGTTTGAGGATGACGGAGTTGCCCGCGATCAGCGCGGGCGCAACGGTGTTGATCGCCGTCATGTAGGGGTAGTTCCACGGCGCGACGACCAAAACGACCCCCCACGGCACGCGCTTGATGACGCGGCGGGCGGTGTCGCTGTCCTCGATTACGTCCTCGGCCAGACCTTCGGCGGCTACGTCGGCCATGTAGGACAGCCGCTCGCTGAACCCGCCATATTCTCCGCCATAGCGCACGGGGCGGCCCATCTGGTGCGCCAGTTCAAGCGCCATGCGGTCGGTGTCCTGCCCAATGATCTCATTGGCCTTGCGCAGGGCGGCCACGCGCTCGGCCAATGGCCTTGCGGCCCAGTCCGCCTGCGCCACCCGGGCCTTGTCGGTGGCCGCCGCCGCCGCGTCGAGGGGCAGCACATCCCGCGTGATATAAACCGATCCGTCGATCGGCGAAATCAGGTCAACCGTCTTGCTCATTCCTCAGGCCCTTTCAAATCCGCGCGCGATTTCCCAGTCGGTCACCGCCGCGTCAAACGTCTCTTGCTCGACCTCGGCGGCGCGGGTGTAATGATCGACCACATCGTCGCCCATGACCCGGCGCAGCATGTCGGAGCTGCGCAGAAGGTCGGTTGCAGCACGCAGTGTGTGGGGCAGCATCGGCACGTCGTCCATCTTGTAGACATCGCCGGTGACGGGGGGCGACAGGTCCAGCCCCTCTTCGATGCCGCAAAGCCCGGCGGCCAGTTGCGCGGCACAGGCAAGGTACGGATTGATGTCCGAGCCGGGCGTCCGGCATTCGATCCTCACGCCCTTGGTGCCATCGCCCACCAGCCGGTAACAAGCGGTGCGGTTGTCGATGCTCCACGCGATCTTGGTGGGGGCGAAGGTGCCCGGCATCAGGCGCTTGTAGCTGTTGATGTAGGGCGCAAGGAAATAGGTCATGTCGGGGGAGTATTTCAGCAGGCCCGCGACATAGCTTTTCAGCGTGCCCGACATGGTCAGTTCGGCGTCCGCATCGTAGAACGCGGGCGTGTCGCCCTTGAACAGGGATTGGTGGATATGCGCGGCCGATCCGACCTTGTCGGCGTGCCACTTGGGCAGGAAGCTGGCGGCGTGTCCGTGCTGGTTCGCGATCTCCTTCACGGCCTGCTTGGCGATCGTGTGGTGATCGGCGCAGAGCATCGCGTCGGCATAGCGGATGTTCAGCTCCTCCTGCCCGGTCTCGGCCTCCCCCTTGGTGTTCTCGACCGGAACGCCCGCCGCATAGAGCAGGTTGCGGATCGGGCGCATGACATGCTCTTCCTTGGTGGTCTGAAGGATGTTGTAATCCTCGTTATAGCCGCTGAAGGGCGTCAGGCCGCGAAAGCCTTCCTTGCGGATCTCGTCGAAGGATTTCTCGAACAGGAAGAACTCCAGCTCGGTGGCCATCATCGGGGTAAAGCCCATCGCCTCGGCCCGTTCGATCTGGGCCTTGAGGACCTGGCGCGGGCTGTGGGGCACCGGCGCGTGGGTGTGGTGGTCCAGGATATCGCACAGCACCATCGCCGTGCCTTCGAGCCACGGCACGAGGCGCAGCGTGGCAAGGTCCGGCTTCATCACATAGTCGCCATAGCCCTTTTCCCACGAGGTCGCGGCATAGCCGTCGGGTGTCGCCATCTCGAGGTCCGTGGCCAGCAGGTAGTTGCAGCAATGGGTCTCCTCATGGGCGCTTTCGAGGAAGTTCGACACGTGGAACCGCTTGCCCGCAAGCCGGCCCTGCATGTCCACGAGGCAGACGAGCACCGTGTCGATCTCGCCCTTGGAGGCAAGCTTTTTCAGGTCCGTGAAGGTGAGGTTGGCGGTCATGGTCTGTCTCCGTGAAATGAACGGAGCGCCTTGGGAAAAGGCGCTCCGGGTCGTCGTATCGTCTTATTCGAAGTTGTAGGGAACGCCGGCCTGGTTGATGACCGAGTTGTACTCGCGGAAGATGCCGACGATCTTTTCGTGAACCTCGCCTTCCTGCGCGACCTCGTCCCAGAACTCCTTGGCTGCGTTTTCCACCTCGGCCCATTCGGACGCGGGCACCGAGCGCAGTTGCAGCTTGTCGCCATTGGCCCGCAGCGCGGCCTCGCCACCCCAGTACCACTGGTTGCGGTAGGTGTGCCCGGCCTCGACCCCGGCCATGACGACCGATTTCAGGTGATCGGGCAGTTCGGCCCAACGTTCCTGGTTGGCGAACCACGAGCCGATCCACGCGCCCGAAATGTTGTTGGTCAGGAAGTAGTCGGTCACGTCAGCCCAGCCCACCGTGTAGTCCTCGGTGATGCCCGACCAGGCCATACCATCAAGCTCGCCGGTCTGCACGGCGACCTCGGCATCCTCGTAGGGAATGTTCACCGGCACGACGCCGAACTTGGCCAGGAACCGACCCGCCGTGGGGAAGGTGTAGAGCTTCAGCCCGTCAAGGTCGTCGACCGAGGTGATTTCCTTCTTGGTGTTGAAGTTGCAGGGGTCCTGCCCCGCCGCCGACAGCCATTGCACGCCGACCTTGCCGTATTCCTCGCGCCAGATATCGGCGAGGCCGTACTGGTTGAACAGCACCGGCACGTCGAGGATGTGCTTGGTCGCAAACGGGAAATACCCGCCGAACATGCGCAGCGGCGTGGGCGAGGCCATCGAGTCGTCGTCCGAATGGACGCCGTCGATCGTGCCGCGCTGAAGCGCCTGGAAAAGCTCACCGGTGGGCACGATCTGGTCGGCGTAAAAGAGCTCGATCTCCAGCTCGCCATTGGCGTTGGCGTTGATGTAGTCGATGGCCGGTTTGGTCACCTGCTCGCCAAGCGCGCTGCCGGCATAGGTTTGGAAGCGCCACTTGATCGCGGATTGCGCCTTGACGATTGCCGGGCTTGCCAGCGTCGCGGGGACGGCCACACCGGCCGCTCTCAGGAAATTACGTCTTGTCGTCATCTTAATACCCTCTCTGTTAGGTTCGGTTGCTCGAACGCCTTGTGACCAAGGTCTTTTGTTTAATTTCCATAGACATACCCCGGCAGCCAAAGCGCGATTTCGGGGAAGATCATGATCGTTGACAGGGCCACAACCATCACCAGCACGAAGGGCAGGATCGAGGTGTAAATGTCCTTCAGCGTGATCTCGGGCGGCGCCATGGCGCGCATCAGGAAGAGGTTATAGCCGAAGGGCGGCGTCATGTAGGCGATTTGCGTGGTGATCGTGTAGAGCACGCCATACCAGATCAGGTCGAAGCCGAGCGCGCCCACCAGCGGCACGTAGAGTGGGGCCACGATCACGAGCATCGCGGTGTCGTCGAGGAACGTGCCCATCACGATGAACGACAGCTGCATCAGGATCAGGATCATCCATGGGCTGAGGCCCAGCTGTTCGGTGAAAAGGCTCTCGATCGCCTTGACCGCGCCCAGCCCGTCGAAGACCGAGCCGAAGGCCAGCGCGGCCAGGATGATCCACATGAACATGCAGGAGATACCCAGCGTCTTGCGCACCGAGGTCTCGAAGACTTGCCGCGTCATCCGGCCCTTGACCACAGCGGCCAAGAAGGCGGCGATTGCGCCGATGGCCGAGGATTCCACGAGGGAGGTCCAGCCGTTCACGAAGGGCACCATCATGGTGAAGAAGATGAACAGCGGCAGCAGGCCCGCGCCCAGCAGGCGAATTTTCTCGCCCATCGGGATGTTGCGCTCTTCTTTCGGCAGGATCGGGCCAAGCGTCGGGTTCAGGCGGCAGCGGATCACGATGTAAAGCACGAACATCCCCGCCATCATCAGCCCCGGCAGCACGCCTGCCAGCCAGAGTTGACCCACCGGCTGGCGGGCGATCATGGCGTAGAGCACCAGCACAACGGACGGCGGCACGAGGATTCCTAAGGAGGACCCGGCCTGTATAACCCCGGTGACCATCCGCTTGTCATACCCTCGCTTCAACAGCTCGGGCAGCGCGATCGTGGCGCCGATGGCCATGCCAGCGACGGACAGCCCGTTCATGGCCGAGATCAGCACCATCAGCCCGATCGTGCCCACGGCCAAACCGCCGGACAACCCGCCCATCCAGACGTGGAACATACGGTAGAGGTCATCTGCGATGCGGCTTTCCGACAGGACGTACCCCATGAAGATGAACATCGGCAGCGTCAGCAGCGGATACCATTTCATCAGCTTGATCGCCGCGGCAAACCCGAGGTCATAGCCGCCCCGGTCGCCCCAGAGGAAAAACGCCGCAACGACAGCCACGAATCCGATGGCGCCAAAGACCCGCTGCCCGGTCAGCAGCATCAGCATCATGGAGGCGAACATCAGCGCGGCGATGGCTTCGTAGGGCATCAGGTGCGGGTCCCATCGGGCCGGGCGTCAGAACTGTCCTCGTCCTTGGGGCCCATGTCGTGCCCCTTCAGCCGCAGGATATCCTTGAAGAATTCGCTGACCGCCTGAAGCAGCATCAGGAAGATGCCCACGACCATGATCAGCTTGATCGGCCACAGGTAGGGCCGCCAGACGCTGTTGCTGCGCTCGCCGCCGTACTGGAAGGAATACATCAGGCTGTCCCAGCCGCCCCACAGCAGGAACCCAAGATAGACGATCAGGAAGAGCACGGTGAACGCATCGACCTGCGCCTTGCGCCGGTCGCTCCACTCGCCATAAAGCAAGTCCATCCGCACGTTCGAGCCCATCTGGATCGAATAGGGACCGCCGAGGATGTAGTAGGCGACCATCGCGAACTGCGCCATTTCCAGCGTCCAGAGCGAGGGGTTGATATCGAGCCCGATATCGCTGCCCAGCTTGGTAAAGGACGACCACAGCAGGATCGCCATCATCACGAAGATCCCGTACATGACGATCCGCCCGATCCAGCGGTTCATGCGGTCGACCACAGCCACGTATTTCAGCATTGCCGCGGTCATGCGGTCGCGGCCTTCGGGGCCAGTGCTGTGTTCAACAGATGCGTCAGATAGGCGGCGATGCGGTCCACGTCAGACCCCTCGCTCAGCAGGTCGTTGCGGACCTCGATCATGACGTTCGTCAAACTGCGCGCGGTGGCGTGGCGGGCCAGCGTGTGGGTGACCCCGTCGCTGGCCGAGTATGGCTCGTTCAGGCGGGTGACCAGCGTGTCGTCTGCGGCATTCAGCATCGCTTCGGCAAGCGACGCATCGGCATCGTGCAAAAGGCCCAGCTGCGTACTGCGGGGCGTGCCATGCCAGACCGGCGCGAAACTGTGGATCGTGACCAGCGTGGGCGGGGTCTGGAAGCCATCGAGGACGTCGGATAGCGTCTGATGAAACCGATCATAAACCTGTACCGTGCGGGCGGTTTTCTCGACCTCGCTCAGGTCGCGATTGCCCGGCACCGGGATTTCGCCGCTCTGGTGCGGCATCGCATCCGGTGCCTCGGGCGGGCGGTTCAGGTCATAGACCAGGCGCGAGACCGTCGCGAGGACCAGCGGCGCATCCAGCCGGGTGGAAAGCTCCCGCGCCAGCGCCTCGGCCCCGATATCCCAGACGGCGTGGGCGTGACGGTGTTCGGGCGCCAGTTCCAGCGTGCCAAGCGAGGCCGGAATGACGGCGCTGGCGTGTTCGCACACGAGGCACAAAGGCGCCTGTCCGCCCGGGTTGATCACCTCGGCCACAGGCCCATGGTCGGGGGCCAGAATCTGGTATGCTGTCGATCCGCTCACACGGGTCATTAGTGGCGGCGACCGGAAAACTGTCAAGAAATTTCCGTAGACGAAATTACGACTCCGGGGTAGCTTGTAACAATTGCTTCAAACTTTTGGCAACTGCTTTCAAAGAGGGCATCCGTGGCACGCACCGTCATCGTGAAGGACAGGCTCAAGGACATGGCCGGTGCGCTGACCCCGGCCGAGCGGCTGTTGTCCGACACGCTCTTGCGCGACTATCCCATGGCCGGGCTGCAATCCATCACCAAGCTGGCCGAGGCCTCGGGCGTGTCGACGCCGACAGTCATCCGGCTGGCGCGGAAACTGGGGTTTGACGGCTTTCCCGAGATGCAGGCCGCGCTGCGCGAAGAAGCCTCGGCCCAAATCAAGAAGCCGATCCTGAAGCGCGAGGGATGGCCGCAGGGGCGCAACGATTCCCCCGCCTTCCGCAATTTCGCCGAAGCGGTGTTCGACAACCTGAACCAGACGATCGAGCGGCTCGACCCCGCCACGTTCGACGCGCTGGCCAAGGTGCTGGCCGACACGCGGCGCAGCATCTTCCTGCTGGGCGGGCGCATCACGCGCTCGAACGCGGATTACTTCTTCAATCACCTTCAGATCGTCCGGCCCGGCGTGACGCTGTTGTCCCCCTCGCCCAACGTGTGGCCGCAATACCTGATCGACATGGGGCCGAGATCCGTCCTGGTGATATTCGACATCCGCCGCTACGAGGCGGACCTGGCCACGCTCGCTAGCCTCGCCAAGGAGCGCGGCGTGGTTATCGTGCTCTTTACCGACCAGTGGGGCTCGCCGATCTCGCAAACCGCCGATCACGTCATCAACGCGCTGGTCGAGGTGCCGTCAAGCTGGGACTCGACCCTTGGGATCAACCTGATCGTCGAGGCGCTGATCGCCGCGATCCAGACCCGGCGCCAGGACAAGGCGCGCGACCGGATCGAGGAACTGGAGGACATGTTCCGTTCCACGCGGATTTTCAGGAAATAGGGGCCTGACCCTCGTCCGCATCCTCACACATGAGACGACGCCGTCGGCGGACGCGAGAGATCCGCCCGGATGACATCAGCCGCGGCGGCAAGGTCGTCGAGCAACTCTGCCCGCGCTGTCGCTGCGGCGGGGCCATCCAGCCGCAAAATATAACTCGGGTGCCATGTCACCAGAACCGCGCCGCCGTCATGTGCGGTCTCGATCTTGCCACGGCGCGGTTTCAGCGGCGCGTCGTTGCCCGTCAGCGCGTAGGCCGCCGAGCCGCCAAGCGCGACAGTCAGGGTCGGCTTCACGAACCGTCGTTCCAGGTCGAGCCACCAGCGGCAATGGTCGATCTCGTGCCGGTTCGGGTTCTGGTGCATCCGGCGCTTGCCTGTGGGGCGGAATTTAAAGTGCTTGACCGCGTTGGTCATCCAGCTGTCGACGACCTCGGCCTCGTCCATCAGGTCGGTCAGCAACTGGCCCGCGGGGCCCACGAACGGCTTGCCGGCGAGGTCCTCGGCATCGCCGGGCTGTTCGCCGACGATCATCAGCTTGGCCTGGGCGTGCCCCCTGCCCCAGACGGTCTGGGTGGCCGCCTCGCACAGCCCACAACGCTTGCAGTGCATTGCGGCGGCGCGGGCCTCTTCCATGGTGTTCGGCAGGTCGGGCACGCTCGGCTGCGGCAGGCGGCTGAGGATGCGTTCGGCATGGGTGGGCACCTCGGTCGGCATGGCGGCACGCATTTTTTCCACCCGCGCCTCGGCGTCGGCGAGCATCCCGGGGATGAGGTCGGTCTCGGGCAGGTTCTTCCAGTATTTCAGCGGCATTTCCGAGCGCATGGCCTGAAGATGCAGGCGCGCGGGATTGAAGATATTGGCAAAATAGGTGCCCCAAAGCGCCTCGGCCGCGTCTTCGGGCAAGTCGGGGCGCGCCGCGGGCGGGTGGAACGTATGGGTGCCATCCTCGAAGCGGGCGACGCCCTGCGGCGTGGCGATCATCCAGTCCATGTCGGCAAAGCGCTTGGCAAAGAAGGGCGTGCCGGTTTCCAGGATGAGGTGATCGGGTTCGAACCACGCGCCGAAGCTGCGGCGCTGGCCTTCGGACGGCAGTTCGCGAAAGCGCACGAAGGCGTGCATCTTGTGGATGTCGCGGCGCACGGCCTTTTGCAGCACCGAGAGTTTGCGGGCGATGGGATCGGCGGGGTTGGCGAGCGCGCGGCGGTTTGTCTGGTGACGGTGCAGCGCCTGGTAGAGCAGCGTCGGCGCCTCGGTGCCGGTGTGGCAGAGCGCGGTCTTGGCCAGAGACAGAAATTCCTTGGTCGTGGTCGCGGCATGGAGGCCATCCGCCTCGGGCAGCGGATCGGCAGGGAACAGGCTGGTGTCCTCGCCCCTGCCCCATTCCACCTGGTCCGGCGGGACGGCATGTGTCAGCAGGCGTCGGGCGGCGTCGCGCCACGCCTCAAAAAAGCCGAGCGTCGGGAGCGTGACGCGGTACATCAGAAGAGGCTCAACTGTTCCGGCGCAGGCGCGAAGCGGGCGCGCAGGTCTGCGCTGTCGGTCAGGCCGCCGGGAGACCAGTCTGGCGTGGTGACAAAGGATTTGGCCATGCCCATCCGCGCGCCGATGCGCAAAAGGTCGGCATAGCGCAGCGCGCCGGAGCGACGGGCGGTCAGGATGCGGTTGACGGTCTTGGTCCCAAACCCCGGCACGCGCAACAGCACGTCGCGCCCAGCGCGGTTGACGTCCACCGGGAACTGCCCGCGATGCGCCAGCGCCCAGGCGAGCTTCGGGTCGATGTCGAGATCGAGATTGCCCGACGGCGCCACATCGGTGATCTCGTCCACGTCGAAGCCGTAGAAGCGCAAGAGCCAGTCGGCCTGGTAAAGGCGATGTTCGCGTACCAAGGGCGGTTTGATCAGCGGCAGCATGGCGGAACTGTCGGGGATGGGCGAGAAGGCCGAGTAATAGACGCGGCGCAGCTTGTAGCCAGTGTAGAGCCGCGACGAGGTCGTCAGGATCGCCTTGTCGTTCGAGCCGTCCGCGCCGACGATCATCTGCGTGGACTGCCCCGCCGGCGCAAACTTGGGCGCGCGCTTGCCGGTGTGCGAGCGTTCCTTGCTGGCCTGCTGCTTGAGCCGGACCGATGCCATCGCGGCTCGGATCGTTTCGGGACGCTTTTGCGGTGCCAGCGTCCGGGTGCTGTCATCCTTGGGAAGCTCGATATTGACCGACAGGCGGTCGGCATAGCGTCCGGCCTCGTCGATCAGCTCCTGGCTGGCCTCGGGGATGGTCTTGAGGTGAATGTAGCCCTTGAAGCCATGATCCTCACGCAGCATCCGGGCGATCCGGGTGATGTCGGCCATGGTATCGTCCGGGCTTTTGATGATGCCGGAACTGAGGAACAAACCCTCGATGTAATTGCGGCGGTAGAATTCCAGAGTGAGGGTCACGACCTCTTCGGGCGTGAAACGCGCGCGCTCCACCCCGCTGCTGACGCGGTTGATGCAATAGGCGCAGTCGTAGATGCAGAAATTCGTCATCAGGATCTTAAGCAGGCTGATGCAGCGCCCGTCGGGCGTGTAGGCGTGACAGATGCCGCTGCCCCCCGCGCTGCCGATACCGCCATTGCGGCTGTCGCGGCGGGTGGTGCCCGACGACGCGCAGGAGGCGTCGTACTTGGCGGCGTCGGCGAGAATGGCGAGCTTGTCTGACAGGCTTTTGCGCATGTGAACAAAAGTAGAACATTCTTGCCGGATTGCAAGAGTGGTTCACCACCCCGGCCTGGACAATTCCGCGCAGACCAGCCGGTGGCGCGGCATCCGCGCGCAGGGGGTGGAACATGTGCCGAGCGGCGCGGGTTGGTCGAACAAGTCCAATCCACTTAGCGAGAGAGACCAGTATGTCCAAGATCGAAACCATCAACCCCGCCACCGCAGAGAAGATTGCCGACTACGAGACCATGAGCGAAGCCGAGGCGATCGAGGCCGTCGAGGCCTGCCATGCCGCGTTCCTCGACTGGCGTGAAAAGAGCCATGAAGACCGCGGCGCAGTGTTGAAAGCGATTGCGAAGGAGCTGCGCGAAAACACTGGCGAGCTGTCGCAGGTGATGACCCGGGAGATGGGCAAGCTGCTGAAAGACGGCAAGGACGAAATCGAACTGTGCGCGCAGATCTTCGAGTACACCGCCGAGCACGGGCCGGGCCAGCTGAAGGACGAGACCCGCGACTTGGGTGACGGCAACAAGGGGCTGGTGACGTATCAGCCGATCGGCGTGGTCTATTCGATCCAGCCGTGGAACTTCCCGATGTATCAGCCGGTGCGCGTTCTGGCCGCTGCACTGATGGCGGGCAATGGCTGCGTCCTGAAACATGCCGAGATCTGCACCGGCAGCGCCCTGCGCCTGCGTGAAATCTGTATCAAGGCGGGTCTGCCCAAGGATATCTTCCGGGTTCTGCTGATCGACCACGACACGTCGGACAAGGTCATCGAACATGACAAGGTGCGCGGCGTGACCATGACCGGCTCGGACGCCGCCGGCAGCCATATCGGCTCGGTCGCCAGCAAGGCCCTGAAGAAGACGGTGCTGGAGCTTGGGTCGAACGACGCATTCCTGGTGCTGGAAGACGCGGATGTGGAGCAGGCGGTGAAACTGTCGGTTCAGGGGCGGCTTTACAACAACGGCCAGACCTGCGTGAACGCCAAGCGCTTCATCGTGACAGACAAGGTCTATGATCAGTTTGTCGACGCCTACGTCTCCGCGATGGACAAGATCAGGGTGGGTGCGCCCGACGACGACGACACCGAGCTTGGCCCGCTGAGCAGCCAGGACCAGCTGGAGACCGTGATGGAGCAGGTGGAGGAAAGCGTCAAGAAAGGCGCCAAGATCCTCTGCGGCGGCAAGAAGCTGGACCGCGACGGTGCGTATTATCCCGCGACCGTGCTGGGCGACGTGACGCCCGGAATGCCGGCCTATGACGACGAGATCTTCGGCCCCGTCGCCTCGGTCATCCGCGCCAAGGACGACGAGGACGCGATGCGCATCGCCAACGACAGCCGGTATGGACTGGGTGGCGGCATCTTCTCGAAGGATACCGAACGCGCGACCGAGATGGCGAAGAAGTACTTCGACACCGGCATGGTGCGGATCAACAGCTTTGGCGCCGCACACCCGAACATGCCGTTCGGCGGCGTCAAGGACTCCGGCTATGGCCGCGAGCATGGTGGCTTCGGCGTGCGGGAGTTCGTCAACATCAAAGGTATCTGGCTGGATTGATCCGGCCTGCCACCCCACCGAAACGGAACATGTGAGAGTAACGATGACCAAACGCAAGACACTGACCACCACCTCGGGGAGCCCCTACACCACCAACGAGACCTCGCGTACCGCCGGTGCGCGGGGTCCGGTGATGCTGGAAGATCACCAGCTGATCGAGAAGCTGGCGCACCAGAACCGCGAACGCATCCCCGAACGCGTGGTGCACGCCAAGGGCTGGGGGCTGCAAGGGACCTTCACGGTGACCAAGGACATCACCCAGTATTCCTGCGCCAAGCTGTTCTCCGAGGTCGGCAAACAGACCGAGGTCCTGTCGCGCTGGTCCACTGTGGCCGGCGAAAGCGGCGCGGCGGATGCCGAGCGGGACGTGCGGGGCTTTTCGCTGAAGTTCTACACCGAGGATGGCAACTGGGACATGGTGGGCAACAACACCCCTATCTTCTTTGTCCGGGACGCGTTCAAGTTTCCCGACTTCATCCGCACGCAGAAGCGTCACCCCAAAACCAACCTGCGCTCGCCCGAGGCGATGTTCGATTTCTGGTCGGCGCAGCCAGAAAGCGTGCACCAGGTGACGATCCTGATGTCGGACCGCGGTATCCCGCGCAGCCCGGCGCATATGAACGGCTATGGCAGCCACACATTCTCGATGTGGAACGACAAGGGCGAGCGGCATTGGGTGAAGTTCCATTTCCGCACGCATCAGGGCCACGAGACGTTGTCCGACGACAAGGCGGCCGAGATCATCGGGCACACGCGCGAAAGCTATCAGGAAGAGCTGTGGCACATGATCGAGGACGGCAACCATCCCAAGTGGACGCTGTTCATTCAGGTCATGACCGAGGAGCAGGCTCTGGAGACCGACTTCAACCCGTTCGATCTGACCAAGGTCTGGCCGCATGACGAGTTTCCGCTGATCGAGGTGGGCGAGCTGGAAATGCACACCTTCCCGGAGAACTATTTCCAGCTGGTCGAGAATGCCGCGTACAGCCCCAACAACGTGGTGCCAGGCATCGGGTTTTCGCCCGACAAGATGCTGCAGGCGCGGCTCTTTGCCTATGCCGACGCGCATCGCTATCGGCTGGGCACGCATTACGAGATGCTACCGGCGAACGCGCCGAAGAACGCGGAAGTTCGCCACTATCACAAGGACGGCGCGATGCGGTTCTTCAGCAACGATTTCGGCAATCCGAACGCCTATTACGAGCCGAACCAGTATGACGGTCCCGTGGCCGACGAAAGCGCCGAGGAGCCGCCCCTGCGGATCGACCCCGAGGCCGTGGTGGGCCGGTTCAAGCAGGAGGAAAGCGACGTCGATTACGTTCAACCCCGCGCGCTTTATGCCGAGGTGCTGAGCGACGAAGAGCGCGACCGCCTGCACAAGAACATGGCCGGCGGCATGGCGCCCGTGTCGGAGGACGTCAAGGAACGCTGGCTGGCCGTCCTGAGGAAGGTGCATCCCGACTATGAGGCAGGCGTGCGCAAGGCGCTGGAGACCGGCAATCACGGTGAGCCGTCGTTGCCGGTGACGGACGACACGCCGGTGGAAGCCGCCGAATAGCCTTCGTCACGGAAACCGCGCAGCAATAAGAAAAGGCCACGTCCGGGCAGGACGTGGCCTTTTCTTGTCGGCAGTTCAATGGCGGGCCCGGCCAACCTTCGCAGATGGCCGGGTAGGTCGTGGTCGCGTCAGTTCGACGTGGTGGTGCTGCTCGACCCGTCGAGTGCAATGATGAGCAGAACCCCGACCCCGGCCGCAGCTGCCGCGGCTGCCGCCGGGCCTTGGCCCATGCCCATGCCGGCGCTGGCACAGCGTGCTTGCACGACGTCGCCGCCCGCGCCGAATTGCGCGCCGAGCAGTTCCGCGCCACCACATGCGTTGACGCGGACGGCATATGCCTGGGCGGTTTCACCAGGAAGAAGCGGAGGACCGCTTTGTTGAGCCGCCGCTTGAAGCGGCAGGACCACGCTGAACGCGATAGCGCAAGTCGTTCCGAGAATACGTTTCATAATCACTCGCTTTGTTGTCATTCCGTGTCCGCACGACGGCATAAAGCCGTAGCACCTGACGTGTAAGGCTAGAACCGTAAGATGCAAGTTCAATCAACTTTTTTATGACTGGCGTTCATTCGCTGATGGGCGCTCGGTCGGCTTTGCCATCGGGTCACAGCGGCAAAGCGGACTTGTGTGCCACAGGCCCAACCGCCGCCTGTGCGCCAAGCAAGATTGCCCGCGAAAACCGCCCGGGAAAAGGCCCCGCCTGAATTCGCGGCACCGTGGCGATTATGCGGGCCCGTCCTGCGCTATGCGGTCGCCATGCCGAAATTTGTGTTCTACTGTCGGGGCATGACCCTTGGCCCGCGCCTTCTTGTTTTCTCGGATCTCGACGGAACGCTTCTGGATCACGCAAGCTATTCCTGGCAGCCGGCAGCCGGGGTTCTGAGGCGGCTGGAGCTTGCGGGTTGCGGCGTGATCCTGGCCAGCAGCAAGACCGCGGCCGAGATCGCCCCCCTGCGCGACGCAATGGGTCTGCGCGCCTGGCCTGCCATCGTGGAAAACGGCAGCGGCGTGCTGGATCCGGGCGCGGACGGCACGGGCGACGACGCCGCCTACCGGGAACTTCGTGCCGCAATCGCGCGTTTGCCGACAGGGTTTACCGGGTTTGGCGACATGACATCTCAGGACATCGCGGCGCATACCGGGCTGTCGGCCAAGGCTGCCGAACTGGCGCGGGCGCGGCAATTCAGCGAGCCGGGGCTATGGTCAGGCAACGACGCGGACCGAGAGATTTTCATCGACAAGGCGCGACAAGCCGGCTTGGCGGCGCAACAGGGCGGGCGGTTTCTGACCCTGTCCTTCGGCGGCACCAAGGCCGATCGCATGGATGCGTTGATCGCCCGCTATCGCCCGGCCAGAACGGTGGCCTTGGGCGATGCGCCGAACGATGTCGAGATGCTGAACCGGGCCGATTTCGGCGTCGTGGTGGCCAACCCGGCCGCGCCCGGCATCCCGCCCCTGCCCGGAGAGGACGCGGGCCGCATCCGGCGCACCCGCCTGCCCGGCCCCCAAGGCTGGGCCGAGGCCATGACCGCGCTTCTGGACGAGTTAACCACCACGAAAGATCCCTGACCACATGGCCGATTTTCATCAGAACGGAAATATCACGACGCTGCACAACCTGCGCACCCGCAGTCTGGACGACCTGACCTACGAGCTGACGGCGTTTGCCGAGACGCGGAAGATCTCGCTGATCCTGCCCAGCTTGTATTCCGAACTGGAAGGTCCCGCGCTGCACCACATCATCAACGAGTTGCGCGAGGTGCCCTATCTGCACCGGATCATCATAGGGCTCGACCAGGCCGACGAGGCGCAGTACCGCCACGCCATCGAGTTCTTCGGCCGCCTGCCGCAGCAGCACATGGTTCTGTGGAACGACAGCCCCCGGATGAAGGCGCTTGGCGCCCGGCTGGAGGACAAGGGCATCGCCCCCGAAGAGCCGGGCAAGGGCAAGAACGTCTGGACCTGCATGGGGTACCTGATCGCCTGTGCCGATACCTCCGTCATGGCGCTGCATGATTGCGATATACTGACCTATGACCGCGAGTTGCTGGCGCGGCTGGTCTATCCCGCCGCCCACCCCGGCTTTCGCTACCAGATGGTCAAGGGATACTACCCGCGCGTCGACGGCACCAAGCTGAACGGGCGCGTGACGCGCCTGTTGGTCAGCCCTCTCCTGATCGCGCTGAAGAAGGTGATCGGGGATCGCGATTACCTCGATTACCTGCGCAGTTTCCGCTATCCCTTGTCGGGCGAGTTTGCCATGCGTACGCCGATGCTTCCCGACCTGCGGGTGCCCTCGGACTGGGGGCTTGAGATCGGCGTGCTGTCCGAAGCGTGGCGCAACCTGGCGCCGCAATCGGTCTGCCAGGTCGAGATTTCGGATGCCTACGACCACAAGCACCAGGACCTGTCGCCCGAGGACGCCTCGAAAGGCCTGAGCCGGATGTCGACGGATATCTGCAAGGCCATCTTCCGCAAGCTGGCCTCGGACGGGACGGTGTTCACCCCCAACCTCTTCCGCACGCTGAAGGCCACCTATTACCGCATCGCGCTGGACCTACTGGAAAGCTACTACGCCGATGCCAAGATGAACGGCCTGAACGTGGACCGCCACAAGGAAGAGAAATCGGTCGAGCTTTTCGCCGAGAACATCATCCGCGCCGGTACCGTGTTCCTGGAAAACCCGCAGGCGACGCCCTTCATCCCGACATGGAGCCGTGTCCATGCCGCCGATCCGGAATTCCTGTCGGATCTCAAGGCGGCGGCGTTTCAGGACACCGAGGAATTCAGCTGAGGGCGTCGCGCTCTGCCGCTCCGCGGCGATTGGAAATCCAGCGGCACTGGTAAGGCGCGAAGGAGACCGTTTCGGCGTCAAAGTCGATCACGTCGCCGGACAACAGGTCGCGCCAGGTGTCATCCTCGATCATGTTGAGGTCCGCAGGGTCTACGGTCACCGCCTCGTCGCTGACATTGTGGATGGCAAAGATCGACTGGTAGCGGTCGAGGCTTTGCCGCCAGACCCCGAAGAGCCGCGGATCAAGGCGCAGGGTGAACTGCGTGGCGTTTGGATGAAACCCCGGCTGGCGGGCGCGAATGCGCAGACGCTCCGACAGGGCCTTCATCACCCGCGCCTGGTCCGAACCTTCGTCCTCCATCCGTTCCAGCAGGTCAGGGTAATGCCAGCGATGCCTGTTGATCGCGCGGTTCATGCCGCGACGGTCCACAGCCTCGTGATCACTGGGCGTGGCAAGGAAGGAATGGATATAGAAGGCCGGAATGCCCTCGAGCGACATCGGGATCGTCTGTGAGCAGATGAAGCGGTCGAAATGGTGGTCATCCTCGCCCTTGAAGGTCGTGCGCATTGCGTCGAACAGCGAGCAGTTCAACTCGTAGGCCTGTTCGGTGCCGTCGGGCATGGTGCGCATTGACACCAGCGCGCCCGCCGCCTGGGCGGTTTCGATCATGCGGGTCTTTTCGTCCAGGGGCAGAACGCCCTCGGCCGGGCGCATCCCGATCCCGTCATGGCTGGCGGTGAAGTTCAGGTAGGCGCAGCCCAGCTGCGCGGGCGGCATCGTGGCCTGCCACCGGTTGAGGTATTCCGCCGAGCCCGACTGCATCGCGTGCAGGATCAGCGGCGGCAGGGGGAAATTGTAAACGGCGTGCGCCTCGTTGCGATTGCCGAAATAGCTGAGGTTCTCGCTGCGCGGCACGTTGGTTTCGGTCAGCAGCACCACGGTTTCAAACGTGTAATCCACCAACAGGCGGATCAGTTGCACGATGGCGTGGGTCTGCGGCAGGTGGATGCAGGAGGTGCCCGGCTCCTTCCAGATGAAGGCCACGGCATCCAGCCGCAGGGTGCGCACGCCCTTGTCTATATGCATCCGGATGATGCGCAGCATCTCCAGCAGCACCTCGGGGTTGGAAAAGTCCAGGTCGATCTGGTCGTGACTGAAGGTGCACCAGACATGGCGGTCGCCGTTCCGCGTCTCGATCTTCTGCAATAGCGGCGTGGTGCGCGGACGCACGACCGCGCTCAGGTCCTGGTCGGGGTCCGCCTCGTAAAAGAACTTGTCATAGGGCGCGTTGCCCTGCCGGTACTGGTTGAACCAGTTGCCCTGGCTGGAGACGTGATTGAGCACGAGGTCCGACACCAGGTGAAAATTCGAGGCGATGCGGCTGATATCGCTCCATTCCCCCAGGCGCGGATTGACGGCGCAGTAATCCGTCACGGCGAACCCGTCATCCGAACTGAACGGAAAGAACGGCAGGACATGAACGCCATCGACCACGCCGCCCATGTAGCGCGACAGGAAATCCTCCAGCAGGTCGAGCGGTTTGTGCGCGCCGTCAATGATGCTGTCGCCATAGGTAATCAGGAAGGCGTCCTTTTCCGACCAGAGCCGGTTGCTGGGCGTGCGGGCGCGTTTGCGGGGTACCGAGCCTTCGGGCCAGAACGCGGCGATGATGGCGCGCGCAAGGTCCGGTGCGGACTCGTCGGGATAGATTCGGGACAGAAGCTCGCGCAGCCGCGCGTTCAGCAATTTGTGTTCCTGGTGCACGCCCGGATGTTCCCCTGACCTTGTCCCGCGGGCCCGGCGGTATCGGGCCGGGTCCGCCCCCGTATTGAGCATATCAGCCGGCTCGATGAAAGCGGCACAGCACAGTTTGTTCAAGCTGGAAGCCCTGTTAGCCCGGATTTTGGGCAGTTGGTGACCTCGGCTGTGCCTGCCTGGGCGACGGGCCGCCTCGATCACCGCGACACCTCCCCGGCGATGCGACCCGCTGTCCTTGGTCGCGGGTCATCCGCCGGACAGCCGGGTCATACGGCACGCGGAGGCTCGCAAGATATCATTTTGGGCGGTATCAGTAATTCCCGGCCACGTATTTGGCGATGGCCGCACCGCGCGAGTTGACCGACAGTTTCTGGTAGATCGCCTTGAGGTAATATTTGACCGTGTTCTCGCTGAGGCCCAGCCGGGCGGAGATCTGGAAATTGGTCAGCCCGTCGCCCAGAAGCGCCAGGATCTCGTGCTCGCGTCGCGACAGGGCGTCGGTGTTCTCGGACGTGAGGCGGCGCAGGATCTCGGTCGGGACAATGGAATGCCCCTCGATCAGCTTACCCAGAATGCGCGGCAGGCTGGTCAGGATCTGACCCATCATGCAGACCGAGTTGGCCCCGGCCTTGATCGCCGTGCGGATGAAGGCAAACTCGGTTTCCTCGGCCACGACGACGACCATCACATCGGGGTAATCCTTGCGCACGATCGACAGGACCTGCGTCAAATCGCCATCGGCCAGCCGCACCCCGAGGATCAGGATGGTCTTGCCGGTGGCATGGGCGAGGTGCTTGCGCAGGCTGGCCTTGTCGGTCGCGTAATGCCCCAGCTCGACCTCGGGAATCTGCGTCACCAGCGACCCGATTCCCTGGCAGACGATCAGCTGCCGGTCGGCGACGATAACCTGCGGCAAGGCCGTGGTATGACTTGTTTTTTCAGCTGATGTCATGATCGTTCCGGGGGCAGCTTTCATGCGCCGGCTCCTTGTTCCTCCTCACCGTCAGCTCCCCAACAGACGGACCTCGTTCAGTCATAACACCAGTAGAAATGACTGAAATCAAAGGAAATTTCTGTATGCCGGTGTATGCCGAGGCGCCATACCGCCCGATATGTCACCCGGGCGGGTAGGAATTACCCACCCAATGGGCGGTTTCCTCCCTGTTTTGCCGCGAACGGGTCTTCACAGACACGAATTGCGTGCTACGACCCTGCGTCAAGTCATGTGACAGGGAGCGAGAACATCATGAACGGTTACCAGCATCTTTACATCCCCGGCCCCACCAATGTGCCGGAACCCGTGCGGCAGGCCATGAACGTGCCGATGGAGGACATGCGCGCACCCGACTTCCCCGACCTGGTGACCGGCCTGCTGACCGACATGAAAAAGGCCTACCGGCTGGAGAATGGCCGGGTCTTCATCTTCCCGTCCTCGGGCACGGGGGCGTGGGAAAGTGCCATCCAGAACACGTTGCAACCCGGCGACAAGGTCCTGATGTCGCGCTTCGGTCAGTTCTCGCTGCTCTGGGTGGACATGGCCGAGCGCCTGGGCCTGGACGTGGTGCTGTGCGAGGTGGAGTGGGGCAAGGGCGTGCCGTTGGAGGAATACGCCAAACACCTAAAGGCGGACACCAACCACGAGATCAAGGCGGTCTTCGCCACCCAGAACGAAACCGCGACCGGCGTGACCTCGGATATCGAGGGCGTGCGCAAGGTTCTCGACGATGCGGGCCATCCGGCGATGCTGTTCGTCGATGGCGTCAGTTCCATCGCCTCGATCGAGTTCGAGATGGAAAAATGGGGCGTCGACCTGGCTGTTTCCGGCTCGCAAAAAGGCTTCATGCTGCCGGCGGGCCTTGGCTTTCTCGGTGTCAGCGACAAGGCGCTTGAGGCCAACAAGCGGCTGGCCAATTCCGGTATGTCGCGCTGCTATTTCAGCTTCGAGGACATGATCAAGCTGAACGACACGGGCTATTTCCCCTACACGCCCGCCACCCAGCTTCTGCGCGGGCTGCGCTGTTCGCTGGACATGATCCTTGAGACCGGAATGGAGTGCATCTGGGCACGTCACAAGCGGCTGGCACAGGGCGTGCGCGCCGCGGTCGAGGCCTGGGACGGCTGCGAACTGGTGGCACGCGGACCCGAATGGGAATCCGACACGGTCTCGGCCATCTATGCGCCCGAAGGCGTGGATGCCCGCGACGTGATCTCGACGGCCTACAACAAGTACCAGACCTCGCTTGGCACCGGCCTGAACAAGCTGGCGGGCAAGGCGTTCCGCATCGGGCACCTCGGCTCGCTGAACCCGGTGATGCTGTGCGGGGCGATCTCGGCCGCCGAAATGGCGCTGGTCGATGCCGGCGCCAAGATCGAGCCCGGCTCTGGCGTGGCCGCCGCGCAGGCGCATTACCGCGACACGACACCCGACAATGCCAAGGCCAGCCCCGCCAAGGCGGCGTGATCCCAAAGGGTTGATTGCAACTGCCCTGCCCTTGGCCCATTCTGCGCCAAGGGCGGATCACGACAAGGGAAGAGACATCATGAAAATTCTGGTAACGCGCGCCTGGCCGAAGGCGACCGAGGACCGTTTGACCAATGCCGGGCTGGGCGAGGTGACGCTGCGCCACCCCGACACGCCGATGAGCCATGACGAGTGGATGGACGCGGCCAAGACCTATGACGTGATCATGCCCACCGTGTCCGACAAGATCCCGGCGGAGTTCTATCCGGCGGCCAAGGGCAAGGTGAAGATCTTTGCCAACTATGGCGTCGGCTTCAACCATATCGACATCGACGCGGCGGCGGAGAACGACATCACGGTGACCAACACGCCGGACGTGCTGACCGACTGTACCGCCGACCTGGCGATGGGCCTCTTGCTGGCGGCCGCGCGCCGCATCGGCGAAGGCGAACGCGAGACCCGCGCGGGCGACTGGGAAGGCTGGCGGCCGACGCACATGATCGGCAAGAAGGTCACGGGGGCCACGCTGGGCATCATCGGTTTCGGCCGCATCGGCCAGGCGATGGCGCGCCGGGCCCATAACGGGTTCGGGATGCGGGTCGTGTTCCAGGACGCCTGGGAGGTGCCCGAGGACATCAAGAGCGCCAACGGCAACGCCGAACAGCTGCCCAGCATGGTCGAGGTCGCGGCAGAGGCCGATTTCCTGTCGCTGCATTGCCCCGGTGGCGCAGACACCTACAAGATGATCAACGCTATCATCTTCGGCGCCATGAAACCCGGCGCGATCCTGGTGAACTCGGCGCGCGGTGACGTGGTGGACGAAGACGCGCTTTTCGATGCGCTCGATTCCGGCAAACTGGCGGCAGCGGGGCTTGATGTGTACCACAACGAACCGGCGCTCGCCCCGCGTTTCCTGAAATACGACAACATCGTTCTGGCCCCGCACCTGGGCAGCGCCACGGACGGCACGCGCGAGGCCATGGGCTTTCGCGCGATCGACAACCTCGAAGCATTTCTCAAGGGCGACACGCCCGGCGACCTCGTGACGCCGAAATGACGTTTACCGCGCCTTAACCAAGGTGTGCAAAGGATCGGGCCATGAGTCAGAATGGCCCGATCACCCCCGATGCGTGGATGGCGGATGTCTTTCGCGCGAAAGCTGCCAGAGACGGATGCATCATCCGCCGGCGTCTGCGCGATATCGACCGATATGTAGGTCGCGCCGCATTTCTTTCCGAACTCGAAAGACGAGGTTTCCAGGCGATGGAAAACGCCGGTCAGCTTGTGATCTTCTGCAATCGAGAACCGGTTCGCCGGGTGCTCTGAGCCGATTTTTTGCAAAAAATCGGATTGGAAAATGCTATTTTCCAATCCGGAATTTTCGAAAATTCCGGTTGCCTCGACCTTCACACGAGCGCCCTGACGGCATCCCGCCGCATTCCGCAGCGCCCGCCACGGGTAGCCCGCCCTACCCGTTCCGGCCCGTCCCCCAACCCGGGGTGCACATTGCTACCCGGGCGAAAGTATCGCACGCCCCTCTTTCCCGGCACAGTCGGACCCAACACGATGCGAGGAGGGCATGTGCATGGACATCCATGAATTCCAGGCCAAGGAGCTGCTGAGCGGCTTCGGCGTGAACATACCGCGGGGTGGCATCGCCTACAGCCCGGAACAGGCGGTCTATCGCTGTTCGGAACTGTCGGGCAAAAGCTGGGTCGTCAAGGCGCAAATCCATTCCGGCGCCCGTGGCAAGGCCGGTGGCGTGCGCGTCTGCAAATCCGAGGAAGAGGTCTGGGATGCAGCCTCGTGGATGCTGGGCCGCAAGCTCGTGACCCACCAGACAGGCCCGAACGGCAAGCTGGTCAGCCGTCTGTACGTGGAAGAAGCCACCGACATCGCGCAGGAAATCTACCTGGGCTTCGTGATGGACCGCAAGCTGGAGCGCGTGGTGGTCGTCGCCTCGGCCCAGGGCGGCATGGAGATCGAGGAGATCTCGGAAAGCGAACCCGACTCGATCATCCGCTCGGTGGTCGACCCCGCGGTGGGTATGCAGAACTTCCAGGCACGCGAGATCGCCTTCTCGCTGGGCCTTGATCCCGCGCTGATCAACCAGGCGGCCAAGACGATCATGGGCTGCTACCGGATGATGTGGGAGACCGACGCCAACATGGTCGAGATCAACCCGCTCGTGGTGACCGGTTCGAACGAGATCGTGGCGCTGGATGCCAAGGTCAGCTTTGACGAGAACGCGTTGTTCCGGCACCCGCATATTTCCGAGCTGCGCGACAAGAGCCAAGAGGACCCGCGCGAGACATACGCGGGCGACCGTGGCCTCAGCTATATCGGCCTCGACGGACAGATCGGCTGTATCGTCAACGGCGCCGGCCTCGCCATGGCGACGCTCGACATGATCAAGATGGCCGGCGGCGAGCCCGCGAACTTCCTCGACGTGGGCGGCGGCGCCAGTCCCGAGCGAGTGTTGCAATCATTCAAGTCGGTGCTGAACGACCCTAATGTAGAGGCGATCCTGGTGAACATCTTCGCCGGCATCAACCGCTGCGACTGGATCGCCGAGGGCGTGATCCTGGCGGTCAAGGAACTGGACCTGAAGATGCCGCTGGTGGTGCGCCTTTCGGGTACCAATGTCGATGAAGGCATGAAGCTTCTGGCCGACAGCGGGCTGGACATCGAAACGGCCTCTTCTCTTGCGGAGGCGGCGGACAAGGTGGTGGCCGCGTGGCGCTCCACCGACAGCGCATATGCGGAGGCAAGCTGATGGCGATCATCATCGACAAGGATACCCGCGTTCTGGTCACCGGGATCACCGGCAGGATCGGCAGTTTTCACGCCCAGGACATGATCAACCACGGCACCAACGTCGTGGGCGGCGTGACGCCCGGCAAGGGCGGCACCAAGCATCTGGGCCTGCCGGTGTTCAACACGGTGAAGGGTGCCGTGGCCGAGACGGATGCCGAACTGGTCGTCAGCTTCGTGCCCCCGCCCTTTGCCGCGGATTCGATCATGGAAGCGGCGGATGCGGGCATCAAGACCTGCGTCTGCATCGCCGACGGCATCCCAGCGCAGGACATGATCGACGTGAAACGCTACATGCGGCGCTACAAGGCCGAGAAACGGATGCGCCTCATTGGCCCCAACTGCGCGGGGATCATCACGCCCGGACAGGCCTTCGCCGGGCTGATGCCGCCCTCGATCTACAAGCCGGGGCGCGTCGGCATCGTGGGCCGCTCGGGCACGCTGGGCTATGAGGCGGCCAGCCAGATGAGCGCGCATGGCATCGGGGTGAGTTCTTCCATCGGGATCGGCGGGGATCCGATCAACGGGTCGAGCTTCAAGGACATACTGGAGCTGTTCGAGGCCGACCCCGACACCGACGCGGTGGTGCTGGTGGGCGAGATCGGCGGCCCGCAGGAGGCCGAGGCGGCGGAATATATCCGCGATCACATGACCAAGCCGGTGGCGGCCTATATCGCGGGCCTGTCGGCCCCGAAAGGGCGGCGCATGGGCCACGCGGGCGCCATCGTGTCGGCCTTCGGCGAGTCGGCGCAGGAAAAGGTCGACATCCTGAAACAGGCGGGCGTGACCATCGTGCCGACGCCGTCCTCCTTCGGGGAAGTGGTCAAGAAAATGGTGGCCTGACCCACGTCAGGGCGGCGCGCACTCTCCCAAGCGTTGCGCCGAACCTGGGCCATCACGAAGCCCCGGCATGTCAAGTGCCGGGGCTTATTCTTTCCAGGGGCCTGCGCCGCAAAGCTGATGCGAAGCGTCCGGTCCTTAACCTGACACATCAGATAAATGCGGGGCACCTGCATAGGCCAGGCCCTGCACTGCGCAGCGCCGAAAGCCGTGATCCACGTCGTTCGAAACGCTTTGGGTCAGCGCTCGATCTGGTCTGCAAGGCTCTCGGCCCGGGCGGCGATCTCGGCCAACGATTCCGTCACCTGTTCCGGGATGACCGCCACCTCGACGCGTTCGGGTTCGGGCTGGGGCGCATTGCGCAGCTGGTCCAGTTCGGCTTCCTTCTCGGCCATCTTGTCCTCGGCCTCGCGCAGCTTGTCCTGCACGCCCGCGGTCTTGTCGGCCAGCATCAGGCCCGCCATCAGCAACATGCGCGTCTCGGGGATGCGGCCGATCTGGGCAGACAGCACGCTGGCCTCTTCGTCCAGCATCTTCGCGGCGGCATGCAGATAGTGTTCTTCGCCGTCCTGGCAGGCGACCTCGAAGGTGCGTCCCCCGATCTCGATCTCGACTTCGGGCATCAGGCGTCCTCCGCATTGGATGTGTCGGGCCTGGCCGCGCCTTCCAGTACGG
This sequence comes from Roseovarius sp. THAF27, assembly GCF_009363655.1. Classification (NCBI taxonomy): domain Bacteria; kingdom Pseudomonadati; phylum Pseudomonadota; class Alphaproteobacteria; order Rhodobacterales; family Roseobacteraceae; genus Roseovarius; species Roseovarius sp. THAF27. The sequence goes on from NZ_CP045393.1 coordinate 2,307,026, forward strand.
CGGTCAGTTCCGACAGGATGGCACTGGTCTCGGCCCGGTCGGCGGCGCGGTTGGCGCGCAGGCTTTCCAGTTCCGCCATCATGGATTTGTTGATCAGGTGCGCCTCGCCAACGCCGGCGGCATTGGCTTCGCGCAGGGCGACGTTGTTGTCGCGCAATTGCTGATTGGCCCGGCGCAGGGATTGCAGCTCGCCATCGAGCCGTGACAGCGACTGGGCGTTCTGCTCGCGCAGCGCCTCCAGTTCCTCCTCCAGCGCGTTGCGCTTGTCGCGCAGGGACTTGACCCGCTCTTCAAGCTGTTCGCTCGCCAACTTCTCATCTGCAAGGGCCTGCTTCACCTCGGCCAGTTCGGCGGGGTCCACCGCGGCCCCGGCGCCCGCCTCGAGCCCACGCCCGATGCGGTCCAACGCGGCGTTGATCCGCCGCTCCAATTCCACTATCTCGCTCATCTCCTCGGTCCCCGTCTGGCTTTGCCCGTCGCGGCAGGTCATGGATCGGCACCCTGCACATCGGCACGAGTGCCGAAGAGTGCGCGAATCGCCCGCCTTAAGCATGTGCTGCAACTCTAACCAATGGTTACAGAAATTGCGCCCCTTAACGTGATACTGCAACCCAAGGCGTTTCGCGACAGACCTGAGGTGCAGCTACCCGCGCAACGCGGCACGACAGCCAATCGTTGCCTGCGTTTCGCCATTGGATGATGCCTCGGGTCAAAGGCGAAACGCTTTGGGGCGGCGCGGGGGCGCTTGATCTTTGCTTCGGGGCTGGTATGCACGGCCCCGAATGCCATTTCCAAAAGGACGCTGCCCCGTGGATATCGCTGCCCTGCGCTCTGCTCATCCCGATCACTGGAACAAGGCCGCCGCCATTCGCGCGCTGACGCTGGATGCGGTCCACGCGGCCAATTCGGGCCATTCCGGCATGCCCATGGGCATGGCCGACGTGGCCACCGTGCTGTACGAGAAGCACCTGAAATTCGACGCAAGCGCCCCCAACTGGCCCGACCGGGACCGGTTCATCCTGTCCGCCGGACATGGCTCGATGCTGCTCTACTCTCTGTTGTACCTCACCGGCTACGAGGGCATGACGCTCGACCAGATCAAGAACTTCCGCCAGTGGGGCGCGATCACGGCGGGCCACCCGGAAAACTTTCTGCATGACGGGATCGAGACCACCACCGGCCCGCTGGGCCAGGGCATCTCGAACGCCGTGGGTTTCGCCATCGCCGAAGAGGCGCTGCGCGCGCGGTTCGGCAAGAAGGCGGTGGATCACCACACCTATGTCATCGCCGGCGACGGCTGCCTGATGGAGGGTGTCAGCCACGAGGCCATCGGCCTGGCCGGGCGGCTGGGCCTGGGTAAGCTGATCGTGCTGTGGGACAACAACAACATCACCATCGACGGCAAGGTCGATCTGGCCAGCCGCACCGACCAGGTGAAACGCTTCCGCGCCGAGGGCTGGCAGGTGATCGAGATCGACGGGCACGACCCCGAGGAGATCGACGCGGCGCTGACCAAGGCCAAGACCGGCCGGCGCCCCACGATGATCGCCTGCAAGACGCATATCGCGCTGGGGCACGCGGCGCAGGACACCTCGAAAGGTCACGGCGCGCTGACGGATGCCGATCAGATGGCGGCGGCGAAAGAGGCCTATGGCTGGACGACCGGTCCGTTCGAGGTGCCCGCCGACATCAAGAAAGCCTGGGAAGCCATCGGCAAGCGCGGCGCCGAGGCGCACGCCGAGTGGAAGACCCGCATGGGCGAGCTGAGCGAGCGCCGGCAGGCCGAGTTCACCCGCGTCATGGACGGCGAGGTGCCGAAATCTCTGGCCTCGCGCATCCGCGCGCTGAAAAAGCAGATTTCCGAGGAATGCCCCAAGGTCGCCACCCGCAAATCCAGCGAGATGGTGCTGGAGGTCGTGAACCCGGTCATGCAGGAAACCATCGGCGGCTCGGCCGACCTTTCCGGTTCGAACAACACCAAGTCGGGCGACATGACCGTCTTCGACGAGGGCAACCGCAAGGGCCGCTACATCCATTACGGCATCCGCGAGCACGGCATGGCCGCCGCGATGAACGGCATGGCCCTGCATGGCGGCATCCGGCCCTATGGCGGCACGTTCATGTGCTTTACCGATTACGCCCGCCCCGCGATGCGGCTGGCCGCGCTGATGAAGGTGCCCAGCGTTTTCGTCATGACCCATGACAGCATCGGTCTGGGCGAGGATGGCCCCACCCACCAGCCGATCGAGCATCTGGCGATCAGCCGTGCGACACCCAACACCAACGTCTTCCGTCCCTGTGACACGGTGGAAACTGCCGAGGCATGGGAACTGGCGCTGACCTCGAAATCGACGCCGTCGGTCCTGTCTCTGACGCGTCAGGGCGTGCCGACGCTGCGCACCGTGCACAAGCAGAAGAACCTGACCGCGCAGGGCGCCTATGTGCTGGCCGATGCCGAGGGCAAACGCCAGGCGCTGTTGATGGCGACGGGCTCGGAAGTGGCGATTGCCATGGCCGCGCGGGACCTCTTGCAGGCCGAAGGCATCGGCACGCGCGTCGTCTCGATGCCCTGCTGGGAGCTTTTCGAGGAACAGGACGAAGCGTACCGCCGCAAGGTCCTGCCTGCCGGCCCCGTCCGCGTCGCGGTCGAGGCCGCGATCCGCTTCGGCTGGGACCGCTGGCTTTTCGGCGAGCGCGGCAAGCGCGAGAAATCGGGCTTTGTCGGCATGCACGGCTTCGGCGCGTCCGCCCCGGCCGAGGTCCTTTACGAGCAGTTCGGCATCACCGCCGAGGCCGTGGCCGAGAAGGCCAAGTCGCTGCTCTGACGCATCTGTGATCGCGCGCGCGGGAACCGCCCTCGCGCGCGCGGGTTTTCTCCTCGTTGCATCAGAGGAGATCCCCCACATGACATTTCGCCCGATCCTGACAGGAACCGCTCTTGTCGTCGCCCTGCCCGCCTTCGGGCAGGAATTCGAGCGTGAACCGCGCAACACCGATCTCGAACCGGCCTTCGAGGGCCAGTTCCGCGCGCCGCTCGACACCAGCGACGTGGACCTTCTGGTCACCGATATCGCGACCGGGCTGGAACATCCCTGGGGGATCGCGATCCTGCCGGAGGACGGCGGCTACATCGTGACCGAACGCCCCGGCCGCCTGCGCCACGTGGCGGAGGACGGAACGCTGTCAGACCCCATCGCCGGAATGCCCGAGGTCGCGGCCCAGGGTCAGGGCGGGCTGCTCGACGTGGTGCTGTCCCCCGATTTCGCCGAGACCCGCCGGATCTATATCAGCTACGCCAAGCCGGTCGGGGACGGTCTGATGGCGACCGCCGCGGCCTATGGCACGCTGAGCGAGGACATGACCGAGGTGACCGACCTGACGGAGATCTTCGTGCAGGAGCCGGGCGCCACCGTGGACAAGCATTTCGGCTCGAGACTCGTCTTCGATGACGCGGGGCACGTGTTCATCACCACCGGCGAGCATTCCTCGATGGAATACCGCGACTACGCGCAGGATACGTCCAACACCTTTGGCGTCATCGTCCGCATGACGCTTGACGGCGAGGTTCCCCAGGACAATCCGTTCGTGGGCGACGAAGACGCCATCGACAGCATCTGGTCCTACGGCCATCGCAACGTGCAGGGGGCCACGATGCGCGATGGGAAGCTCTGGACCATCGAACACGGCCCCAAGGGCGGCGACGAGCTGAACCGGCCCGAACCCGGAAAGAACTATGGCTGGCCGGTCATTTCCTACGGCGAGACCTATGGCGGCGCACCCATCGGCTCGGGCGAGGCACAGCGCGACGGCATGGAGCAGCCGGTCTATTTCTGGGACCCGGTGATCGCACCGGGGGACATGACCTCGTATGACGGCGGCGTGTTCAGCGATTGGGACGGTGATTTCCTGATCGGGTCGCTGAAGCCGGGCGGCATTGTCCGCCTGGAAATGGACGCCGACGGCAAGGTTGCCGCCGAAGAGCGTCTGGCGATGGATTTGGGCCGCGTGCGCGACGTGGATGTGGACGGCGACGGGTCGATCCTGGCGATCACGGACTATGCCGACGGACGCCTTGTGCGGATTACGACCGACGGCGCGGGCGGCTGAGGCCGGGCATCCCGCCCCCCCGAGCGTGATCGTGGGCCATCGCCCTATCGAGGGTTTGCGATGTCAGGCGCGGCTCAGTGGGCCGCGCCTTTTCCGAACACCGACGCCCAGACCGGCGCGACGAATTTGGTGCCGATCGGAATGAGCACCAGCCCGAGGGCCAGCCCGATCACGCCGTCCACGGCCGCCTGCACCCCCCAGGCGACAAGGCCCTGGAACCGATCCACCGCATGGGCGGCGTCCTCGGCCCAGTGGTGGATCGTGTCATAGGGCATCGACCAACCCATCTCTGCCAGGCTGTGCAGGATGATCGAGCCCCCCACCCAGAGCATCGCCGCGGTGCCCACGATCATCAGCAGCTTCATGAAATAGGGCATCCCCTTGACGATCCCGCGACCCAGGGCGCGCGTGACGCCGAAATTGCCGTTCTGCGCCATGAAAAGCCCCGCGTCGTCGGCCTTCACGATCAGCGCCACCGCGCCGTAGACGACCACGGTGATGCCCACGGCGACCACGGCCAGTGTCGCGGCCTCCATCCAGAAATTGCTGGGCGGAATGTTCGACAGCGCGATGGTCATGATCTCGGCCGACAGGATGAAATCCGTCTTGATCGCCCCCTGCACGCGCTTTTCCTCCAGATGCGCGGGATCCTTGGTCTGGTGACTGCCGTCCGGCCCGCCGTGATGCTTGCCCACGCCAAGCGCATGGGCCACCTTTTCAGCCCCCTCGAAGCACAGGTATGCGCCGCCCAGCATCAGCAAGGGCGGAATCAGCCACGGCGCGAAGTTGGCAAGCGCCAGCCCCGCCGGCAACAGAAAGACCAGCTTGTTGAACAGCGACCCGCGCGCGATCTTCCACACGATCGGCAATTCACGGGCGGGCGCGAAGCCCCGCAGGTATTTCGGCGTCACGGCGGCATCGTCGATCGCCGCGCCCGCCGCCTTGGCCCCCGCCTTGGCCGCCTGACCCGCCACGTCGTCGACCGATGCCGCCGCCAGCTTTACCAGGCTCGCCACATCGTCCAGCAATGCCAGAAGTCCACTCATGCTCTTGCCTCTCGTTACGCTTCGTCGAGTATTGTTGGCGCAATCATGCCCCGTGGCAGCGGGTTTGCGCAAACGGTTAACGCTAACACGCGAAACCCCTGCGTTTTAAGGGTTTCAGCGGCGCGCCCTTGGGTCTATATCGCCCCCAACACCCGGATAGGAGAACAAAATGACCGTCACCGTCGGCATCAACGGATTCGGCCGGATCGGCCGCTGCACCCTGGCCCATATCGCGGCCAGCACGCGCAACGACATCAAGGTCGCCAAGGTCAATGCCACCGGCCCGCTGGAAACCGCGGCACACCTGATGAAATACGACAGCGTGCATGGCCGCTTTCCGGGCGACATCACCCTGGGCGACGGCACGATGGATCTGGGCCGCGGCCCGATGGAGATGTTCTCGACCTACGACATGGACGAACTGGACTGGTCCGGCGTCGACGTGGTGCTGGAATGCACCGGCAAGTTCAATGACGGCGAGAAGGCGAAAAAGCACCTCGACCGCGGCGCGGGCAAGGTCCTGCTGTCCGCGCCCGGCAAGAACGTCGACCGCACCGTGGTGTTCGGCGTCAACGACGGCGAATTGCAGGCCGGCGAGCGCATGATCTCGAACGGCTCCTGCACCACCAACTGCCTTGCCCCGGTCGCCAAGGTCCTGCACGAGAGCATCGGCATCGAGAGCGGCATCATGACCACGATCCATGCCTATACCGGCGACCAGCCGACGCTCGACCGCCGCCACAGCGACCTTTACCGCGCCCGCGCCGCGGCCATGTCGATGATCCCGACCTCCACCGGCGCCGCCAAGGCCCTGGGCGAGGTGCTGCCCGACCTCAAGGGCAAACTCGACGGCTCGGCCATCCGCGTGCCCACGCCGAACGTGTCGGCGGTGGACCTGACGTTCCTGGCCCAAAAGGATGTGACCGCGGACGACGTGAACGCCATCATGGCCGAAGCTGCGGCAGGTCCAATGAAGGGCGTTCTGGGCTACGATCCCGAACCCAAGGTGTCGGTCGATTTCAACCACACCGAGGAAAGCTCGATCTTCGCCCCCGACCAGACCCGCGTGACCGGCGGCCGGCTGGTGCGCGTTCTGGCATGGTACGACAACGAATGGGGCTTTTCGTGCCGCATGGCCGACGTGGCCGTCGCGATGGCCCGTCTCGCCTGACGCCACCCAGGCGGCAGTGACACGGTCAGGCCCTCCGGCAGCGCACATGCCGGGGGGCTTTTTCATCCCCTTGCATGACGCACCCCGGCTGAGGCATACGGGGCGTGGGTCCGGGGCGGAGACACGAAAGCGGCACATGACGAACAAGATCGCGCTTTTCCTCGCCCTGCTGATCATCGCGGGACTTGGCTGGGACTACTATTACAACGACATGCAGGCGTCGTTCTTCCTGGCCCGCAAGACAGTCGACCTGATCGAGTGGCTGGCCTTCTGGCGCTAGGTCGGGCCCTTAGTCCCGGAAACGCTCTTCCAGCGCCTCCTTGACGGCAGGAGTCACGAAGCGGGTCACATCACCGTGCAGCCGCGCGATTTCCTTGACCAGCTTGCTGGCGATGGCTTGCCGGCGCGCGTCGGCCATCAGGAACACCGTCTCGATCCGGTCGTCCATGGCGCGGTTCATGCCGACCATCTGGAATTCGTACTCGAAATCCGCCACGGCGCGCAGGCCGCGGATGATCACGCTGGCGCCCACGTCGCGGGCGCAGTCGATCAGCAGGTTTTCGAACGGATGCGCCACGATCTCGGTGCCCGTGGCGGCACTGATGCCGATGCATTCCGCCTCGACCATCGCCACGCGCTCTTCCAGCGTGAACAGAGGGCCCTTGTCGCGGTTGATGGCGACGCCGATGACCAGCCGGTCCACCAGTGTCGCCGCGCGGGCGATGATATCCGTATGACCCAGGGTGATCGGATCGAACGTTCCGGGATAGAGACCGATGCGCATGGGGTCTTCCTTCGTGTCGTGACGACCTGCAAGCAACTACAAACGTTGGGGAATTGCAAGCGACAGCGCCAAGCGGCGTATTTTTGGAACGATGAGACCCGAGGGCGCGCGCCGCGCTTTCGCTATCGGTCGAAAACTCGGGCCGCGCCGGTCGGCCTCAGTGCCCCATCACCATGCTTTCCAGCGCGGCCTTTTCCATCGACAGCTCTTGCAGACGGGCCTTTACAACATCGCCGATGGTGACCATTCCGATCAGCTTGCCGTCCTCGTCGACCACCGGCATGTGGCGAAAGCGGCCATCGGTCATGCGCACCAGGACCGTGTCGGCGCTGTCCTGCTTGGTGCAGCAGATGGGTTTCGGGGTCATCAGGTCCGACACCTTGTCGTTCAGACAGCCCGAGCCCGACGTGGCAAGGCCGCGCACGATGTCGCGTTCCGACAGGATGCCGTCGGCTGTGGTGCCATCGACCGACACGATCAGGCCGCCGATGCGGTGCTTGGCCAGCATCCCTGCGGCCTCGGACACCTTGGTGTCGGGCGTCACGGTGATGACCCTGTCGCTGTCTTTCGATTTGAGAATTTGCTGGACGATCATCCGGGGCCCTCGTTCATTGATGTTCAACCGGACGTCCAGCGTCCCCCAGAACCGTTTTTCTGTCAAGCTTCGGCCTCCAGCCGTGCCACCTCGGCGCGGACACCGTCGCACAGCGCGGTGGCGAAACGGTTCATCCGGTCCAGGCGCCGGTCGTCCTGGTGGCGCACCAGGTAGAAACTGCGGGTGAGGCTGATCTCGTCGGGCAGGACCTTGTCGAGGCGGCGGAAGAACGGCAGCGCGAAGTCGTGCACGATGCCGACACCGCCGCCTTGCTGGATGCAATGGGCCTGCACCGAGACAGAGTTCGAGGCCAGCGCGACCCGCTCCGCCCCGGTCTCGCCCAGGTAATCCAGCTCCTTGTCGAAGATCATGTCGGGAATGTAGCCCACCATCCGATGCGCAGCGAGGTCGTCCACCGACCGGATCTCCGGCGCCTGGCGCAGGTACCAGCGCACTGCGGCCAGGTGCAGCCTGTAATCGGTGATCTTCTGCACGCTCAGGCGCCCGGCCGATGGCGGGCTGACGGCGATCACCATGTCCGCCTCGCGCCGGCTGAGGTTGAAGACCCGCGGCAGGGCCACGATCTGCAGATCGAGGTCCGGGTTGTCCTGGGCCATCTGGGCGCAGACCTGCGGCAGGATGAAATTGGCGCAACCATCCGGCGCCCCGATGCGGATCTGCCCCGAGAGGCCGCCCGCCTGCCCCGCCATTTCCTCGTCGGCATCGCGCATCGCCGTCTCGGCGCGGCCCACATGCCCCATCAGGCGCTGGCCTGCGTCGGTCAGCGCATAGCCGGTGGGCGACTTGGCGAAAAGCGGCGCGCCGGTATCCGCCTCCAGCCGCGCGATGCGGCGGCCCACCGTGGCGGGGTCGAGCTTCAGCGCCCGGCCCGCCGCCGACAGGCTCTCGGTGCGCGCCACGGCAAGAAACACCCGCAGGTCGTCCCAGTTCGATACCATGCCCCTGCCCTTCGATCCCGCATGTTGCTTTGCATTCCTGCAAAGCCCTTTTGGAATATTGCCTCTTTTCCCATCAAAAACGCAACGCTAACCTGCGCCCAAACCCGAGGAGAACCGTAATGAAAGAGCTGACTCACTACATCGACGGCGCCCGCGTGCCCGGCCAGTCGGGCCGTTTTTCCGACGTCTACAACCCTGCCACCGGCGAAGTGCAGGCACACTGCCCGCTGGCCAGCAAGAAAGAATTCGACCAAGCGGTCGAGATCGCAGCCAAGGCGCAGCCTGCCTGGGGCGCCACCAACCCGCAAAAACGCGCACGGGTGATGATGGAATTCGTCCGCCTGATCAACCGCGACATGGACAAGCTGGCCGAGGCGCTGAGTTCGGAGCACGGCAAGACCTTTCCCGACGCCAAGGGCGACGTGCAGCGCGGTCTTGAAGTGGTGGAGTACTGCATCGGTGCGCCGCAACTTCTGAAAGGCGAGTTCACTGACAGCGCCGGCCCGGGCATCGACATGTATTCCATGCGCCAGCCGCTGGGCGTCACCGGCGGCATCACGCCCTTCAACTTCCCGGCCATGATCCCGATGTGGATGTTCGCGCCCGCCCTCGCCTGCGGCAACGCCTTCATCCTCAAGCCGTCCGAGCGCGACCCCTCGGTGCCGATCATGCTGGCTGAACTGCTGGAAGAGGCCGGCCTGCCCAAAGGCCTGCTGCAAGTCGTGAACGGCGACAAGGAAGCCGTGGACGCGATGATCGACAACGACACCGTGCAATCGATCGGCTTCGTCGGCTCGACCCCGATCGCCGAGTACATCTATGGCCGTGGCTGCTCGAACGGCAAGCGCGTGCAGTGCTTTGGCGGGGCCAAGAACCACATGATCGTCATGCCCGACGCCGACATGGACCAGGCCGCCGACGCGCTGATCGGCGCGGGCTACGGTGCGGCTGGCGAACGCTGCATGGCCATTTCCGTGGCCGTCCCGGTGGGTGACGAGACGGCCGACCGCCTGATCGAAAAGCTGGTGCCGCGCATCGAAAAGCTGAAGGTCGGCCCCTATACCGCGGGCGATGACGTGGATTACGGCCCCGTCGTGACCGCCGCCGCCAAGGAAAAGATCCTGGGCCTGATCGAAAGCGGCGTGCAGCAAGGCGCCGAACTGGTCGTCGACGGCCGCGACTTCAAGCTGCAGGGCTACGAGGACGGCTTTTTCGTCGGGCCGCACCTGTTCGACAAGGTGACCCCGGACATGGACATCTACCAGCAGGAAATCTTCGGCCCGGTCCTGTCGACCGTGCGGGCGGGTTCCTACGACGAGGCGCTGAAGCTGGCCATGGACCACGAGATGGGCAACGGCACGGCGATCTTTACCCGCGACGGCGATGCCGCGCGCGACTTCGCCAATCGCATCAACATCGGCATGGTCGGCGTGAACGTCCCGATCCCGGTACCGCTGGCCTATCACACCTTTGGCGGCTGGAAGAAATCGGCCTTTGGCGACCTCAACCAACACGGCCCCGACGCCTTCAAGTTCTACACCCGTACAAAGACCGTCACGGCCCGCTGGCCCAGCGGCATCAAGGAAGGCGGCGAGTTCAACTTCAAGGCGATGGACTGATCCATCTGCCTTGAGGATACTGACCGGGCCGCGCGGGCAAACCGCCGCGGCCCGGTTTCGTTTTGGAAGGAGGAACAGGACATGTGGCCCGACACACAGCTTTGCGACCTACTGGGGATCGACCATCCCATCATCCAGGCCCCCATGGCGGGCACCACGACCCCGGCGATGGTGGCGGCGGTGTCGAATGCAGGCGGGCTCGGCTCGCATGGCTGCGCGACGTTATCACCGGAAAAGCTGGCCGAGGACATCGAGGCGCTGGCGGGGGCCACGAACCGGTCCGTGAACCTGAATTTCTTCTGCCACGCGCCGCAGGACATCTCAGAAGATCATCACGCCGCACTGCTCGACGCGATGCGCCCGCATTACGACGCCGCCCGCGCCACCCTGCCCGAAGGGATGCCGACCCCCTCTTTCCTGCCTTTCGGCGCGGCGCAGCTGGATTGCCTTCTGGAACGGCCCCCGTCGGTGGTCAGCTTTCACTTCGGCCTGCCCGAGGACGCCGCCATCGCGGCGCTCAAGGACAAGGGCTGCAAGATCCTGTGTTCGGCCACCACCGTGGCCGAGGCCCGCTGGCTGGTGGCGCGGGGCGTCGATGCGGTAATCGCCCAAGGCTGGGAATCCGGCGGGCACCGGGGCCTGTTCCTGGAGCTGGAGAACGACGCACAGGTTGGCCTCTTCTCGCTCCTGCCACAGGTCGTGGACGCGGTCGATGTGCCGGTGATCGCCGCGGGCGGCATCGCCGACGGGCGCGGCATCGCCGCCGCCTTCGCGCTGGGTGCGGCTGGCGTGCAAATCGGCACGGCCTTCATCACCGCGGACGAGGCCAACCGCAAGCCGCACCACCCCGAGGCGGTGGAGGCCGGCACCGATGAAAGCACCCGCGTGACACGGGCCGGCTCGGGCCGCCCGGCGCGGGCGCACCGCACGCCGTGGATCGACGCAATGGCCGGGGTCGACGCGGCCCCCTTCCCGCTGATGTATCACTACAGTCGCCCCCTGCTCGAGGCCGACGGCCCGGCGCACCAGTTCTCGCTCTACGGCCAAAGCGCGGCTCTGGCCCCGTCGGGCGACGCCGGACAGAGGCTGGCCGCGCTGTTGGCCTCGGCCAAGGCCGCGATGGCAGGCTGAACGCCCCGGCACTGCGCCGCCGCTGCACCAAACGCTTGCCAAATCGGCCGCTTTCCTGCTGGTATCGTCGAACAGGGAGGGTAGCCATGACCCAAGACGGCCCCGATTTCACCATCGGCATCGAGGAAGAATACCTGCTGGTGGACCGCGACAGCCTCGCCCTCGCCGAGGCGCCGTCCGAGATGATGGACGCCTGTGCCGAGGAGTTGCAGGACCAGGTCGCGCCCGAGTTCCTGAAGTGCCAGATCGAGATCGGCACCAAGGTCTGTCGCGACGTCTCCGAGGCGCGCGAGGATCTCAAGCGCCTGCGTGCCTGCGTGTCGAAACATGCCGCCGCGCACAACCTTGTGCCCATCGCCGCCTCCTGCCATCCGTTTTCCGACTGGCGCGACCAGCCGCACACCGACAAGGACCGCTACAACACCCTGAGCGACGACCTTGCCGGCGTCGTGCAACGGATGCTGATCTGCGGGATGCACGTCCATGTCGGCATCGAGGACCCGGACCGCCGCGTCGACCTGATGAACCAGCTCACCTACTTCCTGCCGCATCTGCTGGCGCTCAGCACCTCGTCGCCGTTTTGGCAGGGGCACGACACGGGCCTCGACAGTTACCGCCTGACGGTGTTCGACAACCTGCCCCGCACCGGCCTGCCCCCGCGCATGGAAAGCTTTGCCGAGTTCGAGCGCTCGGTCGGCTCGCTCACTGATCTGGGCGTGATCGAGGACGCCAGCAAGATCTGGTGGGACCTGCGCCCGTCCTCCAAGTTTCCGACCATCGAGTCGCGGATCTGCGATGTCCAGCCCCGGATGGAACACACGCTGATGCTGGCCGCGCTGACGCAATGCATCACCCGGATGTTGTGGCGGCTGGCGACGAAGAACCAGCGCTGGCGCATCTACGACCGCTTCCTGGTGGACGAGAACCGCTGGCGCGCACAACGCTACGGCACCCGAGAGGGCCTGATCGATTTCGGCCGCGGCGCGATCGTGCCGATGGCCGAACTGGCCGAAGAACTGCTGGAGCTGATCGACGAGGACGCCCGCTATTTCGCCTGCATCTCCGAGGTCGAAACGCTGCGCGAAGTGATGCGCACCGGCACGTCCTCGACCCGGCAGCGCCGGACCTTTGAAGCGGCAACAGACGCGGGCGCCGCGCCGGAGGCCGCCCTGCGCACCGTGGTCGAACACCTTGTCGAGGAATTTCACGCCGACCTGTGACATCACCGCACCGATAGGCGCCATACCGCCGGCCCCGGCCTTCAAACCTGCGTGAGCCGGCAAAATCACGCGGGATTTCCCTTAACCTTTCTGCCGATCCGTTTAAATACAGCGGAAATACACGCATTACGGAGCACCCCAATGTCCAAGACACGTCTTACACGCCGCGCCACGCTTCTCGGGGCCGCAGCGGGCCTTGCCGCACCGTCCGTGCTGCTCGCGCAGGACAACGCGCCGCTGTCGTCGTCGGTCAAGCGCAACGCGTCCTCTTTCACGACCCGCGACTGGAACGACTATTTCGACAGCCTGGGCACGGGCCGCATCGTCTGCGACATCAACAGCCGCGCCGTGCATCACTGGAACGCAAGCGGGGTCTATTCGCTTTACCCGTCCTCGGTTCCGATGACCGACGAGCTGACCCGCCGCGGCTATACCGAGATCGTGCGCAAGAAGGTCGGCCCGACCTGGACGCCGACCGAAAGCATGAAGGAGCGCGACCCCAGCCTGCCCGATTTCATGGATGCCGGCCCCGGCAACCCCCTGGGCACGCATGCGATGTACCTGGCCTGGCCCGCCTACCTGATCCATGGCACCCACGACACCCGCAAGATCGGACGCCGCTCGTCCTCGGGCTGCATCGGCCTTTACAACGAACACATCGCAGAGCTGTTCGCCAAGACCGAGGTCGGCACCAAGGTTCTGGTCCTCTGACCCCAAGGGCAACATCGGACATTCGGGAAAGGGCGCGGCACCGGGGTGCGGCGCCCTTTTCATTTGAGGGTGCGGAAACCGACAGCGCTTGATTCCCGGCCGCGTTCTGCGCGACCCTCGGATCACACCTTGCGACGCCGCCGCGAACAGGTTAATTAAACGCACGTTCAATTACTCACCCGGGTAAGACGAGGAGGACCCCGCGATGGATTTCGCGCTCAGCGAGGAACAGACCGCCATTTTCGACATGGCCCATGCCTTCGGACAGGACGCCATCGCGCCCCATGCCCGCGACTGGGAGGCACAGGGCACCATCCCGAAAGAGCTGTGGCCGCAAGTGGGTGAACTGGGTTTTGGCGGCCTCTACGTCAGCGAAGAGTCCGGCGGTGCCGGCCTTTCGCGGCTGGATGCCACGCTGGTCTTCGAGGCGCTCAGCATGGCCTGTCCCTCGGTCGCGGCCTTCCTGTCGATCCACAACATGTGCGCCCGCATGATCGACAATTTCGCCAGCGACGATTTCAAGGCCCGCATCCTGCCCGATGTGATCCCGATGAAGACGGTCCTCTCCTACTGCCTGACCGAACCCGGCTCGGGCTCGGACGCCGCCGCGTTGAAAACCCGCGCCGCGCGCACCAACGACGGCTACACGCTCAACGGCACCAAGGCGTTCATCTCCGGCGGCGGCTATTCGGACGCCTATGTCTGCATGGTCCGCACCGGCGAGGATGGCCCCAAGGGCATCTCCACCGTCTATGTCGAGGACGGCACAAAGGGTCTCAGCTTCGGCGGGCTCGAGGACAAGATGGGCTGGCGCAGCCAACCCACGGCGCAGGTGCAATTCGACGATTGCGCCATTCCCGCCGAGAACCTCGTCGGCGAAGAAGGCAAGGGTTTCAGCTACGCCATGGCCGGGCTGGATGGCGGCCGCCTCAATATCTCCGCCTGCTCGCTCGGCGCTGCGCAACAGGCGCTGGACCTGACCAAGGCCTACATGCGCGAGCGCAAGGCCTTCGGACAAAGCATCGACCAGTTCCAGGCGCTGCAATTCCGTCTTGCCGATCTGGAGATCGAGCTGCAGGCCGCCCGCGTCTTCCTGCGCCAGGCCGCTTGGAAGCTGGACACCAAGGCGCCCGACGCCACGAAATACTGCGCCATGGCCAAGAAATTCGTCACCGAAGCGGGCAGCCGGATCGTCAACCAGTGCCTGCAACTGCATGGCGGTTACGGCTACCTTGCCGATTACGGCATCGAAAAACTGGTCCGCGACCTGCGCGTGCATGAGATCCTCGAGGGCACCAACGAGATCATGCGCCTGATCGTGGCGCGGCACATGCTGGCGGAACAATGAGCGACATCTCGATCCGTAAGACCGGCCGCGCGGGCCGCATCACCCTGACCCGGCCCAAGGCGCTCAATGCCATGTCCTATGACATGTGCCTCGCCATCGAGGCCGCATTGGACGACTGGGCCCAAGACGAAGAGGTCGCCTTGGTGATCATCGACGCCGAGGGCGACAAGGCATTCTGCGCAGGCGGCGACATCCAGCAGCTATACGACACCGGACGCGCGGGCGATTTTACCTATGGCCGGACCTTCTGGCGCGACGAATATCGCCTGAACGCCAAGATCGCCGAATACCCGAAACCCTACATCGCCTTCATGCAGGGGTTCACCATGGGCGGCGGCGTCGGCATTTCCTGCCACGGCTCGCACCGGATCGTCTGCGACAGCAGCCAGATCGCCATGCCCGAATGCGGCATCGGGCTGGTGCCGGACGTGGGCGGCTCGCTGATCCTCGCCAACGCGCCGGGCCGGTTGGGCGAATATCTGGGCTTGACCACATACCGCATGGGCCCGGCCGACGCGATCTATGCAGGCTTCGCCGACACCTACATCCCGCAGGACCAGTGGCCAGACCTGATCGCCAAGCTCGAAGACACCGGCAACGTCCACCACATCAAAAGCGAGACGCCCCCACAGGGCACGCTGAGCGACCAGCAGCCCGAGATCGACGCGCTCTTCGACGGCGCCGACCTTGCCGCCATCGTGACCGCGCTGGAGGCGTCGGATAGCGACCTCGCCGCCTCCGCCCTGAAATCCATGCGCCGCAACTCGCCCCTCTCGATGGCCTCCACGGTGCAAATCCTGCACCGCCTGCGCGGCGCGGGTGGGGATATCCGCCACGCGCTGGAGCTGGAATACCGCTTCACCTTCCGCGCGATGGAGCATGGCGATTTCCTCGAAGGCATCCGCGCCGCCGTGATCGACAAGGACCGCAGCCCCGACTGGCAGCATTACCTCGCCGCACCGCCCACCGCGGCCGCCGAGAAGATGCTCCTGCCACTGGGGCCCGACGCAATGACATTCAAGACCTGAGGGAGAGACCTGACATGAAGATCGGATTCATCGGACTGGGCAACATGGGCGCGCCCATGGCCGCCAATCTGGCCGCCGCCGGACACGAGGTGACCGGCTTCGACACCGCCGGCACCACCGCCGAGGGCGTGGCCAATGCCGACTCAGCCGAGGCCGCCGCAACTGACGCCGACGTCGTCATCACCATGCTGCCCAACGGCCAGATTCTGCGCAAGGTGGCTGACACGGTGATCCCGGCGATGAAACAGGGCGCCGTGCTGCTCGATTGCTCCACCGTCGACGTGGACAGCGCCCGCGCCGTGGCCGAACAGGCCAACGCGGCCGGCCTCGGCGCGCTAGACGCGCCCGTCTCTGGCGGCATCGGGGGCGCGCAGGGCGGCACGCTCACCTTCATGGTGGGCGGCGACGAAAGCGCCTTTGCCACCGCCAAGCCGCTCTTCGACATCATGGGCCAGAAGGCCGTGCATTGCGGCCCCTCGGGCAACGGCCAGGCCGCCAAGATCTGCAACAACATGATCCTCGGCGCCACGATGATCGTCACCTGCGAGGCTTTCGCGCTCGCCGACAAGCTGGGCCTCGACCGCCAGGCGATGTTCGACGTGGTCTCGACCTCCTCGGGCTACAGCTGGTCGATGAACGCCTATTGCCCCGCCCCGGGTATCGGCCCGAAATCGCCGTCGGACAACGATTACAAGCCCGGCTTCGCCGCCGAACTCATGCTGAAGGACCTGACTCTGGCCATGCAGGCCGCCGAGTCCGCCGACGCCGACACGCCCATCGGCCAAGCCGCGCGCGACCTCTACCGCCGCTTCGTCGAGGACGAAGACGGCAATGGCCGCGATTTCAGCGCGATGCTGCCCCGGTTCGAGAAACGCGGGCACGAGAGCTGAACCGCCTCTTCCTCTGGCCGAAAATATCCCGGGGGAGCGTCGAAACCCCGTTTCGGCGCGGGGGCAGCGCCCCCTTTCCCGGCCCGGTATCCACGCACCGGCGCAACCGGCATGAAGCCGCCGGCGCACCTGACTCTCAGTAACGCTCCTTCTGCCCAGGTGTTATCCGCCAAAGCAGAAAGAGAAACCATATGTGGAAACCCGTCCTGACCGCCTCCATCGTCGCCGTGTCGCTTGCCGGACCCGTGGCGGCCAAGTCGAACGGCTGCCCTCCCGGGCTGGCCAAGAAAGCCGTGCCGTGCGTCCCGCCGGGACAGGCCAAGAAACACTCGGGGTATGGGCATGATCGCTATGACGGGTACCGCCGGGGCGACGTCATCGAAGGCGATTATATCGTAATCCGTGATCCGGGCCGCTATGGTCTTGACCCCTACGGCACCTATTGCCGGGTTGGCGATCAGGTTCTG
Source organism: Roseovarius sp. THAF27 (assembly GCF_009363655.1). Classification (NCBI taxonomy): domain Bacteria; kingdom Pseudomonadati; phylum Pseudomonadota; class Alphaproteobacteria; order Rhodobacterales; family Roseobacteraceae; genus Roseovarius; species Roseovarius sp. THAF27. The sequence continues at coordinate 2,324,102 of NZ_CP045393.1, forward strand.
CGCGTCGATCGCGACACGCGCGAAGTGCTCGACCTGATCGGGGCCGCCGCGCGCATCCTGAATTAAATTCAGTGTGCAAGTATCTGATACTTATTGCCTTTAAGGGCCAACCGATACGCTCGGTCGCCCCGCCACACCGGTGACGTAACCTTCGCACCGCGCCAAGCCGTTGGCCAGCATCACCTGCCCCTCCATACCTTGCGGCAGGCCGCGCCATGCCGCAACCCAGCCATCGAATAGCTTGTTGCCTGCCGTTTCCCCAAGGAACGCCTGCACACGTGCTCGCATCTCCGCAGCCCGTTGGCGCAGCTCGGCCTCGAACGCAGCATCATCGTCGGCGAGTTCCAAAACCGCAAACAGCCCGCCGCAGAAACACGGCTCTTCCGCAAATCCGCAATCCGGTCCGCCTTGCGCCCACGCCCCGCAGGGCAGCATCAGCCCCAGCAGGACAAAGGCAAACCGCCTCATTCAGCTGCCACCTTGCGCGCCGCCAGCATGTCCTTGAGGTATCGTCCGGTGTGGCTGCGTTCGACCTCGGCCACATCCTCGGGCGTGCCCACGGCCACGATCTCGCCGCCGCCATCGCCGCCCTCGGGGCCGATATCGACGATCCAGTCCGCGGTCTTCACCACGTCCAGATTGTGCTCGATCACCACGACCGTATTGCCACTTTCCACAAGCTCATGAAGGACTTCCAAGAGTTTCTTCACGTCCTCGAAATGCAGCCCCGTGGTGGGCTCGTCGAGGATATAGAGCGTCCGGCCCGTGGACCGCTTGGCCAGTTCCTTTGACAGTTTCACCCGCTGCGCCTCGCCGCCCGACAAGGTCGTGGCCTGCTGGCCCACCTTGATATAGCCCAGTCCCACGCGCATCAGCGCATCCATCTTCTCGCGTATGCTCGGGACCGCCTTGAAGAACTCCTGCGCATCCTCGACCGTCATATCAAGAACGTCCGCTATGCTCTTGCCTTTCCACTGGATTTCCAGCGTCTCGCGGTTGTAGCGCGCGCCATTGCAGGTCTCGCACGTCACGTAAACGTCGGGCAGGAAATGCATCTCGATCTTGATCACGCCATCGCCTTGGCACGCTTCGCAGCGACCGCCCTTGACGTTGAAGGAAAACCGCCCCGGCTTGTAGCCACGCGCCTTGGCCTCGGGCAGTCCGGCAAACCAGTCGCGGATCGGCGTGAAGGCGCCTGTATAGGTGGCCGGGTTCGAACGCGGCGTGCGCCCGATGGGCCTCTGATCGATGTCGATGACCTTGTCCAGGTGCTCCAACCCCTTGATCGTCTCGCAGGGGGCGGGCGTCTGCCGCGCGCCATTGAGGCGCATTGAGGCCGTCTTGAACAGCGTCTCGATGGTCAGCGTGGACTTGCCGCCACCGGACACGCCGGTCACGCAGACGAATTTGCCCAACGGAAACTCGGCATCGACGGATTTCAAGTTGTTGCCGGTGGCCTTGATGATCTTGATCTGCTTGCCATTGCCCGGCCTGCGCTCTGCGGGTACGGCAATCTCGCGCATGCCTGACAGGTACTGCCCGGTGATCGAGTTCTTGTCGGCCGCCACCGCCTCGGGCTTGCCATGGCTGACCACGTCGCCCCCATGCACACCCGCACCGGGGCCGATGTCAAAGACGTAATCGGCGGTGCGAATGGCCTCTTCGTCATGCTCGACCACGATCACCGTGTTGCCCTGGTCGCGCAGGTTCTGAAGCGTCTGCAACAGCCGCCCGTTGTCGCGCTGATGCAGCCCGATGGAGGGCTCGTCCAGAACATAGAGCACCCCGGTCAGACCAGACCCGATCTGGCTGGCCAGCCGGATCCGCTGGCTTTCCCCGCCCGACAGCGTGCCGGCATTCCGGCTGAGCGTCAGGTACTCCAACCCCACGTTGTTCAGGAAGCCCAGCCGCTCGCGGATCTCCTTCAGGATCGCCCGCGCGATCTCGTTCTTCTGCGGCGTCAGCGCGTCCGGCACCGTCTCGCACCAGTCGAACGCCTCGCGGATCGACATCTGTACCACCTGCCCGATATGGCGCAGGTCATCCGGCTTGCCGATCTTCACGGCCAACGCCTCTTCCCGCAGGCGATAGCCGCCGCAGGTGCCACAGGGTCGGTTGTTCTGATAGCGCTCGAACTCCTCGCGCACCCAGCTCGAATCCGTCTCGCGATAGCGCCGCTCCATGTTGGGGATCACCCCCTCGAACACGCGGGACACCTGGTAGACGCGCCCGCCCTCGTCATAGCGGAACTGGATTTCCTCGTCGCCCGAGCCATGCAGGAACACCTGTTTCACATGCGCCGGCAGATCGCGCCACGGCGTGTTGGCGTCGAATTCGTAATGCCGCGCAATGGCCTCGATGGTCTGCAGAAAATAAGGGCTTTTTCCCTTGCGCCATGGCGCAAGCGCGCCGTCATAAAGCTTCAGAGCGGCGTCGGGCACCACCAGTTGCTCGTCAAAGAACAGCTCCATCCCCAGCCCGTCACAATCCGGGCAGGCCCCGAACGGCGCGTTGAACGAAAACAGCCGCGGCTCGATTTCGGGAATGGTGAAGCCGCTGACCGGACAGGCGAAATTCTCGCTGAACGTGGTCCGCTCCGGCTCGCCCTCCTTCGGCGCCGTCTCTAAAATCGCGATGCCGTCGGCAAGGTCCAGCGCGGTGCGGAAACTGTCCGCCAGCCGCGTGCCGATGCCGTCCTTCACCACGATCCGGTCGACCACCACGTCGATGTCATGGCGGAACTTCTTGTCCAGCGTCGGCGGCTCGTCGAGATCGTAGAACGTGCCGTCCACCTTCACCCGCTGAAAGCCCTGCTTGCGCAGCTCCAAAAACTCCTTGCGATACTCGCCCTTGCGGTCCCGCACGATGGGCGCCAGCAGGAAGGCGCGCGTGCCCTCCTCCATCGCCAGCACGCGGTCGACCATATCCTGCACCTGCTGCGCCTCGATGGGCTTGCCGGTTGCAGGGGAATAGGGCGTGCCGACCCGCGCGAACAGCAGCCGCAGGTAGTCATAAATCTCGGTCACAGTGCCGACGGTCGAGCGCGGGTTCTTGCTGGTCGTCTTTTGCTCAATCGAAATCGCCGGGGACAGACCGCTGATATGGTCCACGTCCGGCTTTTCCATCATGTCCAGGAACTGCCGCGCATAGGCCGACAGGCTTTCGACATAGCGCCGCTGCCCTTCGGCATAGATCGTGTCGAACGCCAGGCTCGACTTACCCGACCCCGACAGGCCGGTGATCACCACAAGCTCGTTGCGCGGAATATCCACGTCGATGTTCTTGAGGTTATGCTCGCGCGCGCCCCGTACTTCGATGTTCTTCAGCTCGGCCATACTGCCCCCGGTGTCTCACCCGTTGACAGATAGTTTACGCCGCCCGTTCTTCCAAGGGGAAAAACGGAACATAGCGCGAACAGCGGTCAGGCCCTGTCAGCAGCGCCTGCTTTATCCACAGTTTATTTGCCGATCACTTCCGGGCCAGCGCCCAGGCGCAGATCGGAAAGGCCGGATCGTTGTCCAGATTGTCGCGCTCCGGGTCGTAATCCGGCGGCCAGTCTTCACCCAGGTTCCGCAGTCCCGCCAGCCTGTTTCCCCATTGCTCGGAACGGATCCTGCCCTCGTCGAACCCGGCCTCGATCAGCAGGTTCTTCAGCCCCCGCGCCGTCCAGCGCGAACAATCCACCGGATCGCCGTGATAGGGGATGAAAAACGGCACCGCGACCCAGAAATATCCGCCCGGGCGCAGCATCTCGATCACGTTGCGCGTCGCGGCATAAGGCCGGTCCAGATGCTCCCACACCTGGTTGGCCAGCACGATATCGAACTGCCGCACGGTCCCGTCCTCGTCGGTATAGGGCCCCGCGCAGATGTCATGGGCCGGATAGCGGAACCGCTCGTAACTCTTGAACTCATACCGCCGGCCATGCTTGCCCGACACCTCGGCAGCCTCCATCGACGCCAGGTCCAGCTCCTCGAACCAGGCGCGGGAACTCTTGTACATCACGATACGGTTGAGGCTCGCCATTCCGCTACACTTCCAATGTCATCGACACGCGCACCATCTCAGATGCGGCCCAATGCGAAAAGCCCCGCACCGCTTCCTCTGGCCGAAAATATCCCGGGGGAACGTTGAAACGTCGTTTCAACGTGGGGGCAGCGCCCCCGCTTTTACCAAACCTGCGCGCCGCAGGCGCTCATTTCAGTAGTGCACCGCCCGCCCATAGGCATCCAGCACGCTTTCATGCATCATCTCGCTGAGCGTCGGGTGCGGGAAGACCGTGTGCATCAGGTCCTCTTCCGTGGTCTCCAGTTGGCGGCCCACCACATAGCCCTGGATCAGTTCGGTCACTTCCGCGCCAACCATATGAGCGCCCAGCAATTCGCCGGTCTTGGCGTCGAAGACGGTCTTGATCATGCCCTCGGCCTCGCCCAGTGCAATCGCCTTGCCGTTGCCGATAAAGGGGAAGTTGCCGATCTTCACCTCGTATCCCGCCTCCTTGGCCTTGGCCTCGGTCAGGCCGACGCTGGCCACCTGCGGGTGGCAATAGGTACAGCCGGCGATGCTGTCCGGGCGCACCGGATGCGGGTGTCCGCCGGCGGCCAGCTCGGCCACCATCACGCCCTCGTGGCTGGCCTTGTGCGCCAGCCAAGGCGCGCCGGCCAGGTCGCCGATGGCATAGATGCCGTCGACGCCGGTACGGCAGTATTCGTCCACCACCACGTGGCTACGGTCCACCTTGATGCCCAGGTCCTCCAGGCCGAGGTTCTCGGTATTTCCGACGATCCCCACGGCGGAAATCACCGTGTCGAACTCCAGCTTCTCGGTCTTGCCGCCGGTCTCTATATGGGCAGTCACCTTGCCCTTGGCGCGGTCCAGCTGCTTGACCGTGGATTTCTCCATGATCTTCATGCCCTGCTTCTCGAACGCCTTCTTCGCGAATTTCGCGATCTCGGCATCCTCGACCGGCAGGATGCGGTCCATCACCTCGACCACGGTCGTGTCGGCGCCCAGCGTGTTGTAGAAGCTGGCGAACTCGATCCCGATCGCGCCCGAGCCGATGACCAGCAGTTTCTTCGGCATCCGCGGCGGCTTCAGCGCGTGCTTGTAGGTCCACACCAAGTCGCCATCGGCCTCGAGCCCCGGCAGTTCGCGTGCCCGCGCGCCGGTGGCCAGAACGATGGTCTTGGCGGTCAGCTCCTCGCTGCCCTTCTCGGTCTTGACCGAAACCTTGCCCTTGCCCGTCAGCTTGGCCTCGCCCATCACCGTGGTGATCTTGTTCTTCTTCATCAGGTGGCCCACGCCCGAGGTCAGCTGTTTCGCCACGTCGCGCGACCGCTTGACCACCGCGTCGAGATCATAGTCGATCTTCTCTGCCTTCAGGCCGAACTCCTTGGCGCGGTGCATCAGGTGAAACACCTCGGACGATCGCAGCATCGCCTTGGTCGGAATGCAGCCCCAGTTCAGGCAGATCCCGCCCAGATGCTCGCGCTCGACCACGGCCACCTTCAGGCCCAGCTGCGCGCCCCGGATGGCGGCGACATAGCCGCCCGGCCCTGCCCCGATTACGATCATGTCATAGGATTGCGCGGCCATGCGATGCTCCGTTCCCAGGTCGATTTCAAAATATAGTTTGATATTAAACTATCTCGGAGACGACCACAACGTAGCTAAGCCTCCCGCAACAAGATGCCACGCGCCGGCCCGGTTTGTCCATGAATTCCAATAGCTCGCACCGCTTGCGTTATGCGGCGGCGTCGGCGTCCTGAAGCTCGCGCACCACTCCGCCGTAGCCGCCCTTCTTCATGAAGGACTTCTCGGCGTCCGAACTGCCGCGCCCCAGCACGTCGTTTCGGTGCGGGAACCGGCCAAAGCTGCGGATCACTTCGCGGTGCGCGCGCGCATGAAGCAGGTTGTCGTCGCCGCCTTCGGGCATCCGCTCGCAGATCAGCCGCACGCAGCGGTCCTGATCGCACAGGTTCTCCGAATGCATCAGCGGCAGGTAGAAGAACTGTCGCGCGGGTTCGTCGATGCGCGTGTCCCAACCCTTGTTGATCGCAGCCTTGGCGGCGGCCAGTCCGAACTTGTCGGTGGCGAAGGCCTGCGCCTGGTCGCGGAACATGTTGCGCGGAAACTGGTCCATCAGGATGATATAGGCAAGCGTGCCGCTGGGATAGGTCAGCCACAGCCCGTTGGTCCCGTCACAGGCGCGGTGATACGCATCGAGAAACCTGTCGCGCACCGTCTCGTCCAGATCGTCGGACGCCTCGTACCAGCCCTTCGGCCCGACCTCGTCGAGCCAGAAATTCAAAATATCCTCGGGCGCTGTCATCCTATCCTCCCGTAGTGGGCAGCACTCATATGTAACAGGTTAACGACATCCCCTGCCCGGTGGACAGTAAAGAATTGCAACAAAGGCAATGTTTCGTGACATCGTCCCGTTTCTGCCGCGCATATGGGCAATCTCACGCGGCCTGTCCATCCTCTGAATTTTCCTCTGCCGCCTCCATGGCAACTTCCTGCGCATAGGTCACCGCCATGGGCGACACACCCGGCACCACCGCGGTGTAGCGATCGGTGTCGTCGGGCGCCGCGCGCTGGGTCATCCTGTACGCGGCATAGGCCGCCATCATCGTGCACAGTGTCGCGATATGCAGGAAATACCCGCTCGGCCCCACCACGCCCATGATCCAGCCGGTGATGATCGGGCCAAAGACCGCGCCCAGCCCGTTGATGAACACCATGCCGCCGGCCGCGGCCGCCATGTCGTCGGTCCCCAGGAAGTCGTTGGTATAGGCGATCAGCAACGAATAAAGCGGGTTCGACATGCCGCCCACCAGGAAGGCCGCCACCAGCAACAGCCAGAACACGCCGCCCAGGGCCATGCCGATCACCGCGCCAAGCGCCGCAATGGCCGAGGCGATCAGGATCAGCAACCGCCGGTCCATCCGGTCCGACAGCCAGCCCAGCGGGTACTGCACCAGCATCGCGCCGACATAAAACGTCGCCACGAAGGTCGAGATCTGCCCCACGGTCAGCCCCGCCTCGGCGCCATAGACCGCCGCCATGCCGAACTGGGCCGCAAAGACGCCGCCCAGAAGGAACATGCCGACACAGCCCAGGGGCGAGATCCGCATGATCTCGCGCAGGGTCATCGGCTTGGTCGTGTCGAAGGCCGGTGTCGGGCTGATCGACAGCAGAATGGGCGCGAAGGACAGCGAGATCAGCACGGACGGGATGATGAACAGAACGAATCCGCCCGGATCCGCGGTCAGCATCAGCGCCTGGGCGCTGACGATACCGACCATCTGCACGATCATGTAAAGCGACAGCGCCTTGCCGCGGTTGTCGTTCGTGGCGGCGTTGTTCAGCCAGCTTTCGGCGGTGACGTACACGCCGGAAAAACAGAACCCGATCAGCACGCGCCCCACGCCCCAGGCCCAGGGGTTGGCAAAAGCCGGATACAGGATCATCACCGCCGAGATCATCGAGGCCAGCGCCGCGAAAACCCGCACGTGGCCCACCCGCCGGATCATCTCCGGCGCCATGCGCGAGCCGAAGAGGAAGCCCAGGAAATAGCCCGACATCACCAGCGACATTTCCAGCGTCGAGAAGCCTTCCATCTGGCCGCGCACACCCAGGAGCGTGCCCTGCATGCCGTTGCCGACCTGCAAGAGCATCATGCCCAAAAGCAGGGCCCAGGCGCTGGAAAGAACGGAAAACATGCGGGAACTCCAATGACTTTCAGCCCGTCTAGACGGGCGTCGCACAACAGGTCTGGCTCAAACGCGACTCGATCCGTCGCTGGTGCAGGCCTTGCCAGTGTTTCCCGCCGGTTTCAACAGCGTCCGGCGCCGCAACAGCCGCCGATGGGCGGAACCACGCGCGGCAGCCCGCTCCGGGGCGGAAGGTCAGCCGGCCGGCGGATCGTGGGGGTCCGGCCTGCCCCGGTCCGACGTCGTGGCACCCGCCTGAAGATCGGCCAGCGTCGCTCGCTCCAGCTCTTCGCGCGACATCCCGGTCAGCACGCGAAAGACCCACAGCTTGACCGGCTCGCGCTTGAGCGCAAGGTTGGCGGCAAAGACGATCAGCGCACAGACAAGCCCCGCGATCACGTAGTTCAAGATCAAAAGCGCGGCACTGGTGATCAGCCCCACCCACATGACGCGGCTGACAAAGCCCGGCACCTTGTTGAGTTTCATTCAGGTCTCCTCCCCGTCATCCACGGCATCGGGTACCAGAAGAGACGAATCCCCGTAAGAGAAGAATCGGTACTCATTCCGGATGGCGTGCGTGTAGATATCCTTGATGCGCTCGGGCCCCATCAAGGCGCTGACCAGCATCATCAGGGTGCTCTTGGGCAGGTGAAAATTGGTCATCAGCGCGTCCGTCACCCGAAACTCGAAACCGGGGTAGATGAAGATATCCGTCTCGCCACGCCACGGCGCGATCGTGCCATCGCGGGCGGCGCTTTCGATCAGGCGCAGCGCGGTGGTGCCCACCGGAATGACCCGCCCGCCTTGCGCTTTCGTCGCGGCGATCTCGGCCGCAGCCGCCGCGCTGACCTCGCCCCATTCGGCGTGCATCCGGTGGGTGGTCACGTCCTCGACCTTCACGGGCAGGAAGGTGCCGGCGCCCACATGCAGCGTGACCTCGGTAAAGGCGATACCCTGCGCCGCCAGTTCCGCCAGTAGCGCGTCGTCGAAATGCAGGCTGGCCGTGGGCGCCGCCACCGCGCCGGTCTCCTTGGCGAAGACCGTCTGGTAATCGTCGCGGTCACGTGCATCGGCGGCGCGCTTGCTGGCGATATAGGGCGGCAGCGGCATCGCGCCCGCCGCATTGAGCGCGGCGTCGAAATCTTCCCCCGACAGGTTGAAACGCAGCATGCCCTGCCCGTCCTCCTTGTCCAGCAGAGTCGCCTCCAGGCCCGCTCCAAAGCGCACCACTTCGCCGGTCCGAAGCTTTTTCAATGGCTTGATCATCGCCCGCCAGTCGCCCTCGGGCGTGGCGTCCAGCAGCGTCGCCTCGATCCGCGCCTCGGTCTCGCCCTGCGCACTGTCACGCCGGCGCAGCCCCGACAGGCGCGCCGGGATGACCTTGGTGTTGTTCAGGATCAGCCGATCGCCGGGCCGCAGGTACCGGCCCAGGTCATGGACCCGCGCATCGGTGATCGTGTCCCCTCGCGCCACCAGCAGCCGCGCCGACGGCCTCGGTCGTGCGGGCCGGGTCGCGATCAGCGTCTCGGGCAGGTCGAAATCGAAATCCGACAGCTTCATCTGCCGGCTTCCCGATTGTTGAAATCCCGCACGCGCGAGCCCGATTGCGGCGGCTGCGACTGTGACCCCTCCGCCCCCTGCTGCGTGCTCTGCGCGGGCTGTCTGGATTGCGGCAATTCCGGTGCCGGGCGGCGGAAGAGCTCCCGGAACATGCCCGGAGTGAAGGCCGACAGCGGGTTGACGCTGACCCGCGGGCTGCGGGCTGGCCCCTTGAGCGTATAGTTGAACCCGAACAACCCCTCGCCCCTCCGGGTAAAGAGCGAGCCCACGGCGTTCACCAAATAGACCGGCGAAATCACGCCCTGCATGTCCATCTGCCCGCTTTCCGGATAGTAATAGCCGTCCATCGTGATCCCCATTGCGGCGCCCACCGCGCTGCTGGAATAAAGCGTGACGCGCTGGGGCGAAAGCTGGAAACGCGCCTCCAGCGACTCGAAGTGTATGCCGTCGCCGCCCAACTGCTCCAGCAGACCCACGACCGTCAACGCGTTCAGAAGCGCGGCCATCGACGGCGCATCCTTGAGCCGCATCGACCCTTTGGCCGTCAGCCTGCCCTCGTAGATGCCCGGGCCCTTGCCCGGCACCAGCGTCACGTCCAGCTTGCCGTTGCGGGCGCCCTTGACCAGCCCCGCCGAGACCAGCACCCCGGCCGCGTCCTTGGCCTGGATGCGAAAGGCGCTGCGCCCGTTTTGCGGCACGACCCGGCCGGTGATCGGCGACATGCCGTTGATCCGGCCGGTAAAGCTGCCGTTGGCCCCCTGCGACATGTCCAGGTCCGCCCGGAAATCCGTCAGCGCGATCCCGTCCGATATCTGCAGGCGGTCCAAGGCCAGCGACACCGGCCCGCCGCGCTGCGTGCGTTGTCGGCCCCCACCGCCGCCATCGCCCGCCAGCGAGGTCTGGCGCAGATCCACCGAACCGCCCTGCACGCGCAACGCCGGCGCCGCACCCGCACCGCGCCCGACCAGTTCCACCGGCGCTTTCAGCCAGCTGCCGATCTGGACCTGCGAAAACGTGGCCCGGTTCAGCTGGCCGTTGTCGCGCAGGGTGACCGCGCCGCGCGCGGTCAGCCCCGCGCCCGAAATCTCCAGCCGGTCGATCGAGGGCGGCTCCCCCAGCCGGCCCGACGCCTCCAGCCGGCCTGTCGCACCCTGCGACAGCGCCCAATCCAGCTGCGGCACGCGCAGGCCCACACCGGCCAGGGTCGAGCTCAGCCGGAACACGCCAGGCGCACCTTTTTCAAAGTCGATCTCCATGTCGGCCCGGCCCGCGCCCGACACGCTGCCCGGCGGCAATCCGATGCCGAACTCCTCGACAAAGCGTTCGGACAATTCGATCCAGCCGCGCACCGTGCTGGTGTTCGCGCCGGGGCTGATATCGGTCTCGAACCGCCCGTCGAACGGCACCTGCCCGATGCGCCCCGCCCCGGCCACTGTCAGCACATCGTCCGCAAGCGCCACGTCCAGCGCGGCGGAGGACAGCACCCGGCCCGGCACCAGAACCTCGCTGCGCACATCGCGCAACGTGCCCGCTATGTCGAACTCCACGTCCTCGACCGACAGCTTTTTCAGCAGGCGAAGGTCAAGTACGCCCTGCAATTCCGCCATGCCGTCCGCCAGGGTCACTTCGCGCCCGGCCTTGGTCAGAAACTCCAGCGGCGGTTCGTCCAGCAGCGACAGGGCCGCCGTGATCGTGCTGCGTGTGCGCAGGTTCACCTGCGCGGGCGTCCGCTTGATCGTCACGTCCGGAATGTCGAAACTGGTGCCCGAGATATCGACCCGCCCGCCCTGCGGCGCGGTCACGTGCCCGCCCAGTGCGGACACCACGAAACGGTTGTCCATCAAGGACGCGTGCCCGTGCGCATCTTCGATCACCGGAAAATTCTTGATGAACTGCGTGCTGAACTTCTCGAAATCGAAGCCCAGGAACAAGTCCGGGCTGCGCTTGGGCAGCGACCGCAGGGCAAGCTGGATGTTCCGCAGGTCCGCCGCGCGCACGTTCTCGGTGATCCAGTCGCGGGTCTTGTCCTGAAGCCGCTCGGGCCAGAGCTGCAGCAGGCGGTCGGGGTCGATGCGCTCCATGTGGCCGTTCAGCGTGACGTCCCAGCCTTCCGGCTCGGCCCGCGCCTCGCCGCTCAACCGCAGCACCTCGTCCTGGTCCGACAGGCTCAGCTCGCCGAGGGTAAGCGCGAAAGGGTTCAGCTTCAGGCGCATATCCATGCGCGCGCCCTGAAGCGTGACCGCCTCGGCATAAAGGTCCATCGGGTTGGCCACCACCTCCGACAGGTTGACCTGCAACAGGATCTCGCGCGGCCAGCCTTTTTCCACCCCCACCAGATAGGCATGGCCCGTGGCGCTGGTCTTGACCCACTTGCTGTCGATCGACAGCTCGTTGAAGACGATGCGATCCTCGGACGGGTCGTAGGTAAAATAGCTGCGCACCGAGTCGAAGGCGATGGGCTCGGTCGCCTCGTTCGGCCTGACCGCGCCCTGGCCGATCTGCAACGTCGCGTTGAGCGGGCCGAGCTTGCCCGTGTCATCCACCGAGGCGCGCAGCGCGCCCGAGATCGGCGCGTCGATCGCGTAAAGCCACGCCAGCGCGGGCGATTGTCCCGCCACGTCGCGGGCCGGCATGTCCTCGAAGCTCAGGCCGACCTCGGAGGCCGCGCTGCCCAGGCGGCCGGTATAGTTCAACGCCAGCGTGGTGGCATAATCGCGCGCGCCGATCAGCGCAAAATCCCCGCGCAGGCGGATGTCGTCGCCCTCGCGCGTCACGTCCAGTCGCCCGCCATCGGCGGTCCAGGCCCGCTCGGTGCGCTCGTCCTCGTAGCGCAGCGAGACGTTCGTGGCCTCGATTGTCGTCAGGCTTCTGAAGGCGGGCCGGTTCAGCACCACGTCCAGCCGCTCGGCCATCGCGGCCACCGTCACCGGCTGCTGCTCGGAAGTTCCCACCTCGCCCAGCGTGACGCCCACCTCGCCCGCGTCGGTGCGCCGAAAGCTCAGCTGCGCCCCCGACAGGCGCACCGTGCTGGGATGCAACTGTCCCTGCAACAGCGCCTTCAGGTCCACGGTGCCCTGCACGTCCGACAGGTTGGCGATGGGCAGGCCGGTGGTGTCGCGGACCGTCACGTCGCGCAGCGACAGGCGCGGCACCCAGCCTTCCTCCATCACCACGGCCATGTCGCCGAAATGCAGCGACACGCCTTCGACGGCCGCGTTGATCTCGCGGGTGACACGGTCCCGCACCCAGTCCGGCGCCGAGAGCCGCGTGCCAAGCATCGAGACCGCCGCCACGCTCAGCCCCAGGCACACCGCCAGCACCAGCGCGACGCTCCAGAGGCCGAACCGTTTCAGGCGCTTGCCGCGCGGTTTTGTCTGCGCCGTGTCGCTCATAAATCCCGATGTCGCGCGTTCGCCGCGCATTTGCCTGCCCTCTTTGCTTTATTCTTGCCGCTTACGCGTTAATTTGAAACTCACTTTTTGCTCATGGGAGAATCCGACATGCTCGAACCCGGCCAACCGGCCCCCGATTTTGCCCTGCCGCGCGACGGCGGCGACCTCGTCACCCTGTCCGAACAGCGCCCCGCGCCGGTCGTGCTCTATTTCTATCCCAAGGACGACACGCCCGGCTGCACCAAGGAGGCCATCGCCTTCACCGGCCTGGCCGAGGACTTCGACGCGGCGGGCGCCAAGGTCTTCGGCATTTCCAAGGATACCGTGGCCAAGCACGACAAGTTCCGCGACAAGCATGAGCTGGGCATTCCCCTTCTGTCTGACGCTGAAACGCATGTCTGCGAGGAATACGGCGTCTGGAAAGAGAAAAAGATGTACGGCAAGACCTTCATGGGGATCGAGCGCACGACCGTGCTGGTCGACCGCGAAGGCATGGTCGCCCGGGTCTGGCCCAAGGTAAAGGTGGACGGCCACGCCGAGGAGGTGCTGGACGCGGTGCGCGCCCTGTGACCGATCAAAGCCTTGCGGAAATGGCGGTGGAGGTTCTCACCACCGCCGACGGGCGCGAAAAGACGGCGCTGTCGCGGCGCCATGCCGCCACCTGGTTCGCCGCCCGTGCTGCCGGGCGCGACCTGCCCGTGGGCACCGCCGCGCCGCCGCTGCGTCCGGCCCGCCCCGACCTGCCGCAGCTTCTGGACCCGCGCGACGTGCCCCGCCGCCGCCCCGGTACCGCGCCCGGACGGCTGGCGATCCTGCACGCCGTCGCACATATCGAGCTCAATGCCGTGGACCTTCACTGGGACATCATCGCGCGCTTCACGGACGTGAAGATGCCCCTCGGGTTCTACGACGACTGGGTCAAGGCGGCCGACGAAGAATCCAAGCATTTCAATCTGGTATGCGACTGTCTTGAGGAAAAGGGCATTCACTACGGCGCGCTGGATGCCCATGCCGGCATGTGGCGCGCCGCCGAGGACACGGCCGAGGATTTCATGGGCCGGCTCGCCGTCGTGCCGATGGTGCTCGAGGCCCGCGGCCTCGACGTGACGCCCGGCATGATCGACCTCTTCCAAGGCGCCAAAGAGACCCGGACGGTCGATGCGCTGAAGGTAATCTATGCCGAGGAGGTCGCGCATGTCGCCTATGGGTCGAAGTGGTTCCACTTCCTTTGCGGGCGGCACGAGATGGATCCGAAAACCGCCTTTCACGATCTTGTCCGGCGCTATTTCCACGGCGCGCTCAAGCCGCCTTTCAACGAGGAGAAACGCGCCGAGGCGGGCCTGCCGCCCGATTTCTACTGGCCGCTAGCCAACGGTCCGGTCCCCGGCACCTAGCGTATCCGCGCAATCAACCCCTTATGAATCGGCAATTTTTTGCCAGTTCCGGCACAAATCGGCGCACTGCCACGCAGCCGTGGTCAAAATCCTTGCCCAATACGACCCTGCTGTGTACCCAACCCCGGACGATGCCACCGGACCATCCGGCCAAGAATGGACACGATCGCGGCAGACGACGCGGCAGAGGTTTGAGCATCGACACGGGGAAAAGGTTGCAAGGGACGGAGTGAAACGTGCGCAGTCGATTGTTGATCAAGCTGAACCACTTTCTGGAAAGACACTTCCCGGAACGCCGCGTTTTCCTGCGGTCAGACACCGACACACGCTTCATCAGGCTCCGCCCCGCCACGCAACTCGTTGCCTTCCTCGGCGCCTCCGCCATCGTAGCCTGGGCGATCATCGCGACCGCGGTCCTGGTGATGGACTCGATCGGATCGGGCAACTTCCGTGAACAGGCCAAGCGAGATCAGCGCACCTACGAGGCCCGGCTGAACGCGCTCGAGGACGAACGCGACAAGCGCGCCGAAGAGGCGCTCGCGGCACAAAACCGCTTCAACTCGGCGCTGGAGCAGATTTCGGTCATGCAGACCGAGCTTCTGTCGTCCGAGACCCGCCGCCGCGAACTGGAAACCGGGATCGAGGTGATCCAGTCCACCCTGCGCCGCACCATGAAAGACCGCGACAGCGCCCGCAACGAGGCCGAAGAGCTGGCCGCGGCGATCGAGAATTCCGGCGACACGCCCCTGCCCGGCGCCTCGGGCAGCACCGGCGAGGACCCGATGGTCGAGTTCCTGTCGTCCCAGCTGGCCGCCACCGCGCAGGAGCGTGATCAGGTCACCGCCGATGCGGAGGACGCTCTGCTGCGCGCCGACGAGATGGCCAGCCAGATCCAGCTGATGCAGGACCAGAACGACCAGATCTTCCGCCAGCTGGAAGAGGCGATGTCGATCTCGGTCGAGCCGCTGGACAAGATGTTCAGCGCCGCCGGCATGAACCCGGACAATCTGATTGCCACGGTGCGCTCGGGCTATTCCGGCCAGGGCGGCCCGCTGATGCCGCTCAGCTTTTCCACCCGCGGCGAGGAACCCTCGGCGGACGCCCGCCGCGCCAATGGCATCCTTCAGGGCATGGACAAGCTGAACCTCTACCGCATCGCCGCGCAAAAGGCGCCCTTCGCGATGCCGGTCAAGTCCTCCTTCCGCTACACCTCGGGCTTCGGGATGCGCTGGGGCCGGATGCATTCCGGCACCGATTTCGCGGCCCCCCACGGCACGCCGATCTATTCCACCGCCGATGGCGTGGTCACCCATGCCGGCTGGCAGTCGGGCTATGGCCGCCTGGTCAAGATCCAGCACGAGTTCGGGATCGAGACCCGCTACGCCCACATGTCCCAGCTGCGGGTCAAAAAAGGCCAAAGGGTCTCGCGCGGGGATCGAATTGGTGATATGGGGAGCACTGGACGTTCGACCGGCACCCATCTACACTACGAGGTCCGTGTCGGCGGCAAGGCCGTCAATCCCATGATCTACATCAAGGCTGCAAGAGATGTTTTCTAAAAGCAAAATCAACGACCCCGCGCCGAAGCAGGATTCTGCGGCCAAACCCGCCGCGCCGGCCGAGCCGCGCAAGGACACCAGCACCGCCAGCAGCGGTGAATTCAAGGCCGCGGCCCCCAAGGCCAAGCCGCCCGCATCGGTCCTGTCGCCCGATCTGCACGTCACCGGCAACCTCAAGACCACCGGCGACGTCCAGGTCGAAGGCACTGTCGAGGGCGACATCCGCGCTCACCTGCTGACTATCGGCGAAAGCGCCACGATCAAGGGCGAGATCATCGCCGATGATGTCGTGATCAATGGCCGCATCGTCGGCCGCGTGCGTGGCCTAAAGGTGCGCCTGACCTCGACCGCCCGCGTCGAAGGCGACATCATCCACAAGACCATCGCCATCGAATCCGGTGCCCATTTCGAGGGCTCGGTGCAGCGGCAGGACGACCCGCTCAACGCCGGCGGCAAGAAACAAGCCGCCCCGGCACAGCAAGGCGCGTCGCCCACCCCGGCCCCGGCCAACGAACCGGCGAAAAGCTGACGTCGATACAGACCCGATAGAAAGGCGCCCGGGAAACCGCGGCGCCTTTTTCTATTGACCAGTCATTGTCTGCTATGCAGTCGAAGCCGCCGTTCACGACGGAGGCCATCGTCAGCCCCTGGGATGGCGATCCGAGGGCAATTCTGAAGCACTTCATGCCTGCCAAACACGTCCTCAAAAGGATCGTTGCGCCCAGCCTCGCCAAATCGCCAGCCCAAGGGAGGGGCTGACGATGGCCGGGCCGCTTCGCGGCGGTTAACCGGCTGGGTGCTCGAACCCAATGTCTCACAAAGGGCTCACTCCTGACCTTCACCACGACCGCTAAGCATCACCCCCTCCTGCAATTCCGAAAATTCTGGGTATTGCTTGACACCTGCCCCGCAATCCCCCATCTGTCTCCCATCGCTGCGATTGCGCGTGAGCCGGGCCATCCGCCCGAACCAGCAACCAGCCCGATTTTTCCAGTTCCCCCATCACGCAGGGTTTCTGATGCGGCGCCAGGTGGCGCGGGATACGCCCGCGACGTCTTAAAGTGTCCGCGCAACCCTTGCGCCCGCGCATCCCGTGCGGGCCATACCTCTTGGTCACGCAGGCTTCCGCCTTGTGGCCCGCAAAGGATACGACTTGTACGATTTCGACATGCTGGGCCTCGCGCCCGAACTCAATACCGCTCTCAAGACCGCCGGCCTGACAGAGCCGACGCCCATCCAGAACAAGGCCATTCCGCTGGCGCTGAAAGGCCATGACGTCATGGGCCTCGCCCAGACCGGCACCGGCAAGACGCTGGCCTTCGGCCTGCCGCTGATCCAGCACCTGCTGGAGGCGCCCGGCAAACCCGCCGAAAAGACCGTCAAGGCGCTCATCCTCGCGCCCACGCGCGAACTGGTGAACCAGATCGCCGACAGCCTGCGCAACCTCACCAAGGGCACCAAGCTGCGCGTCGTCACCGTCGTCGGCGGGCAATCCATCGGCAAGCAGATCAGTCTTCTCAGCCGCGGCACCGACATCCTGGTCGCCACGCCCGGCCGCCTGATCGACCTGATGGAGCGCCGCGCGCTCGACCTTTCCACCGCGCGTCACCTCGTGCTGGACGAGGCCGACCAGATGCTCGACATGGGCTTTATCCACGCGCTGCGCAAGATCGCGCCGCACCTGGGCAGCCCACGCCAGACCATGCTGTTTTCGGCCACCATGCCCAAGCAGATGGAAGAGATCTCCGCCGCCTACCTGACCAACCCCCGCCGGGTTCAGGTCTCGCCCCCGGGCAAGGCCGCCGACAAGGTCACCCAGTCGGTGCACCACGTCGCCAAGAACGACAAATCATCGAAGCTGCGCGAGATCCTCGCCGATGACCCGCACGCCCTCACGCTCGTCTTCTCCCGCACCAAGCACGGCGCGGAACGGCTGATGAAGGGGCTCGTGTCCGACGGCTTCAACGCCGCCTCGATCCACGGCAACAAGAGCCAGGGCCAGCGCGACCGCGCCTTGAAGGCGTTCCGCGACGGCACCACCAACATCCTCGTCGCCACCGACGTGGCCGCGCGCGGCATCGATATTCCCGGCGTCGCCTACGTGGTCAACTACGACCTGCCCGAAGTGGCCGACAACTACGTCCACCGCATCGGCCGCACCGCCCGCGCAGGCCGCGAGGGCGAGGCGATCTCGCTTTGCGCGCCCGAGGAAACGGGCCTTCTGCGCGACATCGAGAAGGTGATGAAGATCACCGTTCCCGTCGCCAGCGGCACGGCCCCGGTGAACGAACAGGCGCAAGCTTCGAAGAAACGGGGAGGCGGTCAGAACCGCCGCCGCAAGCCGTCGCACGGCGGCAACGGACAGGCAGGCGCGAACGCAGGCGGTCAGAACCAGGGCGCGGGCAAACCCCGCCGCCAACGCCGCCGCAACCGCGCCGCGGCCTGAGCCAAATCATGGGCCGGGCCCCTGCCCGGCCTAATTCCTGACGATCAGCGTCTCGGGCGTCTGGTCCGTCAGGACCTCCGCGCCGTTTTCCGTCAGCATCACCGTATTGGAAATGAAATAGTCCACCACATCCGTGTTGGTGAACCATGAATGGGCGTGGAAAACCATGCCTACCTCCAGCCTGCGCTGCGAGCCTGGGAATAGGCTCGTGACCATCGATCCGCCCGTCCAGCTGGGCGGAAAGCCGATCCCCACCAGATAGCCGCAGTGATGCCGGTTATAGTCCGCCAGGCCTGCATCCTTCGCCACCTCGCGCCACGCGGCATAGGCGTCGCCCGCAACACCGCCCGGTTTCAATGCGGCGCAAATCGCCTTCATGCCCTCGATTGCCAACGCCACCGACCGCTCCACGCCCTTTGGCGCCGCACCCACGTAGACCAGCCGCCCCATCGGCGCCTGATACTTGCGATAGGCGCCACAGGTCTCCATGAACACCGCGTCGCCCGTGCGAAACACGTCGCCGCGCCATGTCGTGTGTTCCTCGCCCAGCCGAGACGTGGGCCGAAAGAACGGCCCGAAGCCGGGATATTCGCTTTCCGCCAGGATTGCCGCGCGGTGGTATTCGGCGGCCACCTCGTAATCGCTGGCGCCATCCGTAACCGCCTCGATCGCCGCCAGCGTGCCAAGGTCCGCCGCCCGCGCCGCCTTACGGGTATAGGCCATCTCGACCGGCGATTTCACCAGCCGCAGGTCGTCGATCAGACCCGACCCGTCGATCCACGCGGCCTCCCCCGCCCTAATCCGCTCGGCATGGCGCGGGGTCAGGAACAGGCTGCGCTTCTCGATCCCGACGCGCGCGCCCTTGAGGCCCAGATCGGCCATCGCCCGCAGCACGTGGTCCGACAATTCCTCGTGATCCGCATGGCCGTAAAACCGCGCATTGCGCACTTGGTTGGCGACCGTGATCCCCTCCATCGCGCGGCACACCAGCGCCATCTCGCCATCCGCGTTCAGCACCAGCACATGCGCGGCGAAAAAGCCCCAATGGTCCAGCCCCGTCAGCCAGTAGATGCTCTCTGGCACCGAGATCAGCAGACCGTCCAGCCCTTGCGCTTTCAGAACCGCACAGGCCCGCGTCACGCGACCCGCCAATTCACCATCATCGAAGGCAGGCCCTGTCATATCAGGCCACTCACAATTTCGCCGCGTCGCGCAGATAGGGCAGCCGGTTCCGCGCCGCCGCCACGCGTTCGGCATCGACACCTGCGACAATCACCGTTTCCGTGTCGCCCGCCACCGCCTCTTCCACCCCGTCCGGCGCCACGATCCGGCTGCCGCCCAAGTACCGCACGCCGTCCTCCTGGCCCGCATGGTTGGCATAGGCCAGCCACAGCCCGTTCTCGAAGGCCCGCGTCGGCACCAGTTTCTCGGCCACCACGCCCCACCGATCGACCAGCGCCGTCGGCACCAGCACCAGTTCGGCGCCATGCTGCGCCGCCTTGCGCAGGCTTTCCGGAAACTCGACCTCGTAGCAGATGACGATCGCGATGCGCAGCCCGCCATGCTCCACCAGCGTGAGCGTATCGCCGTTGGCGAATGTCTCTTCCTCGAAACTGCCGGGCGACGGCAACCGCTTGCGGTGGTTCGCCAGCGCCGCGCCCTCCGCCCCCACCAGCCGCGCGGCGTTGTAGATCACGCCGTCCGCCGCCTCGGGGTAGCCATAGCACACGGCCGTCTCGTGCCGCTTCGCCATATCCGCCACCGCCTCAAAGAACGGGCCTGTCGCAGGTTCTGCAAGCGCCGCGTGATCCGCCCCCATGTAGCCCGAGGCGAAAAGTTCGGGGCAGACCATCAGGTCGACCTCCCGCTCGGCCAGCCGCAACTCCAGCGCCCTCAGACGCGCACTGGTCGACAGCCCGCCCGCATCGCATTGATAGATCCCCAGCCGCATGCGCCCCTCCCCGGTGCCACCCGGCAAAGCCAACACGCAGATCGATTTCAGGTCAATCTTTTAGAAGAGCGCCCTAGGCTTCCAGCTCGGCATCCCAGTAAAGGAAGTCGATCCAGCTTTCATGCAGGTGGTTGGGCGGAAACTTGCGCCCCATGTTGCGCAACTGTTCTGCCGCTGGCGCGCGCGGCGGCTTGCGCAGGCTCAGGCCCGAACGCCGCAGGCTCTTGGACCCCTTGCGCAGGTTGCAGGGCGAACAGGCCGCCACCACGTTCTCCCAGCTGGTGACCCCACCCTTGGCGCGCGGCACCACGTGATCGAAGGTCAGATCCCCCTTCGCCCCGCAATACTGGCACTGGAATTCATCCCTCAAAAACAAGTTAAAGCGCGTGAAGGCCACGCGCTTTTGAGGTTTGACGTAATCTTTGAGGACGATGACCGAGGGTATCCTGATCTCGGTCGAGGGACTTCGCACCGTGTCCTCGTATTCGGCGACGATATCGACCCGGTCGAGGAACACCGCCTTGACCGCATCCTGCCAGGGCCAAAGCGACAGCGGGTAATAGGAGAGCGGCCGATAATCGGCATTCAGAACCAGCGCCGGATGATGTTTCAGCGCCGAAGGCGACCTTACGAATTCCGTCCTGAAATCTGCATCCATGACCTTAGTTACCCCCGCTCGTAATCGCCTCGTGCTCTGGTGCGGGGCGTGACAGCCGCCCCTTGATTGAGTTCACTATATATCGTGTTCCGCCTCTGGCAAGCACTGGATTTGGCGGAACATCTTGCGATTTGGGTAGCGCGATTCCGTGACGGGGATGTGACAGTTATCCACAAGGGGCCGATCAGCCCCGGACCCCGCGTGCGCCATGCCAGACATCCGCCGGAGCAACGCCGCATTGGATGTGGCGGGTCAGGCTTTGAACGTCGCCATCCCGCCATCCAACAGCCTCAAAAGCTCATCTGAAACGGGCCACGGCTTGCGCAGGTCGAATACACTCAGATCAATCCCGATATCGGCAAGTGGCCTGATCAATATCTCGGCATTGTCGGCTTCGAAAAAATACACGCCTGCGCCCAATTCAGCCGGATCGCCAAAACACCGGCATGCTTCCGCGTAAAACGCCTCGGCATCTGATGAGGCCGAACTCAACGAACGGCCTTCCTTTCTCGATCTGTCTCCGAAAAACCGAAGCGCAAAGGAAATGAGACTGACATCACCATATGGGCTGCGCACCAGTTCCTTTTTGCCCTTGTATCTTTGCAGCGCGTAGTTTGCCGTTGGACAGGGGGATTGCGCTTGCCGGGATGACAGAATTGAAAAGTATGATCGCGACTGGCGAGTTTGCATGAAACTGATCCCTTTGAGCAAGGGGTCGATGTCGGTCAGATCCTTTAGTTCAAGGAGATACTGGCAGGGCTGCGTTGGCTTCATTTTCCCTTTGTCACCGACCAGTGTCTCGAAATGCCCGCTGGCGGCGACATCCGCGATGAAACCTAGAAACGATCTGACCTCTTGTCCGAGCGGAGCATTGAAAACGGTTTCCGTCTCATGCCAGAACGCGGCGCGCTCCTGCGCGGGGGGGATCGCGACACCGTGCTTCGCCTCCAGCATGTTGGTTAGCGCATCGAAGTGCCCGTCATGATCGTTTGCGTCCAAACCCGTGAAAAAACCCACTATGAAGCACCTTGTGTCTGTGTTGCGATATGTTCAGGTCAGGACGACAGCCGCAGGTTTCACGGCTCGGTCTTCAGCAGATTTCCAAACGCGATATGCATTTCGCGATCGCTATCGGACAGCGTGTCGCCCATGCGCCAGGTGGTGAGGCGCAGCGTTTTTGTCGGGCCTACAGAGACCGTATTCACATAGATATTGAACCGGCCGTTCAGTACCCCGCGGGCGACGTAAACAAAGTTGCCGCTTGCAACCTTTCCGGCCTGCAAAAGAGCGAAATCCCGGGTTTCTTCGCTGTCTGCCTCGGCCAGGCGGCGTGCGGCGCGTTCGCTTTCCAAGCCGTCATTCGTGCCCCCGTCGAAAATCCTGACGTTGGCGGCAAAACCAACGGCGGTATTGTAGAAGAGAAAGTCATCGCCGGCGTCTTCACGCGGCTCCCATGACGTGTCGTCGAGGCATATCGAGATACCCAGCGGCTCGTTGAGAGGCATGCAGGCGAAAGCAGGTTTGAAGGGCAGACACAGCGCGCACATGAAAAGCACTGCCTTCGGAAGGCTGGTCTTATCGAGTACGGTTTTCGACAGTGACATTTGATTTGCAGTAATTTTACATGTTTAATCAGGGCTTGAGATTTTCGGCTATCATGATCGTCATGTCCGAGCAATCTACACTATAATATGACGCAGCCGACATCTGTGCCGCCCGCAACAACTGTCAGGATCGTGTCCGTTACAAGTCACTGGCACCGAGCCCCCAGCCGGTTAACAGCCGCGCAGCGGCCCGGCCATCGTCAGCCCCTCCTGTGGGCTGGCGATCGCCTCCGTAGTGAACGACAGCTTGGTCGCGCCGACCCGACATGCGACACCCTCCCGCCACCGCAGAAATCCGCGAGGCCATCGGCAGGCTGACATTGTATCAGCGCTGCACCGTCACGGTGGCAGCGCGCCACATCCGGCAAGGGGATCGCGGCGCAATCGGGCTCTGCCGCTCAGGCCGCGGCCTTGCGGCACAGACAGCTTGCGCGAACGGGAATATCGGCCCGTGCGACCGCTTGGTCCAGCAGCAGCTTCACATGCGGCACTTCCTCCGGCGCGCCGCGCCGTTGCAGGCATTCGTGCAGGCCGTGCAGCGCCCAGACATTGCGCGGATGCTGGCTGGGCCGCGGCAACTTTCCATCCAGGCCCAGGTCGGCGCGATAGACCGCCTTGGCCTCGTCGTATTTCCCCGCCTCCATCAGAAGCGCCCCCAGCGCATGGCGCGTCGGTTGCGGCCAGGACCACGGCTCCTCGTATTCCAACCCGTCATCCAGCGCGACCGCACGGCGCAGGTGCTCCAGTCCCGCCTCCCGCTGCCCGGCCTTGAAGGCCAGTTCACCCTTCATCATCTCCTCGCCCACGGCCAGGACGTCGCGGGCCTTGTTGTTGAACAGCATCCTTGTGTCAGGCACCAGCGCGTAGGCCTCGGTGAACGCCGCCGCCATGCGCTCTGCCTCGGCATGGCGTCCCAGATTGGCCAGCGCCACGGCCTTGGCGTAACAGATCAGCGCGTCGGTGGTCACGTAAAGCTCGGTGTCCTCGGGCTGATCCAGTTCCAGGATCTCCTCCCACATCCCGAAGCGGATATAGACATGCGGCGCGGCGGCCACGAAGGTCTCGAAGATGTCGGGATAGGACCGCACCACCTCGTCGGGCACCTCGCCGCGCAAACGCGTGGCGGCGCCAATGGCCGCCGCCTTCTGTCCCAGGAACATCGCGCCATAGGCCGCGAAATGCAGGTTGTGAATGCGGTAGAGCGCATAGAAATTGGCGGCCCCCGCATAATCCTTGAACCGCTCGTCCACCTCTGCGGCGGCAAGGTTGCGCGCCAGCACGTTCTGGTAGTCGCCGCACAATACGTCGATATGGGTGCCCATATGCACAAGGTGCCCCGCATCCGGCACCAGATCGGTCAGACGGTCGCCGTGGCGCAGCGCCTTTTCGGGATGGGGCGACATCTCCATCAGGTGAATGTACATGTGCAACAGGCCGGGATGGTCCCACGCGCCGGGCGTCTCGGCAAAGGCGCGTTCCAGCACCGCCATCGCCTCGACGGTCGAGCCTTCGGGGTTGGGCACGCCGCTCTGGAAATCCCAAAGCTGCCAAGGCGTGCGGTTCATCAGCGCTTCCGCGAAGAAGCACGCCACATCGAGGTCGTCCTTGTGCGCCTCGTAGACCGGGCGCATCGCCTCGGCGAAGCCGTCATTGAAGGGCTGGTAATCCTCGATCGCAGGATCGGTAGGATAGCGCGACGCCAGCGCCTCCAGCAGCGCGCGCTCCAGGGGACGCGCGCCGTCCAGCGCCAGCCCCGCCTTCAGCGCGTCGTGGGCGCGCTCCAGCGCGGGCGCCTTTTCCTCCGGCGTGAAAACCTCCCACGCCTTGTTGTAATTGGGCCCGATGCCATAGGCGATGCCCCAATGCGCCAGCGCGCACTCCGGATCGGCCTCGATCGCCTTCTCGAAACAGACGATGGCCTCTTCATGGTTATAGGCAAACAACCAGACAAGGCCGCGATCAAACCAGGTCTGGGCTACGGGAACCGACGTCACGGGGCGGGTATAGGCGCCCAGATCGAAATAATCAGACATGTTGAGTCCTCCCGATTGGATGCGAGAGAATAGCACGCGTTTGCGAAAATTCCGCAAGGCACATCCATAGCGAGAAATGGGTGGGCCATATACACGAAAACCTGTCCTCACCGAAGCGCCTGCGCGCTCCGACCTGACATAAGCAAAAGCCCGGCCTTCTCTAAGAAAGGCCGGGCTTCGGTTCAACCAGTTCGGATTTTATGGCGCTCAGGCCGCTTCTACCGCCCGCTTTGTCAGCACAGACACCAGATGCGCACGATACGCTCCCGATCCGTGCAGGTCCGAAATCATCCCGTCCGCCGGCACCGACAGACCGTCCAGCGCCGAGGCCGAGAAATTGCCGCCCAGCGCCTCTTCGGCCTCACTCCAGCGGAACACGCCCTCTTCCGACGCGCCGGTCACGGCCACGCGCACACCGTCGGCAAACTTCGCCACGAACACACCGACCAGCGCAAAGCGGGACGCGGGCTGTTCGAACTTCTGATAGTTGGCTTTCTCAGGCACCGGGAATTTCACCTCGGTGATGATCTCGCCCTCGTTCAGCGCGGTGGCGAACATGCCGTCGAAGAAATCATCGGCGGCGATCTCACGCTCGTTCGTCACCACCGTCGCGCCAGAGGCCAGCACCGCCGCCGGATAGCAGGCCGACGGGTCGTTGTTGGCGAGGCTGCCGCCGATGGTGCCCCGGTTGCGCACCGCCGGGTCGCCGATATTCTGCGCCAGCCAGACCAGCGCCGGATAGGCTCCCGATCCTGCCGCCACATCGCCGTGGGTCGTGCCCCCGCCGATGCAGATCCGGCCATTGTCATCGGTGCAGACGCCCTTGATCTCGTCGATCCCGCTCAGGCAGACCAGCACCTCGGGCGCGGCCAGCCGTTGCTTCAGCGTGGGGATCAGGGTCTGCCCGCCTCCCAGCGCCTGGTTCTCGTCGCTCTGTTTCAAGAGCTTCACCGCGTCGGCCACCGTGCTCGGGCGTTCGATTTCGAATGCGTACATCGTCTCTCTCCTTACCCTTGCATCGCCTGCCAGACGCGCGACGGCGTCAGCGGCATGTCGATATGCGTCACATCATGCCCAGCGCGTTGCAGCGCATCCACCACGGCATTGACCACCGAAGGAGGACTGCCGATCGCGCCAGCCTCGCCACAGCCTTTCACCCCCAGCGGGTTGTGCGTGCAAGGCGTCTGGCAGGAATGATCGACCTGGTAGAACGGCACGTCATCGGCACGCGGCATCGCGTAATCCATGTAGGACGCGCTCAGAAGCTGGCCGTCGGCATCGTAGGAGGTCTGCTCCAGCAGTGCCTGCCCGATCCCCTGCGCCAGCCCGCCATGCACTTGCCCCGAAACGATCATCGGGTTGATGACATTGCCGAAATCGTCGGCCGCGGCAAAGCGCTCGATCGTGACCTTGCCGGTCTCGGGGTCCACCTCCACCTCGCAGGCATAGGCGCCCGACGGGTAGGTGAAGTTCGCCGGGTCATAGAACGCGGTCTCCTCCAGCCCCGGCTCGATCTCTTCCAGCGGGTAGTTGTGCGGCACGTAAGCCGCCAGCGTCACGTCGCCCCAGGCCACCGACTTGTCGGTACCCGCAACGGTGAACTGTCCGTCCTTCAGCTCGATATCCGCCTCCGAGGCTTCCAGCAGGTGGGCCGCGATCTTCTTGGTCTTGGCGATGATCTTCTCGGTCGCCTTGACCATGGCGCTGCCGCCCACGGCGATGGAGCGGGAGCCGTAGGTGCCCATGCCCATCGGCGTGTTGGCCGTGTCGCCGTGTTCGATCTCGACCATGCTCTCGTCGATGCCGAGCATGTCGGCCACCACTTGCGGGAAAGCGGTCTCGTGCCCCTGTCCGTGGCTATGGCTGCCCGTCATCACGGTGATCCCGCCGGTGGCGTTCACTCGCACGGTCGCGGATTCATACAAGCCGGCCCGCGCGCCCAACTGCCCCACCAGGTTCGACGGCGCGATGCCGCAGGCCTCAATATAGCAGTTCACGCCAAGGCCTCGCAGACGGCCCTTGGCCTTGCTGTCTTCCAGCCGCTTTTGGAAACCGTCCTTGTCGATGATCTCCAGCAGCTTGTCCATCGTGGCGTTGTAATCGCCCGTGTCGTATTCCACGGCCACCGGCGTGGCATAGGGGAACTCGGTGATGAAGTTCTGCCGCCGCAGCTCGATCGGGTCCACACCCAGCTCACGCGCCGCCTTGTCGATGACGCGCTCCAGCTGGTACGTCGCCTCAGGCCGCCCGGCCCCGCGATAGGCGTCCACCGGTACGGTGTTGGTAAAAACCGCCTTCACGTTCACGTAGATATTGGGCGTCTTGTAATTGCCCGCCATCAGCGTGCCGTGCAGCCACGTCGGGATCGACGGCGCGAAGGTCGACAGATACGCCCCCATGTTGGCATAGGTTTCCGTGCGCACAGCGGTAAAGTTGTTGTCCGCATCCAGCGCCAGTTCGATCTTGGTCACGTGATCGCGGCCATGGGCGTCACTGATGAAAGCCTCCGAGCGCGAGCAGGTCCACTTCACCGGCCGGTTCAACTTTTTCGCGGCGAAGGTGCAGAACGCTTCCTCGGCATAGTGATAGATCTTCGAGCCGAAACCGCCGCCCACATCGGGCGCCACGACGCGCAGCTTGTGCTCGGGGATGCCCAGCACGAAGGCGCCCATCAACAGGCGAATGACGTGCGGGTTCTGCGATGTGGTGTAAAGCGTGCTGTCATCGGTCGCGCGGCTGTAATCGCCCACCGCCACGCGCGGCTCCATCGCATTGGGCACCAGCCGGTTGTTCACCAGCTCCAGCGTGGTGACATGCGCGGCGTTCTTGATCGCCTCTTCCACCGCGCCCTTGTTCTCCTCGACGAAGCCCCAGTCGTAGCAAAGGTTGCTCGTCAGGTTGTCATGCACCTTTGTGGCGCCGTCCTTCAGCGCCTCCTTCATGTCCATCACGGCGGGCAGATCGCTGATGTCCAATTCGATCGCCTCGGCGGCGTCCCGCGCCTGTTCGCGGCTCTCGGCCACCACGGCGGCGATGGGATCGCCCACATGGCGGACCTTGCCTTGTGCCAGCACCGGGTGCGGCGGCTCCTGCATGGGCTCGCCATGGCGGTCCGTCACCTGCCAGCCGCAGGGAATGCCCCCCACCTCGGCGAAATCCGCGCCGGTGAAGATCTTGATCACCCCGGGCATGCCCTCGGCGGCGCTGGTGTCCACGCTGTTCAGCGTACCGTGTGCGACGTCCGAGCGCAGGAAATGCACATAGGCCTGTCCCCGCAGGTTGATGTCGTCGGTATAATTGCCGGCCCCCGTCAGGAACCGTACGTCCTCGCGCCGCTTGGAACTGGCGCCGATGCCACCATCTTTGGGCATGTGTTAGTCCTCCCATATTGGCGGGCGCACAGGCCCGATCCTGTTGTTTAGGCTGCGGCCTCTTCCAGGGCCGCAATCTCGATCTTCTTCATCTTGAACATGGCCGCCCGAACCGTCTCGGCATCGGGGCCGCCCTGCAACTCCAGCAACCGGCGCGGCACGATCTGCCAGCTGACGCCAAACCGGTCGGTCAGCCAGCCGCACAGTCCTTCCTCGCCCCCGTCGCTCAGCTTGTCCCACAGGTGATCTGTTTCGGCCTGATCCTCGGTCAGAACACTGATCGACGCCGCGGGCGTCAGGGTGAAATGCGGCCCCGCCTGCAGGAACTGATACGGCACTTGTCCCAGCGTCAGTTCCACGACCACCACGTCACCATCGACTTCGCTGACCTCGTCGATCCGGCTGTCGGGAAACAGAGTCACGTAGAACTCCGCCGCCTCCTTGGCGCGGTCGTGAAACCAAAGGCATGTGCGCAGCTTGGGCGGGCCGGTCAGCATCCGTGTCTACTCCGCAGCGATCCCTGACACGTCCTGACCGGATGCCGCCAGGATCGCCTTGACGATGTTGTGGTATCCGGTGCAGCGACAAATATTGCCCTTCAGGTACTCGCGCACTTCTGCTTCGGTCGGGTTGGGGTTGTCCTTCAAGAGCGCCTCTGCCGACATCACCATCCCCGGTGTACAGAACCCGCATTGCAGCCCGTGGAATTCCTGGAACGCCTGCTGGACCGGGGTCATGGTGCCGTCATCCGCCGCCATCCCCTCGATCGTGGTCACCTCCGTGCCCTCGGCCTCGGCCGCGAACATCGAGCACGCCTTCACCGCCTTGCCGTCCACATGCACCACGCAGGCGCCGCACTGGCTGGTGTCGCAGCCCACATGCGTGCCCGTCAGGCCCAGCGTATCTCGGATAAAATCGACAAGTAGCGTGCGTCCTTCCACCTCGCCGGACGCAGGCTTGCCGTTCACGGTCATCTTGACCTGTGCCATCGGCTCCTCCCATTGGCTTTTCTAATTGGCTGACCGGAGTTAAACACGCCGCCCCGCACTTGAGAAGGCACTTTCTGTCGCGCCACCCCCCCTGCCTTCGTCGTACTTGCGCGCATCCTGCCGGCGCGCGGTTTCCGCGCGCGGGTCGACCCGGGCCGCAGCAGATGCGCCTTATCATTCATCTATTTGGTTGATTGAAGGCCTACGCCGTGTTATTCACCCTTATGGTTGAACAAGAATCACAGCACCGACTGACCGATATTTTCAAGGCCGCAGGCGACCCCACCCGCCGGTCCATCCTGACGCTCCTGGCGCAGCAAGGACCGCTCCGGGTGACCGACATCGCCGCGCATTTCGACATGAGCCTCAATTCCGTCTCCAAGCACATCAAGGTG
The DNA here is from genome assembly GCF_009363655.1 of Roseovarius sp. THAF27. Classification (NCBI taxonomy): domain Bacteria; kingdom Pseudomonadati; phylum Pseudomonadota; class Alphaproteobacteria; order Rhodobacterales; family Roseobacteraceae; genus Roseovarius; species Roseovarius sp. THAF27. The sequence goes on from NZ_CP045393.1 coordinate 2,353,169, forward strand.
CTCGAAGGCGCGGGGCTGGTCACGCGCCGCACCGAATGGCGCGAGCACCTGATCGAATTGCGGGTCGAGGAACTGGCCCATGTCGACCTCTGGTTCCGCGACTTGCGTTCGATCTGGGCCCTCCGGCTGGAGGCACTCGACCATCTGCTCACACAGGAGACCGATCCATGACTGCCACCGAAACCGACCTCACCCTCACCGTGGAACGCGTGATCGACGCCACGCCCGAACGGCTGTTCGACGCCTGGCTCGACCCCGAAACCATGAAACGCTTCATCTGCCCCGGCGAAACCGTCGTGCCCCGCGCGTCCTCGGACGCGGTCGAGGGCGGACGGTTCGAGATCATCATGCGCAACGGCGACAAGGACCTGCCCCATACCGGAACCTACAGGGAAATCGACCGGCCCAACCGGCTGGTCTTCACTTGGGAAAGCCATGCCTCGCGCGACGACAGCGAGGTGACGATCACCTTCACCCCCGGTCCGGGCGGCACGCGCGTTGAACTGACCCAGGTCCGCTTCGTCAGCGAAGAGCAGCGCGAAGGCCATCGCTGGGGCTGGACCGGCATCCTCGAAAAGCTTTCGCACCTGGACGGCTGACCCCATGCGCCGGGCGGGCCCTGCCCCCTGCCTGGCGTCCCTACCCGGCCTGTTTCCGCTGGCGCGGCTGCGGACGCGTCGGGATTTCCTTCAGCAGGCCACCCACGCCCATCGCCGCGAAATCCGCGTCCCCGATCGGCACGCCGCAGGCGATCCGCGCCAGCACCCAGTCCACCCCGTGCAGCACCGGCGACCGGGCGCTGTTGGGCAACCCGATCACCGGCCGCTCTCCCAGCCGTCCGGTGAACAGCAGGTTCCCGGGATCGACCGGAATGCCGAACCGCGCCACCGTGCCGCCCGCGCGGCGCAGCGCCTCGGGGCCGGTATCGCGCGCGTCGGACGTGGCCGAGGCCGTCAGCACCAGGACCACCTCGCCGCTTGCCGCCGCCATGGCCTTGGCCAGCGCGGGGACTTCATGCGGGCAACTCAGCGTCTGTTTCAGGCGCATCCCCAGGCCCGCCAGCCGCGTGCGGATCGCCTCGACCCCGCGCAGTCCGGGACCTTCGGCTGTGTCGCTCACGATCAGGCTGGCGGTCTCGAATCGCGGCCGGTGCAGCCGGATCGCGCCCCGTGCCGCCTCCGCCGCGCGGTCCAGCGCCTCTGCCGCCACCCCGTAGGCGATGATCTTGACCGTCGCCACCATCCCGCCGGGATGGGTCTGGAACCACGCCGCGACGGTGGCCAGCGTGATCATCGGATCCAGCAGGTTGGCCGCCGTCACCTTGGCCGCGTCCACCTCCACCACGCCGGGCGCCTCGGCCACCAGGTTGACCCGCCCCGTGAACGCCCGGCTCAGCGACAGGCCCGCGGCGCCGTCCAGCACCGCCTCGGCCAGCCGGGCGGCGGCGGCATCCTCGTGCACGTCGCCCGAGTCCAGAACCGCCACGTCAACGCTCTCCAGCCCCGCCGCGCGCAGCCGGGCGATATCCGCCTCCGCCAGCACCTGCCCCTTGCGCAGCCGCCCGTCCGGCAGGTGCTCGCTATGCGCCAGGATCGCGCCCGCCGCCCGGTCCAGCGGAACCGGCCCGAACTTCATCCGCCTTTCCTGAGCACGCAGGTCACTTCCGCCAGGATCGCCACGGCAATCTCGGATGGCCCCGCCGCGCCGATATCCAGCCCCACCGGCCCGTGGATGCGCGCGATCTGGCCCGCGTCAAAGCCCTTCGCCTCCAGCCGCGCCACGCGCTTGGCATGGGTCCGGGTCGAGCCCAGCGCGCCGATGTAAAAGACATCCGATGCCAACGCCGCCTCCAGCGCCGGATCGTCCAGCTTGGGATCGTGGGTCAGCAGCACCAATGCCGTGCGCGCGTCGAGGCCATAGGCGGCCACGGCCTCGTCGGGCCAGTCGTGCAGTATCGTCTCTCCGGGAAAGCGCGTGTCGCTGCCGAAGCTCTCGCGCGGGTCGATCAACAGCGGATCGTACCCGGCCACCCGCGCCATCGGCACCAGCGCCTGGGCAATGTGCACGGCCCCCACGATGATCATCCGCAAGGGCGGATTGTGGATCGCCACAAAGGTGGTCCCATCCTCCTCGAACCCCGAACGGTCGGCGCGAAAACGGTCGTCGAAATCCTCGCGCACCAGCCTGCGCTCGGCCTCCATGCCGGTGACATAGGCCACCGGCACCCGCGCCTCGCGCGCCAGCACGAGGTCCTTCAGGATCTCCACCGGCATCACGCTGCCCACGGGCTCGACCAGAACCCGGATCGTGCCGCCACAGGCCAGCCCCACGGCAAAGGCATCGCCGTCGCTGACGCCGTATTCCAGCATCACGGGCGTGCCGGCCTCGATGGCGTCCAGCGCCTCGGCGACCACCGCGCCCTCGACGCAGCCGCCCGAGACCGATCCCTCGATCTCGCCCTCCCCCGAGATGGCCAACTGGCTGCCCACGCGCCGGGGCGCGCTGCCCCAGGTCTCGACGACAGTGGCCAGGGCCGCGCCCTTGCCGGCCTCGAACCAGGCCAGCGCGGTTTCGGGTATGGTGTCGAAACGGTCGGACATGGCGTCAATATGGGCCGGGCACACCGCTTTCACAAACGAAATTTCGGCAAGCTGTGGCCCCAACATTCTTCGTACGAAGAATCTCGGGCGCCGCGCACAAAAAAGGACGCCCCCCGCAATCCTGCGGAGGGCGGCCCCGTCGGTCCCCCGGCGACACCGTTCAGCTGTCGTTCAGAAGCCCGGTGATGTTGCGGACCGCCGCGCGGCGGTTCTCGCGGATGTCACCGGCCTGGCGGATCTTCAGGTCGGCTTCGCCATAGCCCTGCACGATCATGTTCGCCGGCGGCACGTCGAAATACTCGGTCAGCGCCAGCGCCACCGATTCAGCGCGGCGGTCGGACAGGGCCAGGTTCATGCTGGCCGGGCCGACCGTGTCGGTGTGACCTTCGATCAGGAACACCTGGCGGGGATCCTCCGAGATGGAGTCCCGCATGGCGTTGCCCAGCACCGACAGCGCCTTGGCCTCTTCCGGCCGGATGACGGCGCTGCCGGTCTCGAAGTTCACCGTATCCAGCGCGATCACCGGCACCTGGTGGCGAACGGCGTCCACGAAGCGCACCTGGTTCAGCGAAAAGCGGCGCGCGGTCGGCGCATCCCGCGTGGCCAAGATGGCCTGGCGCAGCTCGTCTTCCGACGCGTTGGCATATTCATATTCCTGCGCGCGGGTGTCCGACAATTGCTGCACGTTCACCGCCTCGACCTGGCGCGTGTCATCGAACAGCACCACCTGGTCTCCGTTGGGATAAACCTGCGTGCGGCGCAGAACGCGGCCGTCCGCAGCCCGCACGGTGATGGTCTGACTGCCGTCCTGGGCCGTCACGGTGCTGCGGGTCGAGCCATCGTCGAAGGTCTGGACCCGCACGTCGCTGCCCGGACGGCGCAGAAGCGCGTCGTCATCCTTGATGATGCGATAGCGCCCGTCGCGCTCGACCACGACGCGGTCGCCGCTGTTGGACACGACCGTGCCGCCGTCATCTGTCACCTGCCCGATCGTATATGCGCCCAGGCCGATGGCGGCCGCGGCGGTCAGGATATTGCGCAGGTTCTCGTCGCGGTCGTCGCTGGTCACGGGGGTGCCTGCGGCGGGCGCGTTCTGGGTGTTGGCCTCGGTCTGCGCATTGCCGCCCACCGTCGTCTCGAACTCCTCGTCCGAGGACCGTGTGTTCTCGTCGGTCAGCGTCACCTCTTCGCTGTTCACGGCTTCGGCATCGTCACTGGCAGCAGCCACGTCAGCGGCCTGCTCCTCGACTTGGGCCGCGGCTTGGGCCTGTGCCTCTGCCTGTTCGACCGGGTCTTCGTCGATCTGCGGCTCGGGCTGCTCGGTGGCGGCCTGGTCCGCTGTCTGTTCTTCGCCGGTCTGTTCTTCGCCGGTCTGTTCTTGACCCGTCTGTTCTTCGCTGCCGGCAGCCGTGTCGGTATCGGTCTGTTCCGCTTCAAGCGCCTGCTCCAGCTCGGTTGCATCCTGCCCCGCCGCGTCGGCAGCGTCGCCAGGGTCGGCGCTGTCCTCGGCCTCGGCTCCGGCTTCGCTCCCCGCCTGCTCGGCCTCAAGCGCCTGCTCCAACTCGGTTGCATCCTGCTCGGCCGTCTCGGAGGCATCCTCCGTCTCGGCGCCTGCCTCGGCCTGCGCGGCGGCCTCGGCCTCGTTTGTCTCGGGCTCGTTGGCCTCAGCCTCGGTGGTCTCGGCGGTATCGGCAGACCCGTCGGCCTGCACCTCTGCCTCGGTCTCGGCTGTTGCCTCCGCTTCTGACTGCGCTTCGGCCTCGGCCTGCTCGGCCTCGAGCGCCTGCTCCAGCTGCTGCGCATCTTCTTCGACGCTCTCAGCCGTCGACTCCGCAGCCTGCTCGGCCTCTGCCTCTGCCGCATCGGCCTCGGCTTGCGCGGCGGCGTCCGCTTCCGCTTGCGCCGCGGCATCTGCTTCGGCTTGCGCAGCGGCGTCCGCTTCGGCCTGCGCCGCGGCATCCGCTTCGGCTTTAGCGGCGGCATCCGCTTCGGCCTGCGCTTCGGCCTCGGCGGCTTGCTGCTCTGCTTCGGCCTGCTCTTCGGCGGCCTGCGCGGCCTGGGCTGCCTCGGCTTCAGCAGCCTCTGCAGCGGCCTCGCCCTCGGCTTCGGCGGCCTCGGCGGCGTTTTCGACCTCCTCGGCTGCCTGCGACAGCACCGACTCGTCGCCATTCGGCTCGGCCGTGTCGATATCGGCTTGCGCGGTGCGATACGTTCCGTCCTGCGCCTCCTGCAACGCCGTTTCAGCCGCCAGTGGCAGCGGTGCAGTCTGGCCGATCGCCAAAGCGAGGGCCGCGGTCGTCGATGTCAGGGTCAGTCTACGCATGTCTCTCTCCCAGAATTCGGATGCCCCGCGCTTGCGTGGCTACCCTCCCCAACGTTGGGGGTGCATGGGGGGTTCCCGACACCGGGGCGTAAAATCGGCATGGCGCCGCCGATCGGCCCGGGCTCACAGCTGTGGCATGAGGCGCGTTTTCTCGCCGGCATCCTCGCGCCGGCTGATGACCGCGGCAAGATCTTCCAGCGTGGCGATGGAATGACCCGCACGAAACGCGTCGACATGGGGCAGCATCGCCTTGATCCCCGCCGCCTTGGGCGCGAACCCGTCCCAGCGCAGCAGCGGGTTCAGCCAGATCAGCCGCCGCGCCGACAGGTGCAGGCGCTGCATCTCGCGGCCCAGGTCCGCGGTCCCGTCCCGGTCCAGCCCGTCGGTGATCAGCAGCACGACCGCGCCCTGCCCCGTCACCCGACGCGACCAGTCGCAGTTGAACTGGTGCAGGCAGTCCCCGATCCGGGTGCCGCCTTCCCAATCCTGCGCCTCGGCACCGGCGGCGGCCAGCGCTGCATCGACGTCGCGCGTGTCCAGGTGGCGCGTGATGTTGGTCAGCCGCGTGCCGAAGGTGAAGGCATGTACCTTGGCCCAGCCCGCCCCCTTCTGGTTGGCCACGGCATGCAGGAAATGCAGGACCATCCGGCTGTACTGGCTCATCGAGCCGGAAATATCGCACAGCACCACCAGGTTCGGCCAGCGCGGGCGCGGTTTCTGCAGGTGGATCCGGCGCATCTCGCCGCCGCGCCGCATCGCCGCGCGAAGCGTCTTGCGCGCATCGACCCGGTGGCCGGTGTGGCTGGGCATCCCCCGGCGCGAGGCAAAGGGCTTCACCGGCAGGCTCAGCCTTGCCAGCATGCGCTTGGCCTGCGCGATCTCGGCGGTGCTCATCTGTTCGAAATCGAGGGTCTTCAGCCGCTCGTCGCGGCTCATGGTCAGCGAGGCGTCGATCTCGATTTGCGTTTCTTCGTCAGTCCCTTGCGGCTCCGCCTCGGGGATGTCCGGCTCGATCCCGTCCAGCAGCGCCTCGGCGGCGCGTTTTTCGGCCGCCTGCGCCGTGCGGTCCTCCTGCACGCCGCGAATGGCGGGCAGCATCATCGCCATCATGTGCTCCATGTAGCGCGGGTCGCGCCAGTAAAGCCGAAAGATCTGGGCAAAGACCGCGCGATGCTCGGGACGGCTGACGAAACAGGCCCTGAGCGCGTAGAAGAAATCGGACCGCGAGGTGAACCCCGCCGCCTCGACCGCCCGGATCGCGTCGATCACCCGCCCCGGCCCCACCGGAACCCCGGCCTTGCGCAGGGCACGGGCGAAATGGGTGATGTTGTGGCCAAGCCTGGGATTCTCCGGCAGGTCGAGGTCGGGGTATTCCATCAGGCACGGGCGCGGGCGCGGCGGCCCCGAATGCCGGTTCCATTGGGGGCCAGCCCCCAAACACAGGTTGGATTGGGGGCCAGCCCCCAAACACAGGTTGGATTGGGGGCCAGCCCCCAAACACAGGTTGGATTGGGGGCCAGCCCCCAAACCCCCGGGATATTTAAGGCCAGAGGAAGAGTCACGCCGGCTCCAGCCCCGCCTTGGCCTCGTCGAGGATGCGCTTGGCCTCGGAGCCCTGCAATTTCTGGATATCGTCCTGGTATTTCAGGATCGCGCCCAGCGTGTCGGCGATCACCTCGGGGCTGAGGCTGATCACGTCCAGCGCCAGGAGGCACTTGGCCCAGTCGATGGTCTCGGCCACGCCCGGTTTCTTGAACAGGTCCTCGGTGCGCAATTTCTGGACAAAGGCCACCACCTCGCGGCTGAGGGTCTCGGCGGCCTCGGGCGCGCGGGCCTGCAGGATCTCGATCTCGCGGTCGAAAGTCGGGTAGTCGACCCAGTGATACAGGCACCTACGCTTCAGCGCGTCATGCACCTCGCGCGTGCGGTTCGAGGTCAGCACGACGACGGGCGGCTCGGGCGCCGCGATCGTCCCCAGCTCGGGGATCGTCACCTGGAAATCGCTCAGCGACTCCAGCAGGAACGCCTCGAACGGCGCGTCGGTCCGGTCCAGCTCGTCGATCAAGAGCACCGGCGCGCCGCCCTCCTGCGGGCGCATCGCCTGCAGGAGCGGCCGCTCGATCAGGAACTCCTCGGTGAAGAGCTCGTCGGTCAGCCTGTCGCGGTCGACACCGCCGGTGGCCTCCGCGGCGCGAATGGCGATCATCTGCTCGGCGAATTTCCACTCGTAGACCGCGCTCGACGCATCCAGCCCCTCGTAGCATTGCAGGCGGATCAACCGCCGCCCCAGCCCGGCGGCCAGCGCCTTGGCGATCTCGGTCTTGCCGACGCCGGCCTCGCCCTCCAGGAACAGGGGCCGGCCCAGGCGCAGCCCCAGGAACACCACCGTCCCCAGGCCGCGCCCGCAGACATAGCCCTCCCGAGCCAGCATGGCCTGCACGTCGTCTATGGATGTCAGATCGGTCATCGCGGCTCCCTTTCGCCGCAGAACTGCACGGGTTTGTCGCGCCGTCAAGGGCCGCGCCAGTCGCGCCGTACGTTGCCGCCCCCCAAGAAACCCCACCAATTCTCCAAAGTTTCGCCGTTTTTGCTGCCTAGCTTGCCGATCAATCACCCGTGCGAAGCGGGGCTTTTCGAGTATTGAGGATCGAGCATGTGCGCAGATACCCCCAAGGCGCTGGAGGCGTCCCTGTCCGGGCTGGACTGGGAGGACTGGCTGGACCGGCTGGACGACGTGGCCGATGCCGATGGCTATGTCGAGCGGCTGGGGGCGGACCATGCCGCGATCTTCATCGAGCACAAGCCGACCCTCCTGGTGACCTTCGAATCCTTCGCCAGCCTGCGCGTGGTCTCCCCCGAGGCCCGGCCGATGGGCTGGGAGTTGGCGCGCGCGCTCGGATGGTCGCATCTCTGCCTCGCCAGCAAGACCGACAGCTGGTTCCGCGAAGGCCGCGTCTACGGCTATTTCGACCGGCTCGTCGATGACGGCTTCTTCGAGGAGTTCGACCAGGTGATCTTTTACGGCGCCGGCCCCGCGGGCTATGCCGCCGCCGCCTTCTCGGTCGCGGCCCCCGGCGCCAGGGTGCTGGCGATCCAGCCGCAGGCCACGCTCGACCCGCGCATGACCGAATGGGACGAACGGTTCCGCCGTCGCCGCCGGCTCGATTTCACCAGCCGCTACGGCTATGCCCCCGACATGCTCGACGCGGCCGACCGCGCCGTCATCCTCTACGATCCGGACATCGAGGAGGACGCCATGCATGCGGCGCTCTTCGCCCGCGCCAACGTCATGCGCTTCCGGATGCGCTTCATGGGACCGCGGCTGGACCGCAGCCTGATACGCATGAACATCCTTCTGCGCATCATCGCCCGGTTCAGCGCGGGCAAGCTCGACACCGCGTCGCTCGCCCGGCTCTACCGCGCCCGCCGGACGGACGTGCCCTACCTCAAGTCCATCCTGGCCCGGCTCGAAGACGACGGACGTCTCTACCACACCGCGCGGCTGGCGCAGGCCGTGATGCGCGAAACGCCGGGTCCGCGGTTTCGCCGCGCGATCCGCGCCGCCTACGCCAAGGCCGAGGAACAGGGCGTGGCCATGCCGCCCCGCGAAATCGACTGAGGCTCTGGCACAGGCGCGCGCGCTGTTGTAAGGCCTTCGGCCATGAGCCGGACGCTGACCATCCCCCGCCCCGATGACTGGCACCTGCACCTGCGCGACGGCGCGGTGCTGCGCGCGGTCCTGCCCGAAACCGCACGTCATTTCGGACGCGCCATCGTCATGCCCAACCTCGTGCCGCCGGTCGTGACCGGGGCCGAGGCCGCCGCCTACCGGGATCTGATCCTGGCGGCGCTCCCGGAGGGGATGGACTTCACCCCGCTTATGACGCTCTACCTCACCGAGAACACCGATCCGGCTAACGTGGCCGCCGCCCACGCGTCGGGCCTGGTGACAGCGCTCAAGCTCTACCCGGCGGGCGCCACGACCAACTCCGCCTCCGGCGTGCGCGACTTCGACCGCGTGCGTCCGGTGCTGGAACGCATGGCCGAAATCGGCATGCCGCTCTGCGTGCACGGCGAGGTCACCGATCCCGAGATCGACATCTTCGACCGCGAGGCGGTGTTCATCGACCGCGTGCTCGACCCGCTGCGCCGCGCCACACCCGGCCTGCGCGTCGTGATGGAACACATCACCACGCGGCAAGGCGTGGACTACGTCAAATCGAACCCTGAAAATCTCGGCGCCACCATCACCACGCACCATCTCGTCCTCAACCGCAACCACCTCCTCGTGGGCGGCATCAAACCGCATTACTACTGCCTGCCCGTGGCCAAGCGCGAGGAACACCGCCTCGCGCTCCGCGCCGCCGCGACCTCCGGCGACGCCCGCTTCTTTCTCGGCACGGACTCGGCTCCCCATGTCGACGCGGCCAAGGAAACGGCCTGTGGCTGTGCGGGCTGCTTCACCGCCACCAACACGCTCTCGATCCTGGCCGAGGTGTTCGAGCAGGAAGGCGCCCTCGACCGCCTCGCCGGCTTCGCCTCGGAACATGGCCCCGCCTTCTACGGCCTGCCCGTCAGCACCGACACGATCACGCTCACCAGGGGCGACCCGGTCGCCTATCCGCCAAGCATCGACACCGGTGACGGCCCCGTCACCGTCTTCGATCCCCAGATGCCGCTGCACTGGCGCGTGACCTGATTCTTCCTCTGGCCCCAAATATCCCCGCCGGAGGCTCCGACACCTGCCACCAAGGACCGCCCGCATGATCCCTTCGACCTACCCCGACCAAGCCGAGATCGCCCGCCTCACCGCCCGGATGCTGCTGGAAATAGAGGCGGTGCATTTCAACGCCGACGAGCCCTTCACGCTGGCCTCCGGCCTGCCCAGCCCGACCTATATCGACTGCCGCAAGCTCATCTCCTTCCCGCGCATCCGGTCCACGCTGATGGACTTCCTGACCGTCACCGTGATGCGCAACGCGGGCTTCGAGGCCTTCACCAACATCGCCGGCGGCGAGACCGCGGGCATCCCCTTCGCCGCGCTGGTCGCCGAACGCATGGCCCTGCCGATGACCTACGTGCGCAAGAAACCCAAGGGCTATGGCCGCAACGCCCGGATCGAGGGCGCCATGACCGAGGGCGACCGCGTTCTGCTGGTCGAGGACCTGACCACCGATGGCGGCTCCAAGCTCAGCTTCGTCGACGCCATCCGCGACACCGGCGCCAGTTGCGGGCACACCGCCGTCATCTTCTACTACGGCATCTTCCCCGAGACCGAGAAGACCCTGGGCGACCACGGCGTGGCACTGCATTACCTCTGCACCTGGCGCGACGTGCTGGCAGAGGCCCGCGCCCAGGGCAGCTTCGACGCCGCCACCCTCGACGGGGTCGAATCGTTTCTCGACGATCCGCGCGCCTGGCAGGCCGCCCGCAGCTAGGCGACCCCGAGTCGCCGGCGGCGTCCCCCCGGGCAACCCCGTTCGTGAAATTTTTTTAACGTTGTGATGACGCAACGTTAGCGTGCCTCTCGCATCGCACGACAACGAAATCTTGACGTTGGGGTCCTCTGGGATGCAAAATATTGTAGCTTGAGGATATCCACAGAGTATCCACACAAAGATACAAGTTGCCACCGCGCAGGCCGCCTCGCTAAGAAACCGCCCTACTGGGGCAGAGCGCGATCGGGGCCATCGCGCCGCAACCCGGAACCAGAGCAGTACGGGGGAAGAAATGAACGAAGTTGCGACCATCAACGCGTCCGGCACACCGGCCGTACAGGACGCGCCGGCACCGGATGCCCTGCCGCATTCCACCGAGGCCGAACAGCAGCTTCTGGGCGCGATCCTGACCAACAACGACATCTACGACCGGGTCGCCAACCTGATCGGCCCGCAGCATTTCTACGACCCCGTCCACGCCCGCATCTACGAGACCGCCGCCGCCCGCATCGCCAAGGGCAACCTGGCGTCGCCGGTGACGCTCAAGACCTTCCTTGAAGACGACGAGGGCCTGAAGGAGCTGGGCGGTCCCGCCTATCTCGCCCGCCTCGCCGGCGCCGCGATCTCGGCCTTCGCCGCGCGCGACTACGCGCAGATGATCTATGACATGGCGATCCGCCGCGAGCTGATCGGGCTTGGCCACGACATCGCCGGAAAGGCCCAGCGCGCCGAGGTCGACCTGGAACCCCGCGACCAGATCGTCGAGGCCGAACAGAAGCTCTACAAATTGTCCGAACAGGGCCAGTCCGAGACCGGATTTCAGAGCTTTCTCAGGGCCGTAACCGACGCTGTTAATGTGGCCAACGCCGCCTACCAGCGCGACGGCGGCCTTGCCGGCATCTCCACCGGCCTCATCGACATGGACAAGAAACTGGGCGGCCTGCACAAGTCCGACCTTCTCATCCTCGCCGGCCGCCCCTCGATGGGCAAGACGTCGCTGGCGACCAACATCGCCTTCAACATCGCCAAGGCCTACAATCGCGGCACGCTGCCCGACGGCTCCGAAGGCGCGGTCGAAGGCGGCGTCGTCGGCTTTTATTCGCTCGAGATGAGCGCCGAGCAGCTCGCCGCCCGCGTGCTCTCCGAGGCCGCCGAGGTGCCCTCCGAGCAGATCCGCCGCGGCGACATGACCGAGACCGAGTTCCGCCGCTTCGTCGAGGCCGCCAAGACCCTCGAATCCTGCCCCCTTTACATCGACGACACGCCCGCCCTGCCCATCTCCCAGCTGGCCGCGCGTGCCCGTCGGCTGAAGCGGACGCACGGGCTGGACGTTCTGATCGTCGACTACCTTCAGCTCGTGCGCCCCGCTTCGGCGAAGGACAGCCGCGTCAACGAGGTCTCCGAGATCACCCAAGGCCTCAAGGCCATCGCCAAGGAACTCGACATCCCCGTCATCGCCCTGTCGCAGCTCTCGCGCCAGGTCGAAAGCCGCGAGGACAAGCGCCCGCAGCTTTCCGACCTGCGCGAATCCGGCTCGATCGAACAGGACGCCGACGTGGTGATGTTCGTCTTCCGCGAGGAATACTACGCCGAGCGCGAAAAACCCTCCGACGACAAGTTGGAAGAGATCGCCGCCTGGCAGGAACGCATGGAGCGCCTGCACGGCCGCGCCGAGGTCATCATCGGCAAGCAGCGTCACGGTCCCATCGGCACCGTCGAGCTCAGCTTCGAAGGCCAGTTCACCCGCTTCGGCAACCTCGTCAAACCGTGGCAGCAGGACGGCGGCGAGTTCTGAGCCGGCGTCATGCCCGCCTTTGGGCTTGACCCCCCGTCCCATCCGGTCAAAACCACGGCCCATGAGTAGTACCGGCAAGCTTACCATCGACCTCGACGCGCTCGTCGCCAACTGGCGCGCGCTCGACGCGCAGACCGAGGTGGAAACCGCCGCAGTGGTCAAGGCCGACGGCTACGGCCTCGGCATGGATCGCATCGCCCGCGCGCTGGCCCGCGCCGGCGCCCGAACCTTCTTCGTGGCGGTCCCCAAGGAAGGCGTCGCGCTGCGCCAGGCGCTCGGCCCCAAGCCGGACATCCACGTCTTCTCGGGCCACATGGCCGGCGACACCGACATGATTTCGGATCTGAACCTCACGCCGATGCTGAACTCGACCGATCAGCTGATCCGCCACCTCGAGGCGCTGCCCGGCCACCCCTTCGGCATCCAGCTTGACAGCGGCATGAACCGTCTGGGGATGGAACCCGCCGAATGGGCCGCCGTGCGCGACACGGTACTGGCGGCGAACCCCGTGCTGCTGATCTCTCACCTCGCCTGCGCCGACGAGCCCGACCACCCGATGAACGCGCAACAGCTTGCCTGCTTCAGGGAAATGACAGACGGCACCGGCGTGCCGCGCTGTTTCGCCCAGACGGGTGGTATACTCCTGGGAAAAGACTATCACTTCGACATGTGCCGCCCCGGCATCGGTCTCTACGGCGGTCTGCCCTTCGAGGGGGCCCGCCCCGTGGTCACGCTCGACCTGCCGGTGATCCAGACGCGCCACCTGGAACCGGGCGGGACCGTCGGCTATGGCAACACCTTCACCGCGACGCGCGAAACCCGCATCGCCACCGTCTCCTCCGGCTACGGCGACGGCCTCCACCGCCTCATGGGCCCCAAGACCGTGCTCTACGCCGACGACACGCCCTGCCCGGTGGCGGGCCGCATCTCGATGGATTCGATCTCGGTCGACATCACGGAGCTGGGCCATGATCCCAAGTGGCTGCGCATCCTGGGCGAAGATCAGACCGTGGACGACCTCGCCGACAATGCCGGCACCATCGGCTACGAAATCCTGACCGCGATGGGCGCCCGCTACGACCGGCTCTATACCGGCGGATGACCCTGATCCTGTCACCCCTCGCCGCGCTCGGGCGCAACACGCTGGCAGCACTTGCGATGCTGGGGCGGATCACGCTCTTCGCCCTCTCGACCTTCAGCCACATCCTGCGCCCGCCCTACTACCCGCGCGAGGTGTTCAACGCGCTGATGCAGGTGGGCTGGCTCTCACTGCCCGTGGTGGGACTCACGGCGATCTTCACCGGCGGCGCGCTTGCCTTGCAAATCTATTCCGGCGGCGCGCGCTTCAACGCCGAGGCCGTGGTGCCCCAGATCGTCGCCATCGGCATGGTGCGCGAATTGGGCCCCGTATTGGTCGGCCTGATGATCGCCGCCCGTGTCACGTCTTCGATCGCCGCCGAGATCGCCACCATGAAAGTGACCGAGCAGATCGACGCGCTCGTCACCCTCTCGACCCACCCGATGAAATACCTCGTCGCCCCCCGCGTGCTGGCCGCCCTCATTACCGTGCCGCTGCTGGTCGGCGTGGGCGACATCATCGGCATCCTCGGCGGCTACACCGTGGGCGTGCAGAACCTCGGCTTCAACGCCGCCACCTATATCCAGAACACCGTCAACTTTCTCGAACCGCTCGACGTCATCTCGTCCCTCGTCAAGGGCGCGGTCTTCGGCGTCATCGCCGCCGTCATGGGCTGCTATTACGGCATGAACTCGGGCCGTGGCGCACAGGGCGTGGGCCGCGCCACCAAGGGCTCGGTCCAGGCCGCCGCCATCCTCATCCTCGCCGCCAACTTCCTGCTGACGGGGGTGTTTTTCTCGGTATGATCGAGCTTTCGGATGTGCATAAGTCCTTCGGCGACAACCACGTCCTGCGCGGCGTGAACCTGTCGATCCCCAAGGGCACGTCGATGGTCATCATCGGCGGCTCGGGCACCGGCAAATCCGTGGTCCTGAAATGCATCCTCGGCCTCATCCAGCATGACAGCGGCCTGATCACCCTCGACGGCCAGGACGTCACCAAGGGCGACCGCGACGCCTTCCTCGCCCGCTTCGGGATGCTGTTCCAGGGCGGCGCCCTCTTCGACTCGCTGCCCGTCTGGCAGAACGTCGCCTTCCGCCTGCTGCGCGGCTCGCTGAAACGCCCCTGGGCGGAGGCGCGCGAGATCGCTATCGAGAAACTGCGCCGCGTCGGCCTCACCCCCGAACAGGCCGACAAGTACCCCGCCGAGCTGTCGGGTGGCATGCAGAAACGCGTCGGACTGGCTCGCGCCATCTGCGCCGAGCCCGAGATCATCTTCTTCGACGAGCCAACGACGGGCCTCGATCCCATCATGTCCGGCGTCATCAACGAGCTCATCCGCGAGATCGTGGTGGAAATGGGCGCCACCGCCATGACCATCACCCACGACATGACTTCCGTGCGCGCCATCGCCGACAACGTCGCCATGCTCCACGGCGGCAAGATCCGCTGGACCGGCCCTGTGGCCCGGATGGACAATTCCGGCGATCCCTATCTCGAACAGTTCATCACCGGCTCCGCCGAAGGCCCGATCGAATCCGTCCGCTGACCGCACGCCAAAACCTTTCTCAAAGGTTTTGGCAAAAGTCCTCTCAAGACTTTTGCCCCACGCATCGCTCCCCGAGGCCCTGTTTCCCCTGCGCTTGCCCCGGCCTCTCGCACCCCTTACCTCTGGGTCATACAACCCAAGGCCTTTCATGCTCAAATACCTCAACCTGACCCTGCTGGTCCTTTTCCCCGTCGCCTGGTTCGCCCCCCTGATGCGCGCCGGTCTGCTGCCGCTCTTCGGCCTGTCGGAAATCTCCGTCATCACCGGGCTTCAGTCGCTCTGGGACAGCGACGTCTTCCTCGCCCTCATTGTCACCTTCTTCGCCCTCTTCGCGCCTTACGTGAAGACCATCGGCCTCGCGCTCATCCATTTCGGCCTCTTGCGGCGTAAGACCCTGCCGGTCCTGCACGTCCTGGGAAAACTCGCCATGGCCGACATCTTTCTCATCGCGGTCTACATCACCCTCTCCAAGGGCATCGGCGTCGGCCGGATCGAGACCGCCTGGGGGCTCTACCTCTTCACCGGCTGCATTCTCGCCTCCCTGGCCATCGGGCATTTCACCGAAAAGCCCGGCCGCGTCGTCGCGTAAACGGAAACAATTCCTCTCGAACAAAGGGGATTGTCCCTCGATCCTCCCAAAATGCCTTAAATTTACTGTAGGTGATTTCACTTTCTCGGCGTAAACTTGCCGATACAGAGTGTGGTGCACTTTCTTTGGGGGGAAGTGATGACCGAGACCTTCCGTTCGGTAGTCGTGATTGCGCAGTATTTCCTGAACCGCCTTGCCGTGGCCGTGTTCGCCCTGGCCGCGCTCGGGCTTACGCTCGCCACGGCGCTCGCCGCGTTCGGCGTCCTGCCCTGGCTGGAATTCCAGGTCGGCTTCGGCGGACAGGTGTATGAAAACGCGGGCCAAATCGCCCAGATCGGCCTGACCGTCCTCGCCGTTCTTCTGTGCTTTTACCTGCCCACCAATGCCCGCGTCATGGCGCTAGAAAACTCGCACCGCCGGTTTCACATGAACATGCAGGACGTCACCCAGGCCTATGCCGCGGCCCACGCCGCCGACCGCGCCGGCATGTTCCGGATCCAGTCCGAGTTCGACGCCGTGCGCGAACGCCTCGCCTACATGCGCGAACATCCCGACCTGGAATCGCTGGAGCCGCAGATCATGGAGGTGGCGGCCCAGATGTCCTACATCAGCCGCGAACTGGCCGAGGTCTATTCCGACGACAAGGTCGACCGCGCCCGCGCCTTCCTCAAGCAGCGCCAGCAGGAGGTCGAGCAGTTCAACAAGCGCCTGGACCACGCCAAGGCGGTCGGCGTCCGGCTCAAGCAATGGGCCCAGGAGGTCGAGATGGAGGAAAGCGTCGCGGTCAGCCAGCTCGAACGCCTGCGCGACGACCTGCGTCCGATCCTGCCCGAACTGGGCTACGAGGAGGTCTCGGATCTCGACGGCACCGTGGTCGGCCTGCCCAACCGCGCCGCCGAATAGCACGCCCCGCCCGGCCGAACGGCATCAGCGTTTGACCGCGCCCCGCGCTTGGGGCATCACCCGCATATGGGAAAAACCGCCTCCTTCACCTGCACCGCCTGCGGCGCAGTCCATTCCAAGTGGTCCGGCCGCTGCGACGCCTGCGGCGAATGGAACACCATCGTCGAGGAGGCCCCGCTCTCCGCCGGCCCCGCGTCCAAATCGCTGGGCACCAAGCGTGGCAACGCCATCGCGCTCAGCGACCTCTCCACCGCCGAAGCGCCCCCGCCGCGCACCATGTCGGGGATGGCAGAGCTTGACCGCGTCCTTGGCGGCGGCCTCGTCCCCGGTTCGGCCACGCTGGTGGGCGGCGATCCCGGCATCGGCAAGTCCACGCTGCTGTTGCAAGCCGCCGCCCGCTTCGCCCAAGCCGGCCTCAAAACCGTCTACGTCTCGGGCGAGGAGGCCAGCGCCCAGGTCCGGATGCGCGCCCAGCGGCTGGGCTTGGGCGACGCGCCGGTGAAACTGGCCACCGCCACCGCCCTGCGCGACATCATCACCACGCTCGACCGCGACACGCCCCAGCTGGTCATGATCGATTCGATCCAGACCATGTGGGCCGACAATGTCGACAGCGCGCCCGGCTCCGTGGCCCAGGTCCGCGCCGCCGCGCACGAGCTTGTCACCTTCGCCAAGCGCAAGGGCTGCTCGGTCGTCCTAGTGGGCCACGTCACCAAGGAAGGCCAGATCGCGGGTCCCCGCGTGGTCGAGCACATGGTCGATTCGGTGCTCTATTTCGAGGGTGAGCGCGGCCACCAGTTCCGCATCCTGCGCGCGGTCAAGAACCGCTTCGGCCCCGCCGACGAGATCGGCGTGTTCGAGATGACGGGCGCGGGCCTGGCCGAGGTGCCCAACCCCTCTGCCCTCTTTTTGTCGGGCCGCGGCGACCCCTCGCCCGGCTCGGTCGTCTTCGCCGGCATCGAGGGCACCCGCCCCGTGCTGGTGGAAATGCAGGCGCTCGTCGCCCCCACGCCGCATTCGCAGCCGCGCCGCGCCGTGGTGGGCTGGGACGGTGCGCGCCTCGCCATGATCCTCGCGGTGCTCGAGGCCCGCTGCGCCGTGCCCTTCGCCGGGCTCGACGTCTATCTCAACGTCGCCGGCGGCATCCGCATCTCCGAGCCCGCCGCCGACCTTGCCGTCGCCGCAGCCCTGCTCAGTGCGCGCGAAGACACCGCCCTGCCCGCCGACTGTGTCCTTTTCGGCGAAATCTCTCTGTCGGGCGCCCTGCGCCCGGTGTCCCAGACAGAAAACAGGTTGAAAGAAGCCGCAAAACTTGGTTTTAGCTCCGCAATCATTCCCGCCGGAGGCAAGACCGGCGGCACGGGCGGTCTGTCGCTGCAACGCATGGGCGACCTGACCAGCTTCGTAGGTGAGATTTTCGGCGCCGGGTAGCGCGCCAAACCAAAGGTAAAACAGGACGCGCTCATGGAAGGCTTCACCATCATCGACGGTATCGTCGCGCTGATCATCGTGCTGTCGGCACTTCTGGCCTATTCGCGCGGCATCGTGCGCGAGCTTCTGGCCATCGCCGGCTGGATCGTGGCCGCCATTCTCGCCTTCCTCTTCGCGCCCCAGGTAGAACCGCTGGTCAAGGAAGTGCCCGTGGTGGGCGATTTCCTCGCCGACACCTGCGCGCTCTCGATGCTGGCCGCCGCCGCCGCGATTTTCGCCGTCACCCTCATCGTGACCTCGCTCATCACCCCGCTCTTTTCCTCGGTGGTGCAGCGCTCCGCCTTGGGCGGCATCGACCAGGGCCTGGGCTTTCTCTTCGGCGTGGCGCGCGGCGTCCTCTTGGTGGCCATCGCCTATTTCGTCTATGAGACCGTGGTGACCAGCCAGGACATCCAGATGATCGACGACAGCCGCTCGGCCCGCGTCTTTGCCCAGCTCACCTCCAAGGTCGAGGACGGCAACCCCGAACAGGCGCTCGGCTGGATCACCCAGAAATACGAGGACCTGGTCAGCGCCTGCGACGCCCCGGCAGAGCCCGTCGACCCCCAGCCCACCGAAACGCAGCAGCAATAGGCGCAGCGTCTTGCCCTCCGCCCCCCTCTTCGCGGCGATCCTGATCGCGGTCTGCGGGTCCTTCATCGCCATGCAGGCCCCGATCAACTCCGCCCTGGGGCGCTCCATCGACAGCACGCTGGCCGCCGCCACGATCTCGTTCGGCGTCGGGTTCTTCATCCTACTGGCGCTCTCGATCGTCCACGGCGACGGCCCGGCCCTGGCCCGCGCGCCCTTCGTGCCGAAATATCTTCTGATCGGCGGCGCGCTCGGGGCGGTCTATGTCTGGTCCGCGCTCTGGGCGGTGCCGATCCTGGGCGTACTGACCACCACCACCGTGCTGATCCTGGGCCAGATGATCGCCGCCCTGCTGATCGACCATTTCGGGTTTTTCGGCCTGACGCCGCGCGATGTCTCGCTGCAACGCGTGCTCGCCGCCATGCTGGTTGCCGCGGGCGCGGTCCTGTCTCGCTATTGATGGCTCGCATTTTTACCCGGATAACCGTCGCCCGTTCGACACGTCGCGTCACGACGCAAAATTTCACATGATAGTTTCGTGACATATCCTCCCCGACCCACTATCTAGTGCCCAAGCGTCCACGGATTCGGAGCTGCCCCTTGTCCGACAAGCAAATGCCCCCTGCCCATCCTTTCGACTTCGACGCGGTGCGCGACACCGGCGACGAGGACAAACTGCGCGAGGAATGCGGCGTCTTCGGGGTGATCGGTGTCACCGACGCCGCCAATTTCGTGGCCCTCGGCCTGCACGCCCTGCAACATCGCGGGCAAGAGGCCGGCGGCATCGTCTCCCACGACCCCGAACAGGGCTTCAACTCCGCCCGCCGCTTCGGCTACGTGCGCGACAACTTCACCCGCCAGTCGCTGATGGAAACCCTGCCCGGCCCGCTCTCCATCGGCCACGTGCGCTATTCCACCGCCGGCGGCAAGAACCCGGTGATCCGCGACGTGCAGCCCTTCTTCGGCGAATTCGCCATGGGCGGGGCGGCGATTGCCCATAACGGCAACATCACCAACGCCAACGCCCTGCGCCGCGAGTTGATCGAGCGCGGCTCGATCTTCCAGTCGAATTCCGACACCGAGTGCATCATCCACCTGATGGCCCGCTCGCTGCAACGCAACATCCCCGAACGCATGGAAGACGCGCTGCGCCGGGTCGAGGGCGCGTTTTCCATCGTCGCCATGACCCGCACCAAGCTCATTGGCGTGCGCGACCCGCTGGGCGTGCGACCGTTGGTGCTGGGCCAGGTCGGCGACGGCTGGGTCCTCAGCTCGGAAACCTGCGCGCTCGACATCATCGGCGCCCAGTTCGTGCGCGAGATCGAACCGGGCGAGATGGTCGTCATCAACGAGGAGGGCGTCGAAAGCCACCGGCCCTTCCGCCCGCGCCGCTCGCGCTTCTGCATCTTCGAACATGTCTATTTCTCGCGCCCCGATTCCATCATCGGCGGCCGCTCGGTCTATGAAACGCGCCGCCAGATCGGCGTGGAATTGGCCAAGGAAAGCCCGGTCGAGGCCGATCTCGTCTGCCCTGTACCCGATTCCGGGACCCCCGCCGCCATCGGCTTCAGCCAGGAAAGCGGCATTCCCTACGCCATGGGCATCATCCGCAACCAGTACATGGGCCGCACCTTCATCGAACCGACCGAGCAGATCCGCAACATGGGCGTCCGGCTCAAGCTCAACGTAAATCGCGCACTCATCCAGGGCAAGCGCGTGATCCTCGTCGATGACAGCGTCGTGCGCGGCACCACCTCGCGCAAGATCAAGGAAATGATCCTCGATGCCGGCGCCGCCGAGGTGCATTTCCGCATCGCGTCGCCCCCCACCGCCTGGCCCTGTTTCTACGGCGTCGACACGCCCAACCGCGAGAAACTGCTGGCCGCCACCATGTCCGAGGACGAGATGCGCGACCACCTCGCCGTGGACAGCCTCAAGTTCATCTCGCTCGACGGTCTCTACCGCGCCGTGGGCGAGGCCAAGGGCCGCGACACCGGCTGTCCGCAATATTGCGACGCCTGCTTCTCGGGCGACTACCCGGTCGAGCCGTCGGACCAGATCGAAAAGGGATTCGAGCTCAAAGCCGCCGAATAAACCGGCCTTGCCTCTCGGCTCAGCATCCCGCAAGGGCGGATAAGCGCCCCTCCGCCAATCCCATGCTGCAACGCAGCGCCAATCCGCCGATACTTGAAAACTTGGGTTTTCATTGCCCTGAGTCGCCCTTAGATGCCGCGCGTTCACCCACGCAACGCGAACAGGCAAAGAATGGCATCCGAGACCGACACACCCCGCGAAACACTCGAGACGGCGACCGACAAGAACGCGCTCCCCTCGGGGCGCCTCGCGCTGCTCGGAACCTTCCTGAAACCCGATGGCGACCGCGCACTGATCCGCACGGCCTCGGGCAAGATCGCGACCGTCACCAAGGGCGCAACCATCGGCAACGCCAAGGTTGTGGCGATCAAGGAAGGCAAGCTCGTCATCGCACGCGGCGCCAACACGACGACGCTGGAAATGCCCAAGGGCTGAGGCTTGACGGCGCCCCGCCCGTCAGGGCACATGCCTTGCATGGCCGAAACGCCCCTTCGCTACCGCCCGCATCATTTCCTCTGCTCGCTGGGGTTCCGGGGCAAGGGCTATTCAGACGCGTTCACCGCCAACATGGCCCGCATCGTCGAGGGTCGCCTGCGCGCGCCCGGCGGCGATGACACGATGATCGAAGTCGTCGGCGCCACCGACGATATCTGCGCCCCCTGCCCCAAGCGGCGCGGCAGTCTCTGCACATCGCAAGACAAGATCACCGCGCTCGACACCCGCCACGCAAAAGCGCTCGGTCTTTTCATCGGCACCCGCCTGACATGGGGCGAGGCCAAGAGCCGTATCGTGGCGAACCTCCCGCCCGGCGCGCTCTCGCAGCTTTGCGCCGGCTGCCAATGGCTGGAGCTGGGCCTCTGCGAAGCCGCCCTGAAAGACCTCCACGAAAGCGCCTGAGCCGTTTTCTGCGCAGAAAACGCCCCGGAAAATACGCATTTTCCGGCGCAGAATTTACGCAAATTCTGCCACCCCGCCCAAACGAAAAACGCCGCCCCGATCCGGGACGGCGCTTCAAAAAGCTATCTATCGGGGCTCAGCCCTTGCGCGCCCGAACCGCTTTCCAGCCGCCCCAGACGACCATCGCCGCGATCACGGCCTTGACCGCGTCACCCAGCAGGAACGGCGCCATCCAGCCAGCCCAGAGGTCGGGCATCGTCGTGCCCATCACCAATGCCGGCCAGGCCAGCCCGGGGACATACAACAGCGCCGAAATCGCCATGGCAACCGCGGCGGTCGACACGACACCCCGTGCCAGCCCCTTTTCCACGGCCAGACCGGCCAGGAACGCCATCGCGACAAAGCCATACAGGAACCCGGCAGTCGGCCCCATCAGCGCCGCGCCCGAGGCACCGTTGGCAAACACCGGCAGGCCCATCGCGCCATAGCCCAGGTAGGTGACCAGCGTCGCCAGCCCCAGCTGCGAGCCGAAGGTCAACCCGACGATCAGGATCGCCAGCGTCTGCAACGTCATCGGCACCGGGAAGAACGGGATGCTCACCTGCGCCGCCATGGCAATGAACAGCGAGCCGCCGATCACCAGCCCCAGTTTCTTCGTCAAACCTTCGTGGCCGATCACGGCCTTGCTCAAAACGGTATCCGCCATGGCACTGTCCTTTCCTGTCTCGTTTCACCCGCCTTTTTTGGGTGCGCCGGGCCAAGTGTCAAGCGGATTACGCTTGATATTGGCGGGCCGGGATGAGATTTGGCAGGGCATGAATGACGCAGCATCTCGCAAACTCGCCCTCGTGACCGGCGCCTCGCGTGGTCTTGGCGCGGCGCTCGCCCAGGCCCTTGCGCCGACGCATCACATCGTCGCCGTCGCCCGCACCACCGGCGCGCTGGAAGAGCTTGACGACCGCATCAAGGCGCAGGGCGGCGACGCGACGCTGGCGCCCATGGACATCAACACCGAGGCCGCCATGGCCCAGCTCTGCCGCTCGATCTACGACCGCTGGGGCGCGCTCGACCTCTGGGTGCACACCGCCGTTCACGCCGCCCCGATGACCCCCACGCATCAGATCGATGCCAAGGATTGGCGCAACTCGCTCAACACCAATGTCGACGCGGTCGCCCGCCTCATCGGTTTCATCAGCCCGCTTCTGGGCGAAACCGGCCGCGCCGTCTTCTTCGACGACCCCCGCGCCGGGCAGAAATTCTTCGGCACCTACGGCGCCACCAAGGCCGCCCAGATCGCCCTTGCCCGCAGTTGGCAGGCTGAAACCGTCAAGCTCGGGCCCAAGGTGCAGGTGCTCGACCCCGGCCCCATCGCCACCGCGACCCGCGCGCGGTTTTTCCCGGGCGAGGACCGCGAGGCACTGCCCTCCGCGCCCGACGTCGCCGCACGGCTGTTGCCGGAGATCCTGTAACACCCGACAGGCTTGGTTGCACCCATCTGGCAAGTGCCAGCACACGGGCCTGTCTTCTTGGTTAACAAGTGCGCAGACACGCCAGATAACGCTGTTGTATGGGCGACAGACCCCATTACCCCTAAATTAATATATGTAAAAACAATACCTTGCCTGTTCATTGCAGAAATTTCTGCATTTCTCTGAAACTTTCCGCCAGCGTGTTCCGTCTCTTCCGTCGCGGGGGCGCAGAAAAGACAGGGGACCACAGATGCGCATGCTTATCAGTGTTCTGACAAATCGCGGCCAACAGGCTGAAGCACCGGTCGAAGAAGCACCGTCGCGGCTCACACGCGACGAAATCGCCAGCCTTTTCGCCGCAGAACTTAGCTACTGAGGTCGGCGACCTGCCTCTTACAGTCCTGACGCGGCGACGGCATAGACACAAGACGCGGTCCCGTTAAGCCCCGCAACACGCTTGGCAGACTGCGAGGCGTCCCGGCGATTGCAGGTCTTTGCCAGGCGCATTGTATCGACCGTTGCATCCGCTCCGCCGCCGGTTTTTCTTGCCAACAATACTCATCTCCGACGCCTGCCCCCCACGCGACACGCGCCTCCTGTTGCCCTGTGGTCGCGCCTCGGACCGGCCCTCTCCCGTCGTGCCGGGCAGCGCTTGCTCCCTGCCCGCCGCGCAGCTACACAAGGCGAAACCCCGCCAATCTCCCTTGCAGGCAGGAGCAGCCCCTTGCGCATTCTCATCACCAATGACGACGGCATCTCGGCCCCCGGCCTCGCCGTTCTGGAAGAGATCGCAACCGACCTTGCCGGCCCCTCGGGCGAGGTCTGGACCGTGGCCCCCGCCTTCGAGCAATCGGGCGTCGGCCACTGCATTTCCTACACGACGCCGATGATGATCAGCCAGATGGACGAGCGCCGCTTCGCCGCGCAAGGCTCTCCCGCCGACTGCGTGCTGGCCGCCATCCACGACGTGATGAAGGACACGCCCCCCGACCTGATCCTCTCGGGCGTCAACCGCGGCAACAACGCGGCCGAGAACGCGGTCTATTCCGGCACCGTCGGCGCCGCCATGGAAGCCGCGCTTCAGGGCTATCCAGCCGTTGCCCTCAGCCAGTATTACGGCCCCCGCAACCGAGATCTCGACGACAAGTTCGAATCAAGCCGCCAGCACGGCCTCGCCACCCTGCGCACCTTGCTGGACAAGGGCGTCTGGACGCAGGACGATTACGGCATCTTCTACAACGTCAACTTCCCGCCCATCCCCGGCGCCGAGGTGCAGGGTATCCGCGCCTGCCGCCAGGGTTTTCGCCGCGACATGGGCTTCGGCGTGCAGCCCACGACCTCGCCATCGGGCCGCCGTTTCCTGTGGGTCACCGGCGCGCCACAGGGCGAGCCCACCGCCGACGGCACCGATGCCGACTGGAACCTCAAGGGCTATATTTCCGTCACGCCCATGCGCGCCGATCTTACCGCCCATGACGCGCTCGACGCGCTCAAGGCGATCGAATGACGCTGATGACCGACGACGCCGACGATATCGCCGAACGCAAGATGCAGTTTCTCTTCGCGCTGCGCTCGCGCGGGGTGACCGACAAGCGCGTCCTGACGGCAATGGAAAAGATCGACCGCGGCGCCTTCGTGCGCGGCCACTTCGCCACCCGCGCCTACGAGGACATGCCCCTGCCCATCACCTGCGGCCAGACCATATCGCAGCCCTCCGTCGTCGGCCTGATGACGCAGGCCCTGCGCGTCACGCCCCGCGACAAGGTGCTCGAGGTCGGCACCGGCTCGGGCTACCAGGCCGCGATCCTCAGCCAGCTTGCCCGCCGCGTCTATACCGTCGACCGGCACAAGGCGCTGGTCACCGATGCCAGCGCCATATTTCAGGCGCTGGACCTGACCAACATCACCGCCCTCACGGCGGATGGCAGCTTCGGCCTGCCCGAACAGGCCCCGTTCGACCGCATCCTCGTGACGGCCGCGGCCGAGGATCCGCCCGGGCCGCTCTTGGCGCAGTTGAAAATCGGGGGTATCATGGTGGTACCCGTGGGGCAGTCCGACGCGGTACAAAGCCTGATCCGGGTCACCCGGTCCGAGACGGGCTTCGACTATGACGAACTGCGCCCGGTGCGTTTCGTGCCCCTGCTCGAAGGCTTGGGCCGGGACTGACAGGACAGGACAGAACCAACGGCCGGGACCGTCCCGGTCACCGCTTTGATCCCCGGCCAACAAGGGGACCGAGATGAGGACAAGATCGAGATGAGCCACTTCAAGACCCCCATGCGACCCCTCGTTTGCGCCGTGGCGCTGCTGGCCGTGGCCGGATGCGACAATTTCGACATCGACATGCGCGACGGTGGCCCGGGCACCGCCGAGGCCGCGCGCAACGCCAGCGCCAGCCGGCCCACCCCCGACAGCCGCGGCATCATCTCCTATCCCAATTACCAGGTCGCCGTCGCCCGCCGCGGCGACACCCTGCAAAGCCTCGCACGGCGCATCGGCGCGGATGTGGGGGAACTCTCGCGCTACAACGGCATTCAGCCGGGCGACACCCTGCGCGACGGCGAGATCATCGCCCTGCCCGGCCGCGTCGCCGAACCCACCGGCGGGCCTCTCACGCCGCGTCCGGGCGTCGATATCGCCTCGGTCGCCGGCAATGCCATCGAAAATGCCAGCGCGGGACGCACCAGCACGACCAACCGCAGCCTCGACCGTGGCCAGTCCGGCGTCGAGCCTGTCCGCCACCAGGTCCAGCGCGGCGAAACCGCCTTCACCATCGCACGGCTTTACGACGTGTCGGTGCGCAGCCTGGCTGACTGGAACGGCCTCGGCACCGATTTCGCCGTGCGCGAGGGGCAATACCTGCTGATCCCCGTGGCCCTGCCCGACGCCGCGCCCGACGAGGTGCAGACCACCTCGCTGGAAACCACCGTGCCGGGCCAGGGCTCGCCCACGCCCACCCCGCCCTCGGCGGCGCAACCGCTGCCGCAAGAGGAAACCGTGCCCGCGGCCAAGCCCGTGGAAAGCACCGCCGCCCCCGATCTGGGCACCAACACCGCGACCGCCAACAGCGACGCGCGCATGGCCTACCCGGTCAAGGGCGACATCATCCGCGAATATGCCAAGGGCCGCAACGACGGCATCGACATCGCCGCCCCAGCTGGCACGCCGGTGCGCGCCGCCGAGGCCGGCACCGTCGCCGCCATCACCAAGGACACCAACGGCGTGCCGATCATCGTGGTCAAGCACGCCGACAACCTGCTGACGGTCTATTCCAATGTCGACAAGGTCAGAGTGTCCAAGGGCGAGCAGATCGCCCGCGGCGGCCAGCTTGCCTCGATCCGCAGCGAAGGCACCGCCGCGCTGCATTTCGAGGTGCGCGAGGGCTTCGACAGCGTCGATCCCCTGCCCTATCTGCAATAGGCGCATTGCGGCAGGTCGCGCACCCGGCCAAACAATAATTCCCAAGATATCATTGCTCTGACCGCAACAACGTAGGGTGGGGTTTCACCCCACCACGCCTACCGACAGCCTCGGCCACCGCCACCTTACAGCTTGCCGCGCCTTTATTCCGCGCCAGCAATGAACTCGGCGATACCATTGCTGCCGCAGCAACAATGCCGGCGTCATCGTAGGGTGGGGTTCCACCCCACCGCCGCAAACCAGATCAAAACAGGCGCGGCCTCCGCCCCGTCTCCTCGTTCCGGAAATACTCGGGAAACCCCTCAGAGGCTCACGCCCTGCCGCCCCGCAAGGTCGGTGAAATACTGCCACGCCACCCGGCCCGAGCGGGACCCGCGCGTCGCCTGCCATTCGATGGCCTCGGCCCGCAGCGTGGCGTCGTCGATCTCGATTCCGTGTGCCTCGCAATAGCCCCGGATCATCGACAGGTACTCGTCCTGGTCGCACGGATGAAAGCCCAGCCACAGCCCGAACCTGTCGGACAACGAGACCTTCTCTTCCGTCGCCTCGCTGGGGTTGATCGCGCTCGACCGCTCGTTCTCGATCATGTCGCGCGGCATCAGGTGGCGGCGGTTCGACGTGGCATAGAACACCACGTTCTCGGGCCGCCCCTCGATCCCGCCATCCAGCACCGCCTTCAGCGACTTGTAATGCTGGTCGTCATGGCCAAAGCTCAGGTCGTCGCAGAACAGGATGAACCGCGCGTCGCTGCCCCGCAGGATGTTCAGCAGCCGCCCCACGCTCGGCAGGTCCTCGCGCTGCAATTCCACGATCTTCAGGTCGTGCCCCTCGGCCCGCACGGCGGCATGCACCGCCTTCACCAGGCTCGACTTTCCCATGCCCCGCGCACCCCACAAGAGCGCGTTGTTGGCCGGCAGCCCCTTGGCGAAATGCCGCGTGTTGTCCAGCAGCGTATCGCGCGAGCGGTTGATCCCCACCAGCAGCTCCATGTCGACCCGGTTCACGTCGCGCACGGGATGCAGCCGGTCCGGCTCCACATGCCACACGAACGCATCGGCGGCGTCGAAATCCGGGGCCTCCAACGGCGCCGGGCTCATCCGCTCCAGCGCGGCGGCGATCCGTTCCATCGGGTCTGCGGTCATGTCTTGCTCCGGTCTTCGCCCAGATCGTCCAGGTCGCCGCCGTCATCCTCGTCGTCGGCGTCGAACTCGGCCTCCATCGGGTCCACCTCGTCGGCGTCGTCATCCTCGAACCACACGCCCTCGGCGCGCAGTTTCTGCTCGCGCGTCTTCTCGACCCGCCGCACGAGGAAGATGGAAATCTCGTAAAGCCCGTACACCACCGTGAAGAGGATCAGCTGCGTCACCACGTCCGGCGGCGTCACCAGGGCGGCCAACACCAGGATGCCCACCATGGCGTATTTCCGCACGCCGCCCAACCCCTCGGCGCTGACCAGCCCGGCCTTGCCCATCAGCGTCAGCAGCACCGGCAACTGGAAACAGATACCGAAGGCCATGATGAATTTCAGCGTGATATCCAGGCTTTCGTTCACCTTCCCGAAAAAGGTGATGCGAATGCCCTCGTCGGTCTCCGGCACCACCGCGCCCAGGTTGTCGGGCACCACCGGCAGGTTCGGGTCCGCCACCGTCTCGACCTCGCCGATCGCGCCGGTCAGCAGGTTGGCGAAGATCGAGCTCACATCCGCGAACCCCAGGAAAAAGTTCATCGCCAGCGGCGTCACCACGAAATGCGCGAACGCCGCCCCCAGGAGGAACATGATCGGCGACGCGACGATGAACGGCAGGAACGCCGCCTTCTCGTTGCGGTAAAGCCCCGGCGCCACGAACCGCCACATCTGCGCCGCGATCACCGGAAAGGCCAGCATGAAGCCAAAGACCATCGAGATTCGGAACAGCGTAAACAGGTATTCCTGCGGACTGGTATATTGCAGCGTCGGCGACGGATCGCCCAGCGTCCGCAGCGTCGCCTCGATCGGCCCCAGCAGGAATTGCAGGATCGGCTCGGCCACGACAAAGGCCAGAACGATCCCCACCAGAAATGCCAGCACCGACCGGATCAGCCGCGTGCGCAACTCCGCCAGATGCTCGATCAGCGGGGCCGAGCTCATCTCGATGTCGTCGTCGTCGGTGGCGCTCATGCAGGTTTATCCGAGGCGGACTTCTTGGTCGCAAGTTTCTTCGCCGCGCTCTTCTTCGGCGCCGCCTTCTTGGGCGTGGATTTCGCTGCCGGCTTCTTGGCCGGCATCTTCTTGGCCGGTGCCGGTTTGGCCGTGCTGTCGGCCTTCTCCGCAGCAGGCTTCGGCGCGTCGGCCTCCGCCGCCTTGGCCTTCACCGCCTCTTCCGCCGTCTTGCGCTCCTCGGCCATCTCGGCCGAGCGTTTCGAGATTTTGTCGACCATCGCCTTGCGGTCGTCGTCGAACTCGGCCCGCTTGGGCGCAGGCCCGGCCATGGTCTTGGCAGTGAAACTGTCGGTCGATTTCTTGACCTCGTCCATCGCCGCGCCCACCGGGTTTGTGGCCGATTTCAACGACTTGGACACCTCGCTGACGCCTGCCTCGTCAGCCGCGTCGTTCATCGCCCGGCTGAATTCGCGCGCCATCTGCTTGGCCTTGCCCACGAACCGTCCCACGGTGCGGAACATGCCCGGCAAATCCTTCGGCCCCACGACGATCAGCGCGACGATGCCAATCACCATGAGCTCGGTCCAGCCCAGGTCGAACATTTAAGGGGTTACGCCTTGTCTTTTTCTTTGTCTTCTTCGGGCGTGACGTCCCGGGCCGAATCCGCCGCGTCGTTGCTGGCGTCCTCGACTTCCTTGTTTCCTTCCGCGACGCCCTTCTTGAACGAGGTGATGCCCTTGCCCACTTCGCCCATCAGCGAAGAGATCTTGCCGCGTCCGAAAAGAACCAGCACGACCACCGCGATCAGCAAAAGCCCCGGAAGGCCGATGTTGTTCAGCATGATATGTCTCCCTTATCCCGGCCCCGTTTCTGGGGTCCCGCAGGATGTACGTCAACCGTATCTATGCCCTTGCGCCGCCGGTTGGAAGAACCAATCCGCCGCAGATCCCGGGTTTTTCAGGGGCGCAGCCGGAAAATTCGAATTTTCCGGCCCAATTTTTGCGCAAAAATTGCCCCCCCCTAAAGCGTGGCGTTGATCGCGCCGCCGTCCAGAAGGATGTTCTGCCCCACGATGAACCCCGCGTGCCGACTGCACAGGAACGCGCAGGTCGCGCCGAAATCCTCGGCCGTGCCATAGCGCCCCGCGGGGATCGTCGCCGCCCGTCGCGCCCGCGCCTCGTCAAGGCTGATCGACTGCGCCTCGCTGACGCCCTTGTCCAGCGAATCGGCCCGGTCGGTCGCATGAATGCCAGGCAGCAGGTTGTTGATCGTAACGCCTTTTCCCGCCACCTGCCGGGCCGTGCCGGCAACATATCCGGTCAGGCCCGCACGGGCCGAATTGCTCAGCCCCAGCACCGGGATCGGCGCCTTCACGCTTTGCGAGGTGATGTTGACCACCCGGCCCCAGCCCCGCTCCATCATGCCCGGCACCAGCGCCTTGATGAAGGCGATGGGCGTCAGCATGTTGGCATCCAGCGCCTTGATGAAATCCTCGCGGTCCCAGTCCGTCCACTTGCCCGGCGGTGGGCCGCCCGCGTTTGTCACAAGGATATCAACACCTTCCGCGGCACTTATCACCTTCTTTTGCCCGTCCGGCGTGGTCACGTCGCAGGCCGCGGTGATCACCTCCACGCCAAAGTCGCCGCGAATGGCCTCGGCCGAGGCCTCCAGTGCCTCTTCCCCCCGCGCGTTCAACACCAGGTCCACGCCCGCCTCCGCCAGCGCCCGGGCACAGCCCAGCCCGAGCCCTTTCGACGATGCGCAGACCAGCGCGCGTTTACCTTTTATTCCAAGGTCCATGATAGTCTCTCCCGATGGTTTGCCCTCAGTTAGCATTCCCGCCCCTGCCGGGACCAGCGAAACCCCCGCGCGCGTCGCCATGTTGACCACATGACGCCATAATCCTAGTCTATGCCGTCACATCAGGGCAGCGCAGGTCCGCAAACGGACCGTAACAGGACAAAGGAAGATCATGACCAAGGGCCCAGACCGTCCGGCCTATGCCATCCCCGTCCTCCGGGCGGCGGATTTCACGGTCATCAACGGTGCCAACCTTGGCGACTCCATATCCTTCGCCGACGAGCTGGATCTCGACGACACTTACGACCTGCGCGTCGGCGCCCGCCTGCACCGCCTGTCGCTGGCTCCCGGCGACGGCAACGCCCTCACCGTCGTGGACGGCTCCCGCCTCGGCACGCCCGGCGCCACCGTGCATCTCGACAGCTGCCTGACGGTGATGTCCGCCAACGGCCAGACCTCCGAGATCCTGATCCTGGTCGAGGTCGACGCCGCCGGCGACGTGGCGCAGGTCTATGCCCACCCGCTGGCGCAATTGAAGCCCCGCACCGGCTACAGCCTTGTCGGCATCGATACCGTTAACGCGCGCCAGAAATTCGCCGAGGTGGCCTGCGTTTCCTTCTCCAAGGGCACGCATATCACCATGGCCTCCGGCGCCCAGACCCCGATCGAGGATCTCAAGGTCGGCGACCGCGTGCTCACCCGCGACGACGGGCCCCAGCCGGTACGCTGGATCGGCCAATCCACCGTGCGCGCCGTGGGAGAGTTTTCGCCCATCCGCATCCGCGCGGGCGTCATGAACAACACCGGCGACCTGCTGGTCAGCCCCGATCACCGATTGTTCGTCTATCAACGCTCCGATGCGCTCGGCGCCGGCCGGTCCGAGGTTCTGATCCGCGCCCGCCACCTTGTGAACGGCGATACCGTGGTGCAGGAGGATGGCGGCTTCGTCGACTATTACCAGCTTCTCTTCGACACCCACCAGATCATCTACGCCGAAGGCATCGCCGCCGAGACCCTGCTGGTCGACACGCGCACCCGCGCCGTCCTTCCGCAGGAGCTCAACGACGAACTGGCCCGCGCCCTGCCCGGCGGCGGCCATGCCAGGCGGACCCACCTCGAATTCGAGGTGAACGAAGGCGAGGTCCGGCCCGACATGGCCAAGCTGCTCAAGGCCGCCTCGACGCGCTAGGCTGCCTCACACCTCCGAATAGGTGTAGAAGAACTCCTCGCGCACGATCTTGCCGCCCGCAACAGTGTAGACGCCGACCTCTTCCATGTCCGACACCTTGCCGGTCTCCCTCTCCTTGACCTTCGAGCGGAAGATCACCGCGAAGCGGTCGTCGCCATGCCACATCGGCCCGGTCACCTCGGCCTCCAGCATCTCCATCGCGCCTTCCCACCACTCGTGCTTGGCCCGGATCCCGTCCAGCCCGTGGGTCTCGCGGCCCTGCCCCATGTCGACGGCCTCCACCGACACCGCGTCGGCGGCGTAAAGCCGTTCCAGGTTCTCCTTTGCCCGGCCCTCGCGGCATCCGGCCACCAGTTCCTCCGCAATCTCCATCATGTCCATCTGTCGAAACTCCTATGTTGATGTTCATCCTATGTTCCAACGGTGCCACACCGAACCTGTCGGATCCATCGGCATCGTCGTGCCCGACGCCGCTTCTGGCCACATCCTGACAGCATGATCCTCACACACCAAGATGACACCGACGCGATGCCACCCGGATACCGATGCGATACCGACGCGCGAATCTTGCACCCGCCCCGCGCCGCCTCTATAGCGTCGCTCATGTTGGATACCGTCCCAAATCGCCCCGATCTGCCGGCCGAAATTGCCCGGCGGCGCACCTTTGCCATCATCAGCCATCCCGATGCCGGCAAGACCACCCTGACCGAGAAGTTCCTGCTTTACGGCGGCGCCATCCAGATGGCCGGACAGGTCCGCGCCAAGGGCGAGGCGCGGCGCACGCGCTCGGACTACATGCAGATGGAAAAGGACCGGGGCATTTCCGTCTCGGCCTCCGCAATGTCTTTCGATTTCAATGACTTCCGCTTCAACCTTGTCGACACGCCCGGCCACTCGGACTTCTCCGAAGACACCTATCGCACCCTCACCGCCGTCGATGCCGCCGTGATGGTGATCGACGGCGCGAAGGGCGTGGAAAGCCAGACGCAGAAACTCTTCGAGGTCTGCCGCCTGCGCGACCTGCCGATCCTGACCTTCTGCAACAAGATGGACCGCGAAAGCCGCGATACATTTGAAATCATTGATGAAATTCAGGAGATGCTGGCGATCGACGTGACCCCGGCCTCCTGGCCCATCGGCGTCGGGCGCGATTTCATCGGCTGCTACGACATGCTCAATGACCGGCTTGAACTGATGGACCGCGCCGACCGCAACAAGGTCGCGGAATCTGTTGGAATCAACGGCTTGGACGATCCCAAACTGGCCGATCACGTGCCTGCGCACCTGGTCGAAAAGTTGCGCGAAGACGTCGAGATGGCCCGCGAATTGCTGCCCGACCTGAACCCGCAATCGGTGCTCGAGGGGCACATGACGCCGATCTGGTTCGGCTCCGCAATCAACTCTTTCGGCGTCAAGGAACTGATGGACGGCATCGGCACCTATGGTCCCGAACCGCAGCCCCAATCGGCCGAGCCGCGCCAGATTTCACCGGAAGAATCAAAGGTTTCCGGATTCGTCTTCAAGGTGCAGGCCAACATGGACCCCAAGCACCGCGACCGCGTCGCCTTCGTGCGCATGGCATCGGGCCATTTCAAGCGCGGCATGAAACTGACCCACGTGCGCTCCAAGAAACCCATGACCGTCTCCGCCCCCGTCCTCTTTCTCGCCTCCGACCGCGAACTGGCCGAAGAGGCCTGGGCCGGCGACATCATAGGCATCCCCAACCACGGCCAGCTGCGCATCGGCGACACCCTGACCGAGGGCGAGGCCCTGCGCGTCACCGGCATCCCCTCCTTTGCGCCGGAACTTCTGCAAAACTGCCGCGCGGGCGACCCTATGAAGGCCAAGCACCTGGAAAAGGCCCTGATGCAATTCGCCGAGGAAGGGGCTGCCAAGGTCTTCAAGCCCACCATGGGCGCGGGCTTCATCGTCGGCGTCGTGGGCCAGCTGCAATTCGAGGTTCTGGGCTCCCGGATCGAGCTGGAATACGGCCTGCCCGTCCGCTTCGAGCCGTCGCAATTCACCTCCGCCCGCTGGGTCCACGGGCCGAAAGAAGCGGTCGAGAAATTCACCAATGTCAACAAGCAGCACATCGCGCTCGATAACGACGGCGACACGGTCTACCTTACCCGCCTGCAATGGGACATCGACCGCGTCGAGCGGGACTACCCCGAGATCAAGCTGTCGGCGACAAAGGAAATGATGGTGTGACGGGCCTCTTCGCATCATCCTGGCGCAATGGATGACCAGGTATACCCCGGCGGATTTGCCTCTCTCGTAAGACGGTTCGAGAGCAAGCGCACCCAATTCACCAATTGGCAAGACCTGCTGCCGCCAGTCGATGCGGATCTTTCGCCTTACTTCCAGGCGACGGTTTCCCCCGGCCCCGTGCCACCGCGCCGGAAAACGCGCGACATCCATGAAAAGCACGAGGATTTCAGCGCTCAACTGGCCGGCTACAGCGAGGCGCATGTGCTGAACGCGATCCTCATCGCGGTGCTGCGCCGGCGTGATCCGCCGGATGAGGCCCTGAGCCTGTTTTTCCGCCTGTGGTCCGAGCACGGCGCACGCCTGGTCAAGGACATGCCCGTGCGTTGGATGGTGTCCTCCGCCACCACCTTTGCAGATCATGGCCGGACCGGCGACCAACGCGCCTGCGGAATGGGGCTGTCGGTGCTCTTCGACACGATCAAGCTCTACGAGAGCGAACGCAGCTACAGCGGGCTCTCCGGGCGAAAGCTCTTCAGCCTTCGACCCGGTGAAAAGCGCCACAGCATGCCCTTTGCGGTCACCCGCTATTCCTTCAAGTCGGGCGACCTCGACAAGAACATGCTCGCCCGGCTCTGGTTGCTGTCCGAGGCCGACGCGACCATCGCACCTCTTGCCCGCGCGATGCTGCGGCTGGTCGTCTCCGACACGCGTACCGTCTTCTCCCGGGTTCAGCGGATGAAGGCCGCACGGGCAGAGCGTCGCGCCAGGAAGCAACCGTGACCCTGCAAAACCGCATTCTGCCCACTGGTGAGATCGCGGCC
This sequence comes from Roseovarius sp. THAF27, assembly GCF_009363655.1. NCBI lineage: Bacteria > Pseudomonadati > Pseudomonadota > Alphaproteobacteria > Rhodobacterales > Roseobacteraceae > Roseovarius > Roseovarius sp. THAF27. Next base: position 2,387,546 of record NZ_CP045393.1, read on the forward strand.
ACGCCCGAACGCGGCACCCTCATGGGCAATCGCGGCATCCTGCATGACGCCGATCTGCAGTTGGGAAAGGTCCGCTGGCGCCACCCGCACTGGGTCACCTGCCTGCTCGATTTCAAGAACCGCCGTCGCAAGCTCATGCAGCCCGGAGCCTACACCGAGCTTTTCTTTCTCGACGAGCCCACGGCATTTGCCGCCGGTCACCGCCCCTGCGGCGAATGCCGCCGCGCCGCGTTTCGACGCTTCGCTACGCTTTTCCACGCCGCCAACGGCACCGAGACGCTGGCCGAGATCGACCGCCTGATGCACCGTGACCGCGTCACCCGCAGGCGCGAGCAGGTCCGATACACGGGCGCCCTCGAAACGCTGCCCGACGGCGCCTTCATCCTGCACGAAGACGCGCCGCACCTGGTCTGGGGCGGACGTCTCCTGCGCTACGCCCCCGGCGGATACACCGCCGCTTTGCCCCGCAGCACGGGGCCCGCGACCGTGCTCACCCCGGCCTCGATCGTCGCCACGCTGGCCGCCGGGTATCGCCCCGTTCCGCACCCCTCGGCCACAAAGAACCACACCTGACCTTCCCCTGGCTCCAAATATCCCCGCCGGAGGCATCGACCTCTTGCGCGCCTCCCGCCCCTGTCACATGCTCTGGCCATGAGCAGTGATCCCACATGGGGCCTCGTCGCCACGATCAAGGCGCCCGCCCAGGACATCCTGGATTTCGCCGCGCACCATCTCGACCTGGGCGCGCACCGCGTCTTCGTTTATCTGGACGAGGACGTCCCCGAGGCCCGCTCGGCGCTCAAGCGGCACCCAAAGTGCCGCGCGATCCTGACGGATGCCGATTACTGGAAACGCCGCCGCCGCGACAAGGGGCGTCCGGACGCGCACCAGCACCGCCAGTCGTTGAACGCCACCCATTGCTATACACGCGATCCGCAGGTCGACTGGCTCCTGCATGTCGACGTCGATGAGTTTCTGCAGCCTCTCTCGCCGCTCGCCGCCCAACTGGCCGCGATCCCGCCCGGCATCCTCTCCGCCCGCGTGCGCCCGGTCGAGGCGATGCAGCCCGATCCCGCCGACCCGCCGCCGCCCGGCACGATCTGGTGCAAGGGCTTCGACCCCGTGCTGCGGATCCGCCGCGAGCAGACCACCAGGCTGTACCCCCGCTACGGCGAGCATCTGAACGGCGGCTTTCTCAGCCACGTCGCCGGGAAGATCTTCGTGCGCACCGGGCAGCCCGATGTCAGCATCCGTATCCACAATGCCTTCGTCGGCAAGACACGCGATTCCAACCTCTTCGACCTCGACGACTGTCGCCTCGTGCATCTTCATGCCCCCACCTGGGACGACTGGCAGGCGCGGTTCCGCTACCGGCTCAGCCAAGGCTCCTACCGGCCCGACCTCAAAGCCAACGCCCGGCACTCGGAAACGGCCCTGACGATGCACCAGCTGTTCTCGATGCTCGAGTCCGAGGGCGGCGAAGACGCCCTGCGCGCCTTCTTCACCGAGGTCTGCGTGGCCACGCCGGACCTGCGCAGCCGGCTCGACGCGCTCGGCCACCTGCACACGGTCTCCCTCGACCTGGACGCCAAACGCGCCCGCCACTTCCCGAATTTCGCCTGATCGCCCTTGATTGTTGCCGAAACGCACACAATTCACACGTTATACACGCTCTGTCCGTCCCGTGGCGTCGCACATTGACCAACGCTCGCCCTTGGGATAGTGGGAGTGGAGCAGGGCCCTGCACGCATGGGCCAATTCGAGATGGCGGGCCAGAATCGTGTCCGCAAAACTGTGGACATACATGACCAAATTTTCTGACCTGAGCCTCAACCCCAAGGTTCTGAAAGCCGTCGAAGAAGCCGGCTACGAGACCCCCACCCCCATCCAGGCGGGCGCCATTCCTCCCGCGCTCGAAGGCCGCGACGTCCTGGGCATCGCCCAGACCGGCACCGGCAAGACGGCGGGCTTCACGCTGCCGATGCTGTCGCTTCTGGCCCGGGGCCGCGCCCGCGCCCGGATGCCGCGCAGCTTGGTGCTCTGCCCCACGCGCGAACTCGCCGCCCAGGTGGCCGAGAATTTCGACACCTATTCCAAGTACCTCAAGCTGACCAAGGCGCTCCTGATCGGCGGCGTCAGCTTCAAGGAACAGGAACAGATCATCGACAAGGGCGTCGATGTCCTGATCGCCACCCCCGGCCGCCTGCTCGACCATTTCGAGCGCGGCAAGCTGATCCTCAGCGACGTCAAGGTGATGGTCGTGGACGAGGCCGACCGGATGCTCGACATGGGCTTCATCCCCGATATCGAGCGTATCTTCGGCCTTACGCCCTTCACCCGCCAGACGCTTTTCTTCTCCGCCACCATGGCGCCCGAGATCGAGCGGATCACCAACACCTTCCTGTCCAGTCCCGAACGCATCGAGGTCGCCCGTCAGGCCACCGCGTCCGAGACGATCGAACAGGGCGTGGCGATGTTCAAACCCTCCCGCCGCGACCGTGCCGACAGCGAAAAGCGCAAGCTTCTGCGCGCGCTCATCGACGCCGAGGGCGACAAGCTAACCAACGCGATCATCTTCTGCAACCGCAAGACGGACGTGGATATCGTCGCCAAGTCGCTCAAGAAATACGGCTATGACGCCGCGCCCATCCACGGCGACCTCGACCAGAGCCAGCGCACCCGCACGCTTGACGGCTTCCGCGCGGGCTCGCTGCGCATCCTGGTGGCCTCCGACGTGGCCGCCCGCGGCCTTGACGTGCCATCGGTCAGCCACGTCTTCAACTTCGACGTCCCCGGCCACCCCGAGGATTACGTGCACCGCATCGGCCGCACCGGCCGCGCCGGGCGCGAGGGCAAGGCGATCACGCTCTGCAACCCGCGCGACGAAAAGGCCCTCGACGCGGTCGAAAAGCTGATCCAGAAAGAAATCCCGCGCCTCGACAATCCGCTGGGCAATGCCGCGCCCGAGCCCGAGGCCGACGCCACGTCCGAAGAGGCGCCGAAGAAACCGCGCCGCTCGCGCAGCCGCCGCAAGCCCGACGACGATCCGCAGAAAACCGACGAGGCCAAGGCAGATCCGGCGCCCGACGACGCGACCGATGCCAAAACCGAGACCAGCCCGGCGGACGACCGCAGGCAATCCTCGCGCGGTCGCGGCAGCTCCGGCAAGAAGCAAGGCGACGACAAGTCCAGGACCGTGGGCATGGGCGACCACCTGCCCAGCTTCATCGCCAAGAGCTTCGACGAACGGATGGTCTCCTGAACCGATCCCGTAGGGTGGGTGAATATTCACTTCCCCACGCGTCCAACCGATCCCGTAGGGTGGGTTTCCAACCCACCCCAACGCGCCGCTCCTCAACACCCGCGTAGGGTGGGCGAAAGCCCACGCGCGCCCTGAGCCGCGCGTTACGACAGCCGGCTGATGATCACCGTCACCTCGGGCTTCTTGCCGATCTCGCCAAGCGCGCTCTGCCGCGCCACCTTGCGCAACCCGTCTTCCAGCGCATCGTCATCGCTCAGGGTTTTCGACTTCGCGCGCCCCATGAACTGGCTGAGATCCTCTTCCAGAACATCGACCAGCGGAGCACGGCTGCCGCCCGTCTCGGCCAGCCCCATGATCTCGCACCAGGGCTCGCCCAGCGGTTCGTCGCTTTCGTCCAGGATAACGTTGATCGTGACATGACCGTTCAGCGCCATGCGAATCCGATCCCGCACGATGCCGTCCAGCGCCCCGATCTTCACCGACCCATCCAGATAGGTCCGCCCGGTCTCAACATACTCGGCAACTTCTGCACGATTGCCCGAAAGGTCGATCATCGTGCCATTCGGCGCCAGAACCCCGTGCAGCTTGCTTTCGCCCGCCAGCTTCACATGCTCGCGCAGATGCCGGTGCTCACCATGCATCGGCACCACGAATTGCGGCTGAACGATCTGGTGCAGCTTCTTCAGGTCGGGCCGGTTGGCGTGGCCCGACACGTGGTAAAGCCCGCTGCTGTCATCCACCACGTCCACGCCCTGTTCGCTGAACTGGTTGATGATGCGAATGACGCCGCGCTCGTTGCCGGGAATGGTCTTGGACGAAAACAGAAACGTATCCCCGGGCTTCAGCTCGATCCCGTTATATTTACCCTGCGCCAGCTGCGCGCTGGCCGCGCGGCGCTCGCCTTGGCTGCCGGTGACGATCAGCATCACGTTCTCGCGCGGGATCTCTCGCACCTCCTCGGGGCTGATCGTGCGCGGGAAATCCGTCAGCACGCCGGTCTCGACCGACGCCTCGATCATTCGCCGCATCGCCCGGCCCAACAGACAGATCGACCGCCCGGCCCGCTCGCCGGCCTCGGCCAGCGTCTTCACCCGGGCGACGTTGCTGGCAAACGTGGTCGCCACGACCATGCCCTTGCACCCCGCCACCAGCTTCTCGATCTCGGGGCCCACGGTGTTCTCGCTACGCCCCTCATGGGCGTTGAACACGTTCGTCGAATCGCAAACCAGCGCCTTCACCCCCGGTCTGGCGATCTCGGCCCACATTCCCTCGTCGAACGCCTCGCCGACCACGGGGCTCATGTCGATCTTGAAATCGCCCGAATGCACGATCCGGCCCGCGGGTGTGTCGATCACCAGGCCGGAACTTTCCGGGATCGAATGCGAGATCGGCGCGAACCCCACCGTGAACGGCCCGGCTTCGGTCGTCTCGGGCCAGGGCGACACGGTCTGCACCGCCTTTTCGGGGTGGCCATGCTCGTCCATCTTGCGGCGCGCGATATTGGCGGTGAAGGCCCGCGCATAGATGGGCGCGCCCAACTGGTCATAATAATGCGCCACGGCCCCCACGTGGTCTTCATGCGCGTGCGTGATGAACACCGCCTCCAACTGGTCGCGCCGCTCTTCCAGCCACGCGATGTCGGGGAAGATCAGGTCCACCCCCGGCGTGCCGTCCATGTCCGGAAAGGTCACGCCCAGATCCACAAGGATATACCTCTCCTTGCCCGGCGCGCCGTATCCGTAGACATAGGCGTTCATGCCGATTTCCCCCGCCCCGCCAAGGGCAAGGTACGTCAATCTCTCACTGCTCATCCCCGATCAGCCTTCCTTGTTATGGGCATGGATCACGGTCAGCCCATGCATCGTCAGATCTTCTCTAATTTCGTCGAACAGCAGGTCACCCTGCGCGAAAAGCGGCGCAAGGCCGCCCGTGCCGATTATCTTCATCGGCGTCTCATACTCGGCCCGGATGCGGTCGCACACCCCGTTGACCAATCCCACGTACCCCCAGAATACGCCCGACTGCATGCAGTCCACCGTGTTGGTGCCGATCACCTTCTGCGGCTTCGTCACGTCGATATGAGGTAAGGCCGCCGCCGCCATGTGCAAGGCCTCTAGGCTCAGGTTGACGCCGGGGGAAATCACGCCCCCCACATAGGCCCCGTCATCCGCCACCACGTCGAAGGTCGTCGCGGTGCCGAAATCCACCACGATCAGGTTGCCGCCATAAAGGTCATAGGCCCCGGCCGCATTAACAAGCCGGTCCGGCCCCACCTGCGTGCCCTCGTCCACCCGCGGCTGGCGCGGCAGGGCGCATTCCGGCTTGCCCACCACGATGGGCCGACAGCCGAAGAACCGGTCGGCAAAGACGCGCAGGTTGAACACCACACGCGGCACCGTGGACGAGATGATCACGTCGGTGATGTCCAGGTCGATCTCGTAATGCTTCACTAGTGTCGAGAACCAGGTGAAATAGGCATCCGCCGTCCGCGCATGGTGGGTCGAGGTGCGCAGGGTGCACAGAAACTCCGACCCGTCCCAGATCGCGAAAACCGTGTTGGTGTTGCCGCAGTCGATCGCCAGAAGCATGGCACCGCCCTCTCTTCGCCTTAGAAAAACACGTCCGCCGCCGGGATGACGTGGCGCGATTTGGCATCTGTTAGAACAAGATTGCCGCCCGCGTCCACCGTCTCGAACGTGCCGGTAAAGGTCTCGCGCCCGGTCCGCGCCGTGATCACCTCGCCCAGCCGCGCTGCCCGGTCCATCCAGGCCGCGCGAATGGGGGCGAACCCGTAGGTCACGAACTGCGCCTCGAGCCGCGCATAGGCCGGCGCCAGTAGATCGAGGAACTCCTCGGGGTCGATCTTCGCCCCGGTCTCCGACAACAGCGACACGGGCCGCACCGCGCCCGGCTCGACCGCGCCCGCCTCGGGCGCGCTCTTCAGGTTTACCCCGATCCCGATGGCAAAATGGCTGAGGCTGCTTCCCGCGCCCGCGCTTTCCAAGAGGATCCCGGCCAGCTTGCCGCCATTCAGCAGCACGTCATTGGGCCATTTCAGCGCAAAGCCCAGGGGCCGTCCCGTCGCCGCGACAAAGGCGTCGTACAGCGCCAGCGACGCCACGAAGGACCGCAGGGCCACCTGGTCGGCGCTTTCTGTGGGCCGCATCACCAGCGTCGCCGCGAAGTTGCCCTCCGGGTTGGCCCAGGGCCGCCCGCGCCGCCCCCGCGCCGCCGTCTGGTGGCGGGCCAATATCCACTCCGGCCCTTGCAGGTTGGGCGCAATCCGCGCCGCCTCGGCATTGGTGCTGTCCACCTCGTCCAGCACCCGCCGCCCGTATCCTTCTGGCCACGGCTCTTTCATCGTTCGAAAAATACTCCCGCCGGAGAGGCAGGCTTGTTGCGCCATACGTTCCCACCGCGTGTCATTGGAATAGATTTTCCTTTCATCGTAATAATTTAGTGTTTCCGCAGGTCCCCTTATGACCCGGGAAGTCCCACGTTAGAACGTATATAAAACGGAGGATACCATCATGGCAAAATCAAATCAGGCGGGCTTTGCGACGGGCTGTGCCTGTGGCTTTACAAACGCCTGACGGCGGGTCCCTTTGGATCTTTCGCTTTCAGTTCTGGGGACGCCAACGCGAGATGGGTCTTGGGTCGTATACAAGCATCAGTCTCGCCGAAGCAAGAAAGCAAGCCGAACTCGCACGTCAACAGTACTGAGGGAGGTAGACCCGATCAAGCAGCGCCAATGAAATCGCCAACAATCGAATATTACTGATGGTCGCCTCGGGCGCATTGCATTGGAAGCGAACTGGATGACCTGATCCACAGGCGCGGTTAGACCAAGAGGGTGCAACAAGAGAACCTTCCAGTTCTCGAACGGCGCGACTGATCGTGGATTGCTGCAACTCCAACTCGAGCGCTGCAGGTTCAACCGAGGAGCAACGCAACGCCGACCGACAGAACAAGCATGATAGCGAATGCGATATTGATTGCACGTCCCACGCTCGGATCTTCCAGAAAGCGGGAGAATGTGCTCCCGAATACGAGCCAGGCAGTATTCACAACCGCGGCCATGAAGGCCAACGCGATGAACTTCAAGAACGTGTCAAGCAAGAGGTGCTCGGGCGTGATCGAGTATCCGGCGTACACGGCGCCGATCGCCGCGTAGGCTTTGGGGTTGGCCACTGCAAGGCCGAGGCCCGGTAGAAACGACCCTATGACAACGCCCGAACGACCACCGGCGCCAGTCGGCGCTTGCCCGACAGGCGCCGTCGCGATCTTCCACGCCAGGTAAAGAATATAGGCCACCGCAGCAATGCGGAGGACCACCAGCAACCAGGCCTCGGAAGACATGACCCCGGTCACGCCGGTCGCGATGATCGCCAGCACCACGATGGTTCCGAGTATTATGCCCATGAGATACGGCAGGGCGTTCCAAAACCCGAATGCAGCGCCCAGACTCGCCAAGCTGATCGTGGCCGGCCCCGGGCTGCCCATGAGCGGCAGGGCGGCCGCGATGAGTATCAGGGTATTTCCGATCATCTTGGTTCTGGCCCTTAAGCTCTCCTTCGACTGCCGCAAAATCGCGTCCTGCCGGAGAGCATCCTCTTGAACGGTAGGGTATCCAAGGCTATGACTTAAGAAAATCAAATAGATCGAAACCCTATAATTCGAGAATCGGAACCAATGCCAAGCTTTGACATGGACGCGCTCCGTACGGTCGTCGTTGGCTCGGATCTGGGAAGCTTCGCGCGCGCTGCCGTGCAACTCGGCCGCTCGCAATCCGCCGTCAGCATGCACCTCAAGAAGCTGGAACAGCAGGCGGGCACAACTCTGTTCGTTCGCAAGGGACGCGGCCTCGTGCCGACCGAAGCGGGCGAGGCTTTCATCGCCTATGCCCGGCGTATCGTCGCGCTGAACGACGAAGCCGCGCTCTCGGTCGGCGCGGCGGCAGGCAAGGCCTCCGTGCGGCTCGGCCTGCCGCAGGATTTCTTCGATGACGTGATGCCTGCGACACTCGGCAGGTTCGGACAGGACGTGGAAAACGTGCATGTCGACGTGCAGGCCGGGGAAAACCACAGGCTCGCCGAAGAGGTCCGTGCCGGGCGCATCGACGCCGCGATCGCCTTTTTCCGGCCCGGCAGCCCGACCGAAGGCGAAACCCTGTGCGAATGCCCCATGCACTGGCTGGCGCATCGCGATCTGCCGGAGGTCGCCGTTGCCGCCCCCCTCCCCCTCATCATGTTCAACCACCCTTGCCTGTTTCGGCAGGCAACGCTTGCCACGCTTGACCACAGCCGGACGCGCTGGCGCGCCGCGCTCACCACGCCCAGCCTGCCCGCCGTCTGGGCCGGCCTGCGCAGTGGTCTGGGCATAGCCGTGCGCACGGATCACGGCAGGCCGGAGGATATCGCCTGTGTCGGCGCGGAGCTCGGCCTGCCGGAGTTGCCGAATATCGAGGTGCGCCTGTTGCGGGCGCCAAACCTGTCGCGTTTTGCCGAAAGACTTGCGCAAGTGCTGCGGGAAGAGACCCTCAGGCATCTGGACCCGGCAATTTACAGCGCGGGAGGCGTTGATTTCGTGCACCATCCTGATAGGCTCGGAACCACCTAGGGGTGTCCCGACAAGGGGCTGAGATATCGCTGGCGCTTCGGTCGCAGGATCGTTGGGCATCGCGGTGACCCTTTGAACCTGATCCGGATCATGCCGGCGAAGGGACAGGATCGCAGCGCTCTCTTGCCCTTGCCGGCCTCAGCATGACGAGGCCGCCTTGCCATCTCCATCGACAGTCCACCGCCCGATTTCGGCGACCATCGCCGCCGTCATACGCGACAACCAGGTCCTTCTTGTTCGCCGCGCAAATCCGCCCGACGCGGGACGATGGGGATTTCCGGGCGGAAAGATCGACCACGGCGAAACGCTGTTCGAGGCCGCAACCAGAGAACTGTCGGAGGAAACCGGCGTTTCCGCCGAGCCGCTCCGCGTGTTCACCGCAGTTGACGCGTTTGACCTCGGCCCCGCCGGCACCCTGCGCCGGCACTTCATCCTGATCGCCGTGCTGTTCCGATGGACGGCGGGAGAGCCGGTTGGAGGGGACGACGCGCTGGAGGCGCGTTGGGTCGATCTTAAAGCCCTCAAGGGAACCAGCCTCGCCCTGAGCCTCGATGTGGCCGAGGTCGCGCATGAGGCCGCCGCGTTGATGTCAGAGGTGCCGTCATGATTGCCAATGTCCTGACCATCGCGGGCACCGACCCCTCAGGCGGCGCAGGCATCCAGGCCGATATCAAGGCCATGTCCGCGCTTGGCGCCTATGCCTGTTCCGCCATCACCGCGGTGGTCGCGCAGAACACACAAGGTGTTCGCTGCTTCCAGGCGCTGGACCCCGATTTCGTCGCCGCCCAGATCGACGCGGTACTGGACGACGTGCGCGTCGACGCGGTGAAGATCGGGATGATCGCAAATGCCGGGATTGCCGAGGCCGTGGCCGACAGGCTGAGCCATCACGGGGCAGACAACATCGTGCTCGATCCGGTGATGGTCGCGAAGAGCGGCCATGCCCTGCTCGACCCGGAAGCGGTCTCGGCCGTGCGCGAGGCGCTCGTGCCGCTGGCCCGCGTCATCACCCCGAATCTGCCCGAAGCCGCCGTGTTACTGGGCCGCGAAGACGACTGGACCGCCGAGACGATGCAAGCCGCCCTGCCCGAGCTCATGGCACTTGGCTCCGATTACGTGCTGCTCAAGGGCGGGCATCTGAAGGGCGAGCACAGCACCGACCTGCTGGCCGGACCCGAGGGCACCCGGGCACTGAAGGCCCTGCGCATCACAACGACCAACGACCATGGCACCGGCTGCACCCTCTCCTCGGCCATCGCCGCGCTTCTGCCGCATCACGACATGCCCGAGGCAGTGGCCCGCGCCAAGGCCTATCTGCACGCCGCGCTTGCCCAAAGCGACACGCTGAACGTGGGCCACGGTCACGGGCCGGTGCATCACTTCCATGCGCTCTGGGCGTCAGGCGCCTAGGGTGTCGATCCTGTTCCTGAGCGGCAGGCGGCGGCCTCTGGGTCCAGCTGTCCGCAGATGGCCGAAACCACGGCGACGCCCCGCGCGCCTGGGCTGAAGGCCAGCGCGGATTTCAGCGCGCGCGCCGTCTCGATCATCCGGGCGGTGTCTGCCGCCCTGTCGCGGAGGCGCACCACCATCGCCCCCGGCGCAGAGCCCCCCGGGTGAGAGGCGGCAGGCTGCTGGTGAAATGCAGAGTCTTCAACCTCTGCAGCAAACTCACATATCCGAATATTGAAACCCACGGTTTCATTCATTTCGTTATTCAGAATGATTGAGCTCGGCTAGCTTGGGTCCCGCGGAAACGGGAGACAGTCATGGCATCAGGAGAACAAATCGGCTTCATCGGCCTGGGCACCATGGGCGAACCTATGGCGCTGAACCTGCGCCGCGCCGGACAGTCCCTGATGGTCTGGAACCGGACGGCGGAACGAACCGCCCCGTTGAGAGAGGCCGGGGCCAAGGTGGCAGCCGATGTGGACGACCTCTTCGCCCAATGCACCACGGTGCTTCTGATGCTGGAAAACGAGGCCGCGACCGATGCCGTTCTGGGCCGCGACACCGAGGCTTTCACGCATCGTGTCGCCGGGCATTGCATCGTGTCGATGGGCACGACCTCCGCGAAATACTCCCAGGGCTTGTCACAGGATATCGCCGCCGCCGACGGCCGCTTTGTCGAGGCGCCGGTCTCTGGTTCTCGAAAGCCGGCGGAGGCAGGCCAACTCGTCGGCATGCTGGCCGGACCTCCCGAGGAGGTCGAACGCCTGCGCCCCATGCTCTCGCCGATCTGCAAACAGCTCTTCGACTGCGGCACCGTACCCGGCGCCCTGCAAATGAAACTTGCGGTCAATACCTTCCTGATCACCATGGTCACCGGCCTTGCCGAAGCCGCGCATTTCGCGGCGCGCCACGGGCTCGACATGGACCGCTTCGCCGACATCCTCAATGCCGGGCCGATGGCCAGCGACGTCTCCCGCGTGAAGATCGACAAGCTGCGCATCCAGGATTTCAGCCGTCAGGCCGGTATCTCGGACGTGCTGAAAAACAGCCGTCTGGTCTTGGAAGCTGCAAGAGCCGCCGGCACTGCCTCCCCCCTGATGAACGTCTGCGAGGCGCTCTATGCCGAAACCGAGGCCATGGGCCGCGATGAGGATGACATGATCGCGGTGGTCCAGGCTATCGAAGCACGCACCAGGCGGTCCGCTTCCTGATACAAAAGCGTTGGGACATCATTGCGTCCGCGCGGCACGATATTGCAACCGCAACAGGGGCCGGGAATGTACACACCATCGCATTTTGAAGAGCCGATCCTGCGGCGGTCCGTGAGATACTCGATACAGCGCCACTGGCCTGGATCGTGGCGCAGAAGGAAGAAGGATTGTTGGCAAACCACATGCCGTTGCTCCGGGCCCCGGACGGATCACTGGTCGGCCATGTCGCACAGGCAAATGCCATGCACCGGATGATCGCCGAGGAGCAAGAGGTTCTGGCCATATTCCGTGGTCCAGACGCCTACATCTCACCGAACTTCTTTCCAAGCAAGGCCGACCATCACCGCCACGTTCCGACCTGGAACTATCAGGCGGTACATATCTGCGGGACCATTTCGTTCCAGCACGACGAACAGGCCAAACGTGCAGCCGTGGGTCTTCTGACGCGCACGCACGAGCGAAAGCTGAACGGCGAGAATGCTTGGCGCATGGCAGATGCGCCACAAGACGACATGCAGGGGATGCTTGAAAGCATCGTCGCATTCCGAATAACGGCAAGCCGGACTCTCGCGAAATCGAAGATCAGCCAGAACCGCGAAGAGCGAGATTATCTTGGCGCGGTTGCCGGGCTCAGGGCTACCGGGAAGCCCACCATGGCAAACCTGATGGCGGAACGGTCCCGGAAAACGGACGAGGACACCTGAAACGTCAATTGGCGAGCAGGTAACCGCGTTCGAGATGCTGCCACCGGTGCAGTCGTGCTTGGATGACTTCGCTGTGACGACTGCGACTTGGCAAAGAGCGTGACAAAGCAGACATAGAACGTCAGAACCGACCGACTGTTGGCGCACTCAATTGCTGCTTTACAGCGTCCAGGTCGCCAAGCACCCAAAGCTTGGAGAGCTTGCCGTCCGATATTCCAAAAAAAGCGGCGCCCGCCCATTCAATGTCTTTGCCGGTACAACTGACTCCGAAAAAGTCAGACTGATGTGTTCCTCGAAAAATCATACGGGCAGCCGCCCTGTCATCAATGCAGACTAAGTCCTTAATGATGCAAGTATAGTTTCCAAGCGCCTTGTGGACGGCTTCAACGTATTCAAGAAAGCCGCCGATGCCGAGCTTTTCAGGTCCAAGCGAACCACGAAATCTGAAATCTGTTGAAATTATCTCATGCGCCACCCGGAAGTCGCGCTTGTTCCACACGTCGTTGTAGAAACTCTCGACCAGTTGGTTTGATGTCGCTGTCATCTCTGCAGACCAAGATCAGAAATAATCCAATGTTCAACCTTCCCGACAAGCTCTAACGCGTCACCGCCATGACCGCGCTACCGCCGATCATGAACCCGCCGCCAGCGTAGCCCATGCGGCGACGCGCGCGCCGACTGTCAAAGAGCCGACCCGCCCGCTCCGCGATCAGCGCATACCCGGCCAGCAACACCACGACAACGAGGCTGGAGGTCACCGTCAGCACCGCAAGCTGCACGGGCAGATCGCCTTGCGGGTCGATGAACTGGGCAAGGAATGCCATGTAGAAGACGATCGCCTTGGGGTTCAGAATGGCGGTCACTGTTCCGGCCCAGAAGCTGCTCCAGGAAGAAGCGCCACCTCCATGGCTGACCCTCTCCGGTGCATCGCGCCGCGCCTCCATGATCTGGCCGATGCCCAGCCACGCCAGATAAAGGACCCCGGCCCATTTCACGATCTGGAAGAGGATCGCGGAGGCGGCGAGGATAGCTCCGACCCCGGCGAAGGACAGCCCGACAAGCACGACACTCCCTACGACGTCGCCGAGAATGCACATCGCCGCAGCCACCCTGCCCCGGGTCAGCGCCTGCGCGATCACAAGCAGGACGCTCGGTCCGGGGATCACCGTCAGGACAACGCAGGCAATGGTATAGGCAATCCAGGTGTCCAGCGACATGGTTAGTTCCCTTGGCTCTGGTCCGGTCCGCGATTGGCCGACGCAGTGGTGGCAAGAAGTGCCCCGCTTCCGATCAGCACAATGCCCAGAAGATCAATGAAGCCCGGTCGATCGCCAAAGATCAAGACGCTCCAGAACAGGGCGAAGACAAGATACCCGTTATCGAACAAGCCGATGATCGGTGCGGAAGCCCTCTGATACGCATAGGCGACCAGGGCGGTGATGACAGCGAGCAACACGCCCAACCCGGCCAGCAGACCCAGATCCGCCACTTTCAGTGAAGGCCAGACCGACAAAAGGAAGCCCGCGTCGTTCCCCTGTCCGCTCCACCACAGGCCGGCGACCAGCCCCAGGCCAGCCAGAAACAGAACAAGGTTGAGGTTCATCGCCATCGACATCGCCGGCACGGCACGGCAACGCCCCTGTGTGATCACGGCCGCGAGTGCGTAGAAGAACCCGGCAAGCAACGGCAGTCCGATCATCGGCGATACCTCATCCAGGCCCGGACGCAGGATTGTCATCACGCCCGCAAGACCCAAAAGGATCGCAACACACCCGCGTCCCCCGATGCGCGTTCCGAGCAGCGTTGACGACAGGAAAGCCATCCACATCGGCGAGGTATAATAACAGGCAGCCGCGATGGAGAACGACAACTCGGGCAGCCCGGCGTAATAGCAGCCCCACATCAGGGCGAGGCACAAACTGCGCAACCACACCCAGCCCGTGACACGGACCAGGCCGATGTTCATGCGTGTGGTGAGCCGCAAGACCGCCCCGAGGCACAGCACGGCAATGCCGGATCGGACTGTCAGAACCTGCCCGAGTGACAAACCCTCGTTGTTGAGTTTCACCAGCGCGTCGGACAGCGAAAGCAGCAAGACGCCGGCCGTGATCGCGGCGATGCCCGACCCAAGGCCCGGCACCCTCTGCGAAATGGAACTGAATGATGTCATGTGTGCATGCAATCATTCGCAAAACCCTATTAAAAATGATAAAAGGGTAAAAATACATAAGTTCAGATCATGCAAAAAGACGACATCCAACTTGCTCGGCTTCGCCCGTTCGAGGCCGCGGCCCGGCTCGAAAGCTTCACCCGTGCCGCCGAAGAGCTCGGGTTGACGCAAACTGCCGTCAGCCGCCAGATCGGCCAGCTCGAGGCAGAGCTGGGCCTGCGCCTGTTTGAACGCAGGAACCGCGCGGTGTTCCTGACCAAGGAAGGTCGCCGATTGGGACAGGTCGCTGGCGACGCTCTGGCAGCGATCCGGGCCGAGGTCGCCGCCCTTCGCGGCAGCCGCGACCCCGACACAGTCGTGCTGCGCTGCCAGCTCTGCGAGGCCTTCTACTGGCTGATGCCGCGTCTTTCGGATTTCCATGCCCGCCATCCCGAAGTGCAGTTGCAACTGGTCAGCGCGCTTGCCCCGCTTACGGAGGCCACCGAACCCTTCGACATCGCCCTGCAGACCACCGGCCGCGCCTCGGGCTCGGCCCGGCTGCTCTTTACCGCCGCGGACAGTATCTTTCCGGTCTGCGCGCCCTCCCTGCTCGCGGATAAAACCGCTCCGATCTCGCCGGAAACCCTGAGCGGCCTGCCTCTCCTGTCGCATCGTGTCACGCCGCAGGACTGGTTTGACTGGCCGGAATGGTTCGCCGCCACCGGCATTGCCCGTCCGTCCCGCTTGCGAATGGTTTCATTCGACAGTTATCCCCTCGTGCTGCAGGCGGCGGTCACCGGCCAGGGGGTTGCCTTGGGATGGAAAAGAACGGTCAGTGACATGATAGAGGACGGCAAATTACGACCCGCTTGCGATCTGTACGTCGACAGGCCAAACGAGATTTCCGTCTTCAGGGGCACCCGGCGCTCGGATTACGCCGCTGTGGATCGCCTCATTGAATGGCTGAAAGCTGAACTGAACTGACATTCGAAGTCGGATCAACACGGTATCGGCCCAAGCAATATGGAATACTTTCATTCCTACAACGCCGAGCCCGTCAAGCGGCTGGAAGACGACATTACGCGTCTGTTTTCGCAAGAGGACCCGCTCACATGAAGATGCAGCAATGACACGCCATGACATTGCCCAGCTCACCCTGTGAAACCCTGACACCAAAGCCAATCCAGTTCGGCGCTCGGCTTCTCCGTCACAGCTTGCAAAAGACCAGTATCACTCTCCGAAGACCTCTGCGGCGGGCTGCACGCCCCCCGGATTGGCGGCACGATACCCCGGCAGGGTCTTGATCGCGCTCGTGAACTCCCGGCTCTGCATGGCGGCGATGACCCGCTTCATGGCTTCCGACGCCAGCAGCGCCTCGCGACAGACGAACACGTAGTCCTCTGTCACCAAGGGCAGAAATTCCAGGTTGAACCGACGCGCGGCGGCCTCCACGCCAAAGCTCGCATCGGCCATGCCGCTCGCGACATAGGCGGCGACGGCGGCATGTGTGAACTCGAAGGACGGATGCCCGCCGCCAATGTCATCCGGCGTCATGCCGACTTGCGCAAGGATCTGCTTGAAAAGATGCGCCGTCCCCGAGACCGGATCGCGCGCGACAAACCGGATGTCGGGGGTCTTCAGGTCCTCGACGCCCCGGATCCCCAGCGGATTGCCGGCCCCCAGCATCAAGCCCATTTCGCGGGTCACAAAGCTGATGACGCTGTAGCGCTCTCCCGTCAGGAAGTCCCGGTTCGCCTCGATCGCCTGCCGACGCAGCGGCCCCTGCGGCAGATGCAGTCCGGCAAGGTCGCATTCGCCTCGCTTCAGTGCCATCAGCGAGGTTTCGTTGCTGACGTAGCGCAGGTTGAAGACCATGTCGCCCTGGCTGTCGAGAATGCGCTGCAACTGTTCCACGGCGAAGCCGTGGCTGGCATGGGCACGGATCTCCGTGGTGGCCTGCGGCAGAAACTCTGCCAGTTCCGCCTCCAGCTCGTGCACCAGGTTGGCGAGCTGCGGCATCAGCCGGGCTTGCAACCGCTGTCCCGCCCAGACCAGCCGTTCGCCGAACGGCGTCAGGTTGGTGCCCTTGCCGCGTTTGCGCTCCACCAGCGGCGTCTCGAAGAAGTCCGACCATTTCTCGATCAGGTTCCACGCGTGCCGATATGAAATCTGCGCCTGCTCGGCCGCGCGAGTGATCTTGCCGGTCGCGCGGATCTCGTTGAGAAAATCCAGCATGACCATCATCGGCGGCTCGTCTTCGGACTTGCGAAACCGCCAGACAGGGACAATCTCGATCTGCATACGAGTCTCCTTAATATGCATTGCCGTGCATAACTTTGAACGGTCATTTCGACCTATATGCAGTAAATATCATATTTTTCAAAAACAAAAGGCCATTAAGTTGAAATCATGCGGCTTCGAATGCGAGAGGCCGAAGATGAAATATGAAATAATATGCATAAGGAGAAGACGCCATGCCCTATGATATCTCGACCACCCGTGCAGACCTGATCATTCATGGTGAACGGGTGCCCGCGCGCTCCGGTCGCAGCTTTGAAACAGTCAATCCGGCCACCGAGCAACCGCTCGCACAGGTCGCCGAGGCGGGCGTGGAGGATGTGAACGACGCGGTCGCCTCCGCCCGAAAGGCGCTGACCGGCGACTGGGGCCGGATGCGCGCCGCCGATCGCGGCCAGATCCTGCTGCGCTTCGCCGACCTCATCCGCCGCGACCAGGACGAACTGATCGAACTGGAAAGCCTCGATTCCGGCAAGCCGGTCTCGACCATCCGGCGGCAGGACATGCCGGCGGTGCTGGACACGCTGACCTACTACGCGGGCTTCGCCGACAAGATCAACGGACAGGTCATTCCCGCCCGGCAGGACGCACTGACCTACACCGTGCGCGAGCCGGTCGGCGTGGTCGGGGCCATCGTGCCCTGGAACTTCCCGATGATGATCGGCATGTGGAAGATCGCCCCGGCCCTAGCCTGTGGCTGCACCGTGGTCCTGAAACCGGCGGAACTCACACCGCTGACCGCGCTGAAACTGGGCGAACTTGCGCTCGAGGCTGGCCTTCCCGCCGGCGTGCTCAACGTCGTGCCGGGCTTCGGCGCCATCGCCGGGCAGGCACTGGTCGATCACCCGGACGTGGACAAGGTGACCTTCACCGGCTCTCCGGGGGTCGGCCGGCAGATCCTGCAAGGCTCCGCGGGCAACCTCAAGCGCGTCACTCTGGAACTCGGCGGCAAATCGGCAAACGTCATCTTCCCCGATGCCGACATTGAAACCGCGGCCAAGGCCGCCGCGTCCGGTATTTTCTTCAACAGCGGGCAGGTCTGCTCGGCCGGCTCCCGGATCGTCGTCCACAACTCGATCCGCGAGGAGGTCGTGGAACGGCTCGTGGCGCGGGCCGAGAAGATCCGAACCGGCGATCCGTCCGATGGCGGCACGCAGATGGGGCCGGTCGTTTCCGAGAAACAGATGGACCGGATTCTCGACTATATCCGTATCGGCGAAGAAGAGGGCGCACGGCTCGTGACAGGCGGCGCCCGCGCCATGGAGCGCGGGTATTTTGTCGCCCCGACGGTGTTCGACGATGTCCGCCCCGAGATGCGCATCTCGCAGGAGGAGATTTTCGGCCCTGTCGCCTCGGTGATCGGCTTCGAGGACGAGGACGAGGCGCTCGCCATCGCCAACGGCACCAGCTTCAGTCTCGCGGCGGGCATCTGGACCAACGACATGCGCCGGATGCACCGTTTCCTGCGCGACCTGAAGGCAGGCACCGTCTGGGCCAACACCTTCGGGCCGACCGACGTGCGGTTGCCCTGGGGCGGCACTCGGGATTCCGGCTTTGGCCGCGAGCATGGCGAGATCGCACTGGAAAACTTCACCGAACCGAAATCGATCTGGATCGCGCATGGTGCATGATGCCTGATCCCGTCATCGCGGGGCCGTGTCGTCCTCCCATCCTCCCGGTCGGCATGACCCCGCAAGCGCAACGGCCCGCCCCCTCCCGGCGGGCCGTTCTGCTGTCGCCCCGTCAGTCCGGCCGTTCCTTCATCGGACTGCGCGAACCTGCTCGAGGATCGGGGCGATCACGTCGAAATCGCGCTCCTCGCGGATGAGCACCCAGGCGGGAACTGATGTCAGCAATGCCCGACAAAGCCCGTCGGCCTCTGTCATCGGCCAGCCTGCATGGATCTCAGCTGCCCCGATGAGGCGTCCCGATCTCCGTGTCGCTGACCAGGCGCATCCCCAGATGGGCCGGCGGCGATCCCACGGCGCATCCGCCGCGGGCCGGGTCGCGGATAAGGTAGGACATCGCGGTGACATGTTCGCCGCCGACGTAGAACGCAGGACAGCGTGATGGATCGGCGTCGCCCGATGCGCCCGAGAAACATTCCTGCGTCCACTCCCATACGCTTCCGTCAAGATCGGCAACACCCTCGGGAGAGGTCGAAAAACTCCCCCGCGGCTTCAGCGCACGCGGCGCCAAGCCTTCGACCAAGTAGGTCGAGGCCCATGTGAGCGAAGGATCGGTGAAGATCGGATCGGCTTCATCCGGCAGAACGGATGCCGCCATCTCGGTCCACTCGCCTGCGGTGGGCAGTCGGAAAGTCACGCCTGTCGCGTTATTGATCCACTCAAGATATTCACCGACATCGACATAGCTCAGGCCCGTCGCGGGCGTCAGCCTGGCGTCCTGGTCCGGCCGGACCCGCAGATGCAGGGCGCAGGCGCCCTGATCGTGGCAAATGTTCCATTCGGCCACGCTGACCTCGTACTTCTGGACGTAGAGCTTTGCTCCGGTAGACAGCGTGACGGGGGTTGCCGCCATTTCCGGCAGCAGCGCCGGATCGTATCCGGCACCGCGCCGGGTCAGCGCGGTGCCGAAAAGAACCGCCGCGATGATCAGCAGCGCAACCAGAAGAAGGGACACCTTCAGGCCGGGCTTGCATGTCATCGCGGCGGTCATGTTCCCGCTCCTTTCGCTCAGCTTTCGAACGGTCGCGGCTCCACGACCTGTTCCATCAGGGTGTTGTCCCACGCCCCCTCGACGACGAAGTGCGCGGTCCCGCCCAGCATGGCGCCGATGATCAGGTTGTGGTTCACGTAGGCATAGACGCCCGGCTGCTCGAACGTGTACATCGCCGCCGCCGCACTGCCGCCACGGACGAACCACGTCTCCATGCCCGTGAGCGGCGGATCGGTGAACGAGCTTTCCCAGACATAGTTGCCATGCCCGCCGATCAGGTGCGGACGGCTGTCCACGTTGCACGAGTTGTGCACCATCAGGACCGTCTCCCCGACCTTCGCCTTCAGCGCGTGTTCGCCGGTCAGCGCACCGACCGCGCCGTTGAACACCTGGTGCGTGGGCACGAGCGTGCGCATCGCCTCGAGGCTGTCGGCATAGTCATCCCCGGCGGCGTCATAGCTCTTGTAATCGCCGTTCTCGTCCATCGGTAGGTAATAATCCTGCTCGCCGATATAGGCGATGCTGTCATAGCGCAGCGGATTGCCCTGCCCATCCTTCAGCCCGTCTCGCGGCAGCACCATGATGGCGCCGTTCATGCCATGCGCGACGTGATACGGGATCATCGCGCCACCCGGGGCGCAGTGATAGGTAAAGCATCCCGGTTTGGTCGCCTTCCAGCGCAGCACGCATTCCTCGCCGGGATAGACATGGGTCAGGCCACCGCCGCCCAGCGCACCCGTGGAGGCGTGGAAGTCGATATTGTGCTCCATCATCGAATCCGCGGGGTTGCGCAGGGTCAATTCGACCATGTCGCCCTCGTGGCAGATGATCAGCGGGCCGGGCACCGAGCCGTTATAGGTCAAGGCCCAGACGCTGGCCCCGGTGTCTTCGTCGACAACCATCAGGCGCTCTTCGGTGACCATGGTGATCTCGATGATCTTGGGTCCGCCGGTGGCGACCTGTTCGTGTTCCGGCGCGAAAGGCGGCGCCACAAGCTCCTGCTTGACGCGGGTATAGCCTGACAGGTCGGCCGGTTTCGCGGTGCTGGCAGACGCACCGTCTGCGGCCGCCTTGTGAAGGTTGCGCGATACCGCATCGGCCTTCAACGGTTGCTGCGGGCGGCGGGCCGCCATTGCGCTGGCGCCGGTCATGGCGGCGGCGCCGGCCAGGATCGATCCGCGCAGCACGTTGCGGCGACTGGTTTTTGTCAGGCCTGGGTTGATGAACTTGGTCATTCTATCCTCCTGGGAAATGGGTGCGGCGGACAACCCCGCGCGCACCGCTGCATCACATGTTGCTCAGTTGCTCTTCGAAACGGGCCTTGGCCTTCTTCGGCACGCGCCCCTCAAGGAAGCCCTCGGGCGCCTCGACATCGCCAACGGCGATGGTCATCACCATGCCCATGGCGTAGTGCGGCTTGCAGATCACGGCATAGACACCCTCGGTGTCCAACGTGACCTCGATCTCCTCGTTGATCTTGCCCTTGAAGCCCTCGGCGCCGTCCGGGATCATGTCCTTCGCGGTCTCGGCGTTGTGGCCCTTGTCGGCGGCGACGAACTTGATCGTGTCGCCGGGCGCGGCCTGCACGAAGGCCGGCTCGAAAACCATGCGCTCGCCATCCGCGCCCTTGTTCAGCATCTTGACTTCGAACGTTTCGGCGAAGGCAGCGCCCCCCATCAGGGCCGCGAGTGCCAGGCCGGTTGCCAGTGTGCGGATCATCGGTCTCTTCCTTTCGGATCTCTGTTTCGGTTGACTGAAACATACCGCGTCCCCGCCGAGCGCTTTTTGCTCTGGCACAAACTTCTGCGCGTTGACGTGGAAAATGCGTGTTGGTCCGACGCCCCGGAATGTGGCAGAACCCCGGGCATGGAGCCTTCCCCTTCGCGCAAGACACTGCCGCGACTCGACGAGAGCCTGCTGACGCACCTGCCGCCGTTCTCGCGACTCGAGAAACGGCAGATCCGTACGGTCCTGGATCAGGCATCGTCACGGCGCTACGACGAGGGCGTGGCGATCTTTCAGGAAGGGCACCCTGCGGAGCGTTTCTTCATGCTGCTCGACGGTTATGTCCGGGTCGTGCGCATCACGCCCACCGGCGAACAGGTCACCGCCCTGCACATCCCGCCGGGCCAACTGATCGGCATCGCCAGCGCCATCGGACGCGATACCTATCCGGCGACGGCGATGACCGCGTCGGAATCGCTTGCGCTCAGTTGGCCGATGCACCTGTGGGACAGCTTCGTCGCGGACTACGACGGCTTTGCCACCGAAACCTACAAGACACTGGGCCAGCGGCTCGGCGAAGTTCAGAACAAGATCGTGGAAATGGCCACCCAGCAGGTCGAACAGCGGGTCGCCAACGCGCTGCTGCGTCTGGTCAACCAGACGGGCCGCAAGGTGGAAAACGGGATCGAGATCGATTTCCCGATCACGCGACAGGACCTGTCCGAACTGACCGCGACCACCCTGCACACCGTCAGCCGCCTGCTCAGCGGCTGGGAAAAGCAGGGAT
This sequence comes from Roseovarius sp. THAF27, assembly GCF_009363655.1. Classification (NCBI taxonomy): domain Bacteria; kingdom Pseudomonadati; phylum Pseudomonadota; class Alphaproteobacteria; order Rhodobacterales; family Roseobacteraceae; genus Roseovarius; species Roseovarius sp. THAF27. Next base: position 2,409,429 of record NZ_CP045393.1, read on the forward strand.
TGGTCGAAAGCCGCCGCAAGCGCATTGTCGTGCGCGATCCGCATGCGCTGGTGGTTCTCAGCCAGAAATAACCGCGGTCAACTCCGCTCTGCCGCCTGCCTGAGTTCCGCCAGGAAGTCCTCCTCGTCCAGGTGATACTCGGCACAGGCGTCGGTCACGGTGTGAAACGGGCTGACAAGGCACCCGACGCACAGCATCCCGTGTCGCACGAAGACCGGGATCGTCTGCGGCCACGCCGTCATCAGGTCGGCCAAGGGCAGATCGGGGTCGTCCAGGCGGGCGCGGGCCATGGGCTTTCTCCTTTCCCCTCTCAGCCTACCCGGCCAATCGCGCCGAACTTTGCGCTGGCACAAACTTCGGCCCCGGAGGCGCGGCTACGAATGGGCATCCCGCTTTCAAGGAGGCCCGAACATGGCTGAAATTCTCACGAAATCCCGGGCGCGAAACATCTTCTATGGGGGCTCGATCTTTTTCGTCGCGGTCTTCGTGGCGATGACCGTCCACTCGCACCGCTATGTGGTGCAGACCTCGACCGCCGGAATGCCTCTCACCCAAGAGGTGCGCCACGGCAAACATGTGTGGGAGGAGCATTCCTGCATCAACTGTCACAGCCTGCACGGCGAAGGGGCCTATTTCGCACCCGAGCTTGGCAACGTCATGACCCGCTGGGGCGTGCTGGACAGTCCCGACGACGCCTTCGAGATGCTCAAGGGCTGGATCGAAAGCCAACCCAGCGGCATCGAAGGACGCCGCCAGATGCCACGCTACGAACTGACCGACGAGGACCTTCGCGGCCTGTCGGAATTCCTGCGCTGGACCGATCAGACAGACACCCAGGGCTGGCCGCCCAACGACGCCGGATAAGGAGGCGAACCCATGAAATACGAATCTCAGAAAGTGGCGTACTGGTACATCCTCGCCTCGCTGGCCCTTTTCGGAATCCAGGTGGCGGGCGGGCTTTTGGCGGGCTGGATCTACGTCTCGCCCAATTTCCTGTCCGAACTGCTGCCCTTCAACGTGATCCGGATGATCCACACCAACGCGCTGATCGTCTGGCTTCTGCTGGGCTTCTTCGGTGCGGCCTATTTCCTCGTGCCCGAAGAATCGGAACGCGAGATCTGGTCGCCGAAACTGGCCTATCTGCAACTCATCATCCTGCTCGTGGGCACGCTGGGTGCGGTGGGCTCCTACCTCGTCGGCATTCATGGCGGGCGCGAATTCCTCGAACAGCCCCTCTGGGTCAAGTTCGGCATTTTTGTCGCCGCGGTAATCTTCCTGGTGAACATCTCGATGACCGTGCTGTCCGGCAAGAGGACGGCCATCACCAACGTGCTGCTCATGGGTCTGTGGCTCCTGTCGCTTCTGTGGATCTTCGCCTTCATCAACCCCGACAACCTGAGCCTCGACAAGATGTACTGGTGGTTCGTCGTCCACCTCTGGGTCGAAGCGACCTGGGAACTGGTGATGGCCGCGATCCTGGCCTTCCTGCTGCTGAAACTGACCGGCGTTGACCGTGAGGTGGTGGAGAAATGGCTCTACGTCATCGTCGCCACCGCACTCTTCTCGGGCATCCTCGGCACCGGGCACCACTTCTACTGGATCGGCCTGCCCGGCTACTGGCAGTGGGTCGGCTCGATCTTCTCGACCTTCGAGGTGATCCCGTTCTTCCTGATGATGTCGTTCGCCTTCGTCATGGTCTGGAAAGGCCGCAAGAACCACCCGAACAAGGCTGCCCTTCTGTGGTCGCTGGGGTCCTCCACCGTCGCGTTCTTCGGCGCGGGTGTCTGGGGCTTCCTGCACACGTTGCACGGGGTGAATTTCTACAGCCACGGCACGCAGATCACCGCGGCGCACGGCCACCTTGCGTTCTACGGCGCCTACGTGGCCCTCAACCTGGCGTTCTTCAGCTATGCCATGCCGATGCTGCGCCAGCGCGAGCCCTACAACCAGGTGCTCAACATGGCCAGCTTCTGGCTGATGACCGGGGGGATGGCCTTCATGACCTTCGTGCTGACCTTCGCGGGCACCATCCAGACGCATATGCAGCGCGTCGTGGGCGACTATTACATGGACGTGCAGGACAGCCTGTCGGTCTTCTACCTGATGCGCTTCGGCGCCGGGGCGGCCGTGGTGATCGGCGCGCTTCTCTTCATCTACTCGATGCTGGTCGTGCGCCGGAAAGAGGTCATCACCCCCGGCCCCGCCAACCCTGTTCCGGGAGAATGAGCGATGAACATGGAAAACAAACCTACCCTGCCGTTCTATCAGCCCACGGGCCGCGAATGCGACCTGTTCGAGACGGCCCATGACAACGGTTTGCCCCTTCTTCTGAAGGGGCCGACCGGCTGCGGCAAGACCCGCTTCGTCGAGCATATGGCGGCGCGTCTGGGCAAGCCGCTCTACACCGTGGCCTGCCATGACGACCTCTCGGCGGCAGACCTGATCGGGCGCTACCTGCTCAAGGGTGGTGAAACGGTCTGGGTCGACGGCCCCCTGACCCGCGCCGTGCGCGAGGGCGGGATCTGTTACCTTGACGAGGTCGTCGAGGCGCGCAAGGACGTCACCGTGGTCCTGCACCCGCTGACCGACACCCGCCGCACCCTGATGATCGACCGCACCGGCGAGGAACTGGTGGCGCCTGCGGGCTTCATGCTGTTGGCCTCCTACAACCCGGGCTATCAGAACGTGCTCAAACGGTTGAAACCCTCCACCCGGCAGCGCTTCCTGTCGATCTCCTTCGACTTTCCCGATCCGGAAACCGAGATCGCCGTCGTCGCCGCCGAAAGCCGGCTGGAGCCGGGACGCGTCGCACCGCTGGTGCGGCTCGCCGGGCATATAAGGCGGCTCTCGGGCATGGACCTGGAGGAAGGCGTTTCGACCCGCCTGCTGATCTATGCCGCGACGCTCATGGCAGGCGGCATGGGAGTCGTTCAGGCGCTCGAGGCCGCTGTTATCGAGCCCCTCAGCGACGAGCCGGACGTGCAGCAGGCGCTGCGCGACCTCGTCGAGACAATCTACGGGTAAGCGCGATGCACCTTCTCGATCTCATGGAACCGGAAGAGACCGTCGGCAACCTCTGGCATGACATGGCCAGCCGGATCGGGGCCGAGGTCAGCTACCCGCAGGCGAGCGTCACGCTCGCCTCGGTCCGGCCCAGCCTTGCCGTTCTGTTCCGCTCGCTGGGCGGCGCGCCGGGGGTCGAACTGTCCGAGGTCGCCGCGTCGCTGGTGCGCCACCGTCGACCCCTGCGGCGCAAGCTGGGGGCCGAGCGCGATCACGAATGGGTCGCCCGGTTCGACGGCGAGCGGCTGGCCCTGCCGCCCTTCATCGCCGCCTTTCCGGACCCCGCCCTCAACCGTGCGGCCTATTTCTGGCTGACTGCACTGGCGGCCTGCTCCGACATCGGCGCCTTCGACTTCGCCGCAGGCGGCCCCGCCCTCGACTGCGCCCAGATCCGGGCCAACATTGCGGCGGCTGACGCGGCCTATGCCACCTGCCCCGGCCTGCGGCAAAGCTATGCGCAGATGGCCTTGTTCTGCGCCGAGACACGTCCGAACGTCCTCCGCCCGGCGCAGGAGGCGGCCATGGAAGCCGCCATTCTCGATCAGCTTTTCGGGGCGAGACCGGCGCTTGCGCCCACCCCGGCCCCGCGCGGCTACATGCCCGCGGCACCCGTGCCGATCTGGCTGCGTTTCGCCGACCCCGGCTCCGGCGCCCCGGCGGGCGACGAAGAGGCCGATCCGGCAGCACCCCCGCCAGACGCCGCCCATACCTCCCGCAAACCGGGAGAGCGCAAGGACCAGGATCAGCAGAACCGCAAGGACAGCTTCATCATCCACCGTTTCGAGTCGATTCTGTCATGGGTCGAGTCGATGAATATCAACCGCAGCGTCGACGATGACGACGACGAGAACGCCCAGAAGGCCGCCGACGACCAGGACCGGATCACCCTGTCGAAACAGGATCGAAAGGCCGCGACCCGCCTGCGCCTGCATCTCGATCTGTCGCCAGCCGATGCCGACCACGAGGCGCTGGCCGGGGAATACACCTATGCCGAATGGAACCACCGCAGCCGCAGCTACATGCCCGGCCATTGCCGTGTGCTCGACGCGCCCGCCCGCCCCGGCGGTGCGCCATTCGTGCCCGATGCCCGCCGCATGCGCGAGGTCCGCCGCCAGTTCGAGGCGCTGCGCCCGCGCCGGATCCTGCAACCGCGCCAGGTGGACGGCTCCGAACTTGACCTCGACGCCCTGCTGACCGCCCGCGCCGACCTGGCCGCCACCGGGCGCGGCTCGGACCGCATCTGGCAATCTGCCCGCCAGACCGAGCGGGACCTCTCCGTGGCATTCCTGATCGACACCTCCCGCTCGACCGAGGCCGCCATCGGCGACACCTCGGTGATCGATGTTGCGCGCGAGGCGATGGCGGCACTTGCCGGGGGCATCGACGCGGCGGGCGACCGCCTGGGCATCTGGGGGTTCTCGTCCCTGCGCCGCGACCGCGTCTTCCTGACACGCTGCAAGGATTTTGACGCCCCCATGTCGCCGGACGTCACCGCTAATATCGGCTCGCTCAGCCCCGGCCACTACACCCGCCTCGGCGTCGCGATCCGCCATGTCAGCGCCCAACTGGCCGACCAGCCAAGCGCCCGCAAGCTGCTGATCGTGCTGACCGACGGCAAGCCCAACGACCTTGACCATTACGAGGGGCAACACGGCATCGAGGACAGCCACATGGCCGTGCGCGAGGCCCGCAATGCCGGGCAAAGCCTCCATGGCATCATCATCGACGAGGACGGCCAGGATTGGTTCGCCCGTATCTTCGGGCGCGGCGGCTTTACCCTGTTGCCCGATCCCGAACGCCTGACCCGGGCCCTGCCCGACATCTACCGCACCCTGACGCAGGAGACCTGACATGCGCAGACTGATCCTTCCCTTCGCCACGCTCTTCGCTTCGCCCGCGATTGCCGAGAGCTTCGACCGGCCCATCCCGCAAGCCCAGTCGGCCACCGCCGAGTTCTGGTACGCGATGGCCTGCATCGCGCTCCTCGCATCGATGATCGCGGTGCACAGACTGGTGTCGCGCAGATGACCCGGCAGGGGTGGTCCACCCGGCGCATCGCGCTGGCGCTCTACCCGTTCGGCGCGGGCGCGGCGGCGGTCAACGTCTTCTTCGCCTCGCTGATCTTCAGCTGGCTCGGTGCGCCGGTCGCCTCGACGGCGTGGTCGCTGGGACTGGGCTGTGGTATCGGGGCGCCCGCGACGTGGTATTTCGCGCGGCATATCCGTCACCTGATGGATGTCGCGGAAGGAAAGGAGGCGTCATGAAGATCGACATGCAGACCGGCGAGCCCGTGATCGACGCGGCCGACCTCGCCGGGCTGCTGGACCTGACCCCGGACGAGGTGCGCGACAGGATGCGCGGCGGCCGGATCACGACCCGGCTGGAAACCGGCGCGGACGACGACGCCGGGAAGATGCGGCTCAGTTTTTTTCACGATGACATGCGCGTGCGCCTGACCTGTTCCGAGGACGGAACGGTGCTCAAGACCCTGCGCACCAGAACGGGACAGCGATGATGGCAAAGACATCGGCAGAACAGATGCGGGCGTGGCAGGGGCCGGCGCTCTTCAGCTTCGGCTTCCGGCCCTTCTTCCTGTTCGGGGCGCTTTGGGTCGCGCTGGCGATGCTCTTGTGGCTGCCCGCCCTCTCGGGGACGATCACGCTGCCGACGCGCTTCGACCCGGTGTCGTGGCATGCGCATGAATTTCTGTTCGGCTATCTCGGCGCAGTCCTGGCAGGCTTCCTGCTGACGGCAGTGCCCAACTGGACCGGCCGCTTGCCGATGGTGGGCTGGCGGTTGGCGGCGCTCTTCGCGCTCTGGGCTGCAGGGCGTGTGGCGGTGCTGGTCTCGGGCCACCTGCCCTCGGCAGTCGCGCCGGTCATCGACCTGGCCTTTCCGCTGGTGCTGGGCGGCCTGATCCTGCGCGAGATCGTGGCGGGCCGAAACTGGCGCAACCTGGTCGTGCTGGGCCTTCTGGCCGTCTTCACGCTGGCCAACGGGATTTTCCATATCGAGGCCCTTACGGGGGCTTACGCAGCCCAAGGCTTCGGCCTGCGCCTCGGCCTTGCGACCGGCATCATGATGATCGCCGTGATCGGCGGGCGGATCATCCCGTCCTTCACCCGCAACTGGCTGGCGCAGCACGACGATCCGGCGCGGCCCGCCCCGCCGATGCAACGCTTCGACAAGATCGTACTGCTGGCCAGCATGGTGATCCTGACGCATTGGGTCGTCCGGCCGTTCGCAACACAAACCGGCGCGGCGCTGATCGTTCTAGGCGGGCTGCACCTTGCCCGGCAGGCCCGCTGGCAGCCACATCATACCCTGCGCGAACCCCTCTTGTGGGTGCTGCACGCCGCCTACCTGTTCATCCCGCTGGGTGCCTTCGCGCTCGGGCTCGACCAGATCCTGGGCCATCCGGGCACCGCCGGTGCGCAGCACCTCTGGATGGCCGGGGCCATCGGCGCGATGACCCTCGCCGTGATGACCCGCGCCAGCCTGGGCCACACCGGGCAGAGCCTCACCGCGAACCGGGCGACCGTTGCGATCTATCTCTGTCACTTCGGCTCGGTCCTCGCCCGGTTCGGCGCCTCGATCCATCTGGGACTCATGCATGTGTCAGGGGCGCTCTGGCTGGCGGCCTTCGTGGGGTTCGCAATCGGCTACGGCCCGTCGCTCCTGCGCCCGAAACCGGAGAAGTAACATGGGATGGATCGGATTTGCGGCCGTCTTCGCGGCCTTCTTCCTGACGCACTCGATCCCCGTGCGCCCCGCAATCAAGTCCCGGATTGCGGGGAAAATCGGCACGCGCGGCTTCGGGATGGCCTACTCCGCCCTTTCGACCGGGATGCTGGCGCTGCTGATCTGGTCCGCCGGCGAGGCACCCTACGTTCAGCTCTGGCCGCAGATGGAATGGCACCGCCATGCCGCACATCTGGGGATGCTGTCTGTCTGCCTCGTCCTCGCACTGAGCATCGGGCGACCGAATCCATTTTCCTTCGGCGGCGCGCGGAACGCGTGTTTCGACGCATCCCGTCCCGGCATCGTAGGCTGGACACGGCACCCTGTCCTGCTGGCGCTGGCGCTGTGGGCTGGTGTCCACCTTCTGCCCAACGGAGACCTTGCGCATGTTATTCTGTTCGGCATGCTGGGCGGCTTCGCTCTCGCCGGTCGCGCCGTGCTCGACCGGCGCAAACGACGGGTGCTCGGAACATCCCTCTGGGCCAGGCTGGACACCGCACGCAAGGCCGGGCCACTGCTTCATGCGCCGCACTCCTGGCCCGGCCTGTTCATCCGGCTGCTCGCGGGCCTTGCGGCCTTCGCCGCGCTATTGCTGGCCCATCCGCACGTGATCGGCGTGTCCGCACTCTGACGCTGTCACGGTCACTCGTCGGGCGACATGTCCAACCGCGCATCCGTGCTGGCCGGCGCGCCGCCGACCGGATGCCGCGTCGGATGTCCACCATCCGAAAGGTTGCGTGCAAAGATCAGGCAGACCATTGCCCAGGCCCCACCCGCCAGCCAGCCAGCGGCAACGTCGGTCGGCCAGTGCACACCCAGATAGACCCGGCTGACGCCGACCAGTACCGTCAGCAGGACCGCGACGCTCATGACATAAACCTTGAGATGGAAACGCGGCTGCACGCGGGCGATCAGAACCCCCATCGTCAGGTATGCGACCGCCGCCATCATCGAATGGCCCGAGGGGAAACTGGCACTATGCACGAGCGACCCGTGCGGCACGAGGTCGGGCCGTGAGCGGTCGAAGAATTCCTTCGCAAAACTGCTGATCAGAATGCCACCACCCACGGAGACCAGGATATAGATCGTCGTCGTCCATCGCCTCAGCAGCAGGAAAAAGACCGACACGACCAGCGTCATGAGCGTCAGTGCCGCGACTCCCCCCAACGCGGTGAAATCGCGCCCCATCTCTTCGAGCCACCAGGGGCCAATCGGATCCGAAAGATCGTCGGTGCTCCGCAACATCAGCAGGATGTCGCGGTCGATATCGCTGGTCGCGCCTTCGACAACTTCGTCGACAAGTTCGGACAGCGCCCAGGTCGCCGCAACGATGACGCTCAGAATGACGACAAAGGTCATCTCGACATTGTGGCGTGCCTGGCGAAGCAATCCTGAGAACTGGCTGATTTTCATGTACTCAAAGGTCTTTCCTCACAGGTCTTTCCTCACAGGTCTTTCGTCGCGTCACCAAGGGCAAATGGAACGCGGCATCGCCGACCGCAATACCGTATTCCTGCTGACCGAAAATTCAATCCGCTCGCAATTTCCCGCGGGTCCGGCAAAGGCGGCATCCCCAGACAAACATTGCAAGTTTTCGATAATAGTGATGTGCTCACAGAATTGCATCCGGGAAACCTTTGCAGACAAAATACCAAATGGGAGGATACATGATGAACAGGATCTTGACCTACGGGGCGACGCTATCTGCCGTGATCGCGCTGTCCGCCGGCGCGGCGTTCGCGCAGGAAGAAGAGACCGCCCAGCTCGACAGCCAGTACACCGACGCGGACGGCGACCTCGTTGCCGACGCGCCCGAGGATGAAGGCGCCCTGCGCGACCCCGACACGCTGATCTTTGCCTACACGCCGGTGGAGGACCCGGCGATCTACGAGGATATCTGGACGCCCTTCATCGAGCATCTGGAGGAAAAGACCGGCAAGGACGTGCAGTTCTTTGCGGTTCAGTCGAACTCTGCCGAGGTCGAGGCCATGCGCTCGGGACGCCTGCATATCGCGGGCTTCTCGACCGGCCCGACGCCTTTCGCGGTGAACCTCGCAGGGGCCGTTCCCTTCGCGATCATGGGGGCCGATGACGGTCAGTTCGGCTACAAGCTGCAGATCTACACGCAGGCCGACAGCGACATCAAGGAAGTGGCCGACATGGCCGGCAAGCGCATCGCACACACCTCTCCGACATCCAACTCGGGCAACCAGGCGCCAAGGGCCCTGTTCCCCGACCTCGGTGTCGTCCCGGACCAGGACTATCAGGTGACCTATTCCGGCAGCCACGATCAGTCGATGCTGGGCGTAGTGGCAGGCGACTATGACGCCGCACCCGTCGCGTCCGAGGTGGTCGACCGGATGGCCGAGCGCGGCCTTTACGATCCCGAGGACGTTCGCATCGTCTGGGAAAGCGATCCGTTCCCGACCACCTCCTACGCCTACGCGCATGACCTGACGCCCGAGCTGAAGAAGAGCATCGAAGACGCGTTCTTCAGCTTCGACTTCGAAGGCACCGCACTGGGCGAAGAGTTCACCGGCGTGTCGAAATTCATTCCGATCACCTACAAGGATCAATGGCGCGTCATCCGCCAGATCCAGAAGGCCAACGGCGTCGAGTATACGCCGCAGGGGCTCGCTGCGGAATAATGCGCCACATCGACAGGACCGGCGCGCCGCGTGCCGGTCCTTGTCCGGAGGAACACGCGAATGCTGAAGATTACCGACCTGGTCAAGCGCTACGATGGCGGTGACCCGGTCCTCAAGGATCTCGATCTGACGATCGAGGGGCAGACCGTCGTGTCGATCATCGGCTCGTCGGGCGCGGGCAAGTCGACACTCCTGCGCTGCATCAACCGGCTGGTCGAACCGACGTCGGGAAGTATCAATCTCAACGGGACCGAACTGACACATCTCCGGGGTGCCAAGCTGCGCGCGGCGCGGCGCAAGATCGGGATGGTGTTCCAGGGCTTCAACCTCGTGGACCGGCTGACGGTGATGGAGAACGTCCAGTCGGGTCGGCTGGGCTATATCCCGACATGGGCCGCGATCCTGCGGCGTTATCCCAAGGCGGACGTTCGCCGCGCCTACGAATTGATGGATCGGGTCGGCATCGCGCATTACGCAAACAAGCGCGCCGATCAACTTTCGGGCGGCGAACGACAGCGCGTCGGCGTCGTGCGCGCCCTCATGCAAGATCCCGATATCCTGCTTGCGGACGAGCCGACGGCCTCGCTCGACCCCAAGACGTCCGAACAGATCATGGGCCTTCTGCGTGACCTCGCGGGCGAGTTGAAGCTGCCGGTGGTGATCAACATCCACAACGTGGCCGAGGCCAAGGAATACACGGACCGCATCGTCGGGATGCGGTACGGAAGGATCATATTCGACGACGTCCCGGCCCGGCTGGATCAGGAGGCCATGGACCAGATCTATTCCGGCAGCCCGCACGCGGATCGCAGCACGGATCCGGTGGTCGCGCAATGAGCAACCATCCCGACACATGGCGCCGCCCCCCCTTCATCGCCAATCGGTGGCTTCGCTGGGCCGTCTATATCGGGGCGCTGGTCTACGTGGTCTGGGTGATCGCCACGATCCCCATCGACTGGCAACGCGTCGTCGAAGGCGTGGACCGCGCCGGACGCATCTTCGGCGGAGCGATCCCCCCAAGCTTCGAACGCAGCGGATTGCTGATCGACGGCTTTCTCGAAAGCATCAAGATCGCCATTCTCGCGACAGCGGGCGGCGTCATCCTGTCCATCCCGATCGCCTTCATGGCCGCGCGCAACGTGGCCCCTTTGCCCATCTTCTACCTGGGGCGCTTCATCATCATCGTGGCACGCAGTTTCCACCCGGTGATCGTCGCCATCATCTTCGTCAAGGCCGTGGGTTTTGGACCGTTTGCAGGGGTCCTGACGCTGGTGGTCTATTCCATCGGTTTCGTCGCCAAGTTGCTGGCCGAGCGGATCGAGGAAATCGACATGGGCCAGGTCGAGGCGACCCGCGCCGCCGGTGCGCCATATCTCTCGACCCTGTTCTACGCAATCTTCCCGCAAATCATGCCGCGCCAGATCGGCCTGACGATCTACCAGCTGGATTCGAACCTCCGCGCCTCCGCCGTGGTGGGCATCGTCGGGGCGGGCGGCATCGGCGCAACCCTCGCCAATGCCTTCGGGCGCTACGACTATGACTTCGCCTTCGCGATCACCATCGTCATCGTCGCGGTGATCCTCGTGTCGGAAGGCGTCTCGGGCTACATCAGGAAGCGAGTGGGATGAACAGCATATCCGAGCAGTTCGGCCGCGAGGACTGGTCGCGCTACACGCCAAGGCAGAAGGCCCGGCGGTTCGGCATTTTCGCCGTCTGCGCCGCGGCCATCGCCTGGGCGCTGACCTCGATCGAGGTCGTCTGGGCCTGGGTCTGGGATTCGCCCCAACAGATGGGCGACCTTTTCGGGCGCATGTATCCGCCCGACGCGACCAATCTCTGGACGATCCTGCGGGTCCTGGTCGAGACGGTCAACATCGCAACCATCGCCACAATCATAGCCGTCTTCATGTCGCTGCCGGTCGCCTATATCGCCGCGCAGAACACGACCCCCAATCGCGCGACGCTCTGGCTGGGGCGGCTCATCCTGGTCACGTCGCGGTCGGTCAACACCATCATCTGGGCGCTGCTCTTCGTGGCGATCTTCGGGCCCGGCGTCCTGGCCGGGATCGTAGCGATCATGTTCCGCTCCATCGGATTCATAGGCAAGTTGCTGGGCGAGGCCATCGAAGAGATCGACAGGCGCCCGGTCGAGGCGCTGGAAGCCACGGGCGCGTCGCGGTTCAAGGTCATCGTCTACGCCATCATACCGCAGGTCATGCCCACGTTCTGGGCCGTGTCGATCCTGCGCTGGGACATCAACCTGCGCGAATCCACCGTGCTGGGACTTGTCGGCGCAGGCGGCATCGGCATCATCCTGCAGGGCGCAATCGACACGTTCAACTGGCCCGAGGCCGCAACCGTGCTGATCGCGATCCTGGTGCTGGTGATCGTCGGAGAGGTTGTCTCGGCCTTCCTGCGCCGCCGTATCCTGTGATCCGGGGCACCGCCGAGGCGTTCGAAGTCTACCTCGACATCCGACACCGCCTGCCGTCGGCGGAGTTTTCCGGCACGCCGGTCCGTGCGCAGACGCTTGCGGATGTGGCAGACCCCTATGACGTGATCCTGCTCGATGCCTATGGCGTCCTGAACGTGGGCGAGGCGCCCATTCCGGGCGCGGCCGAGCGCATCGCGGCGCTGCGTATGGCGGGCAAGACGGTGATGGTCGTCTCGAACTCCGCGGGCTATCCCAAACGCCTGATGGTGGAACGCTACGCCCGTCTCGGGTTTGATTTCGCGCCCGAGGAGGTCGTGACCAGTCGTGACACTCTGTTGGCGTATCTTGCCGATGCCCCGCCAAGACACTGGGGCCTCATGCTCTCGGACACCTACGGGACCGAGGAATTCGACAGCATCCGCACGACGTTTCTGAAAGACGACGCCGATGCTTACGACGCCGTGGAGGGAGTCCTCTTGATCGGCTCGGACGGCTGGACGGAAGACCGCCAGCGCCTTCTGGAAGACGCGCTGGTCAAGCGGCCCCGCCCCGTCGTCGTCGGCAATCCCGACATCGTGGCCCCGCGCGAGCTCACCCTGTCGCTGGAGCCCGGCTACTACGCGCACCGGCTCGCCGACCTCGGGCTGGGCAGTCTCGATTTTCTGGGCAAGCCCTTTGCCAGCATATACGACATCGCCCTGTCGCGCCTGCCGGTGAGGCCCCCGCCATCGCGTGTCCTCATGGTCGGCGACACCCTGCACACCGACATTCTGGGCGGACGGCACATGGGATTTGGCACTGCCCTGGTAACCGGCTTCGGGTCACTGGTCGGGATAAACGAAGGCGATGCCATCACGCGATCCGGCATTGTTCCGAACATCATTGTCGATCAGATATGACAGTGACGTTTCCCTGGTCAGCACGAGGGATAGCGACACGCCCTCAAGCCTCAGACTCCCGATGTAATTAGGTAATACCGTTCGAAAATTACGCCCGACGGAGGCGCCCGAAAAACAAAGCGACGCGCCATCGGCGCGTCCCCTTTTTCCAGGCTGCGATCCGGTTCAGTCGACCAGCGTCGCCGCCGCCGCCTGCGCCATGGCCTCGACACCGAACATGTTCAGCATCCCCACGACCATGATCGCCGCCGATACCATCAGGAAGCCCCACAGAACCGGCGACTTGCCGGCCTCCAGCGGTTCGCCCTCTTCGCCGAAATACATGAAAAAGACGATGCGCAGGTAATAGAACGCCCCGATCACCGAGGCGATCACACCGGCCACCGCCAGCCAGGCAAGCCCGCCGTCATACGCGGCCCGCAGCACGTAGAGCTTGCCGAAGAACCCCAGGAAAGGCGGCACGCCCGCAAGGCTGAACATCAGGATCAGCATCGCCAGCGCCCGGCCCGGATGGGCGCGGCTGTAAAGGTTCAGGCTGGCGATATCCGTCACCGGCCGCCCGTCGCGCTCCATCGACAGGATAAAGGCGAAGGTGCCCACGTTCATCGTCACGTAGATCGCCATGTAGACCAGCATCGCCTGCACGCCGAACGCCGTGCCCGCGGCCAGCCCCATCAGGGCGTATCCCATATGCGCGATCGACGAATAGGCCATCAGCCGCTTGATATCCCTCTGTCCGATGGCGGCGATCCCGCCCAGGAACATCGACAGCAGCGACAGCACCGCGATCACCTGCTGCCAGTCGCCCACCACGCCGCCGAACGCATCATGCGCCACGCGGGCGAAAAGCGCCATCGCCGCCATCTTGGGCGCCGTGGCGAAGAAGGCCGTGATCGGCGTGGGGGACCCTTCGTAGACATCCGGCGTCCACATGTGGAACGGCACGGCAGAGACCTTGAACGCGAGCCCCGCCAGCACGAACACCAGCCCGATCAACAGGCCAATGGGCGCCTGTCCCTCGGCCGACGCGATGATCCCGGAAAACAGCGTCGTGCCGGTATAGCCGTAAACTAGCGAGGCCCCGTACAACAGAATGCCCGAGCTAAGCGCACCCAGCACGAAATACTTCAGCCCCGCCTCGGTCGACTTCACGCTGTCCCGCCGCAGCGAGGCCACGACGTAGAGCGCCAGCGACTGCAACTCCAGCCCCATGTAAAGCGCCATCAGGTCGCCCGCGCTGACCATCATCATCATGCCCACGGCCGCCAGCGCCACCAGCAGCGGATACTCGAACCGCAGCATGTCGCGCCGCGCCATGTAGTCCTGCCCCATCAGCAGCACCGCCGCCGCAGACAGCAGCACCGCCACCTTGGCGAACCGCGCGAACCCGTCATCGTTGAACATGCCGCCAAAGGCCGTGCGCGTGCCCTCGCCGGAAAACCCGATCCAGGCCGCCATCACCACGAAGACCGCCGCCGTGATCCACACCAGCAGCGGCGCAAAGCGGTCCTTGCCGGTATAGGCCACGCCCAGAAGCGCCGCCATCGCGTATACCGAGATCAGGATCTCCGGCAGGATTACATTCAGGTCTGCCTGCATGGGACTACTCCGTTGCAGCGGCCAGCTTGGTCGCGCTCTCCGCGTCGACCAGGGCCGTTTCATAGTTGGAAATCAGCGCCTCGACCGAGGGGCCGATGATGTCGGTCACAAGGCTGGGATAGACACCCAAAAGCAGGGTCATCACCACCAGCGGGGCAAAGATCGCCTTCTCGCGCTGCGTCATGTCCTTGATCGATTTCAGGCTTTCCTTGATCAGGTCGCCCAGCACCACCCGGCGATAAAGCCACAGCGCATAGGCCGCCGACAGGATCACGCCCGACGTGGCCACCAGCGCGACCCAGGTGTTGACCTTGAAGATCCCCATCAGCGTCAGGAATTCCCCGATGAACCCGGAGGTGCCCGGCAGGCCGACATTGGCCATGGTGAACAGCATGAAGATCAGCGCATAGGCCGGCATCCGGTTCACCAGGCCGCCATAGGCGTCGATCTCGCGCGTGTGCATCCGGTCATAGATCACGCCCACGCAGAGGAAGAGCGCGCCCGAGATGAAGCCGTGGCTCAGCATCTGGAATATCGCGCCGTCGATCCCCTGCTGGTTCGCGGCAAAGATCCCCATGGTGACGTAGCCCATGTGCGCCACGGACGAATAGGCAATCAGCTTCTTCATGTCCTCCTGCGCCAGGGCAACCAGCGAGGTATAGACGATGGCGATGGCCGACATCCACAACACCAGCGGCGTCAGCACCTCGGAGCCCACCGGGAACATCGGCAGGCTGAACCGCAGGAAGCCATAGCCGCCCATCTTCAGCAGGATCGCCGCCAGCACGACCGAGCCGGCGGTGGGCGCCTGCACGTGCGCGTCCGGCAGCCAGGTATGCACCGGCCACATCGGCATCTTGACGGCAAAGCTGGCGAAGAACGCGATGAACAGCAGCGTCTGCATCCCGCCCACGATCTGCACGCCAAGAACAAAGAAATCCTCGGACCCGAAGGCATGGGTCATCAGAGTGGGAATATCCGTCGTGCCCGCCTCGGCGAACATGGCGACCATCGCCACCAGCATCAGGACCGAGCCCAGGAAGGTGTAGAGGAAGAACTTGAACGACGCGTAGATCCGCTCCTTGCCGCCCCAGATCCCGATGATCAGGAACATCGGGATCAGCCCCGCCTCGAAGAACAGGTAGAACAGCACTAGGTCCAGCGCCATGAACACGCCCAGCATCAGCGTTTCCAGCAGAAGGAAGGCGATCATGTATTCCTTCACCCGGTGCGTCACGTTCCACGACGCGGCGATGGTGATCGGCATCATGAACGTGGTCAGCATCACGAACAGAACGCTGATCCCGTCCACGCCCATCTTGTATTGCAGACCCAGCAGCCACTCGCGCTCTTCCACGAACTGGAAACCGGTGTTGTTGGGATCGAAATCAAACAGGATGAACAGCGACACCAGAAAGGTCAGGCCCGTGGCGATCAGCGCCACCCACTTGGCGTTGCGCTGCGCCGCCTCGTCCTCGCCGCGCAGGAACACGGCCAGGATGAAGGCCGCGATGGCGGGGATGAAAGTGGTGATGGAAAGCAGGTTTTCCATTAGTTCGCTCCCCCGCTCAGGCTCATCCACGTCACAAGCACCGCGATCCCGATGACCATGGCGAACGCATAGGTAAAGATGTATCCCGACTGCGCCCTGCCGGCGAGGCGGGTGAAGAACGGGATGATCCCCATGGCGACCCCGTTGATGGTGCCGTCGATAACGTTGCCGTCACCCTTCTTCCACAGGAAACCGCCCAGCCGTTTCGCCGGCCGCACGAAGACGAAGTCGTAGATCTCGTCGAAATACCACTTGTTCAGCAGGAACAGGTACAGCGGGCGCTGGTTCTCGGCCAGCCGTCCGGGGATCGACGGGTTCAGGATGTAGAACCACAGCGCCGTCAGGAACCCGATGATCATCGCCACGAAGGGGCTGACCTTGACCCATTTCGGCACCGCGTGAGCGTCGTTCAGGATCGTGTTGCCTTCGGCGGCATAGATCGCGCCCTCGCCCGGCTCGCCGGTGAAGACATAGTGATGCTCCTCGCCGTAACCGCCCTCGGCCTCGGCATGGGCTTCACCCTCCTCGGCATGGCTCTCGTCGGCTACCGCACTCTCTTCACCGTGGTCCTCGGCCCCTTCCTCATGGTGCTGCTCCTCGGCGTAAGGGACGCCAAAGAACTTCGCCACTTGGTCGGTATGCCCGAAGAAGCTGTTGTACCAGATCATGCCCGCAAAGATCGACCCAAGCGCCAGCACGCCCAGCGGCGCCACCATCACCATCGGGCTTTCATGCGCGTGCTCGTGCGTGTGTTTGTCGCCCCGCGGCTCGCCCCAGAAGGTCAGGAACATCAGCCGCCAGCTGTAGAAACTGGTGAAGAGCGCCGCGATGACGAGTGCCCAGAAGGCAAAGCCCCCGGCGGTGCCCGCGTAGGCGCTCTCGATGATCGCGTCCTTCGACAGGAACCCGGCAAAGCCGATCGTGGTCAGCGGAATGCCCACGCCAGTGATCGCGAGCGTCCCGATCAGCATGGCCCAGAACGTGTAGGGCAGTTTCTTGCGCAGCCCGCCATAGTTCCGCATGTCCTGCTCGTGATGCATCCCGTGGATGACCGAGCCCGCGCCAAGGAACAGCATCGCCTTGAAGAACGCATGGGTGAACAGGTGGAACATCGCAACTGAATACGCGCCCACGCCCGCCGCCACGAACATGTAGCCCAGCTGCGAACAGGTCGAATAGGCGATGACGCGCTTGATGTCGTTCTGCACCAGCCCCACGGTCGCTGCAAAAAACGCCGTCATGCCCCCCAGCACCGTCACGAAGGCCAGCGCGCCCGGCGCGAATTCCATCAGCGGCGACATCCGGCAAACAAGGAACACGCCCGCCGTCACCATCGTCGCCGCGTGAATGAGCGCCGACACCGGCGTCGGGCCTTCCATCGCGTCCGGCAACCAGGTGTGCAGGAAGAGCTGCGCCGATTTCCCCATCGCGCCGACGAACAGCAGGAAGGCGATCAGGTTCGCCGCGTTCCACTCTGTCCACAGGAATGTCAGCTGCGTATTCGCCAGCTCAGGCGCCGCGGCGAACACGTCGTCGAAATTGATCGACCCGGTCAGGAAGAACAGCGCAAAGATCCCCAGCGCAAAACCGAAATCGCCCACCCGGTTCACCACGAAGGCCTTGATGGCCGCGGCATTGGCGCTTGGCTTGCGGAAATAGAACCCGATCAGCAGGTACGACGCCAGGCCCACGCCCTCCCAGCCAAAGAACATCTGCGCCAGGTTGTCCGCCGTCACCAGCATCAGCATGGCAAAGGTGAACAGGCTCAGATAGGCAAAGAAGCGCGGGCGATAGCTCTCGTCGTCGCGGAAATTCTCGTCATGGGCCATGTAGCCCATGGAATACAGGTGCACCAAAGCCGAGACCGTGGTGATCACGATCAGCATGATCGCCGTCAGCCGGTCCAGCCGGATCGACCATGCCACGTCCAGATCGCCCGACTGGATCCAGTCGAGGATGTGGATGTACTGCGTCGTCCCGTCAAAGCTGAAGAACACGATCCAGCTTAGCAGCGCCGACAGGAACAGAAGCCCCGTGGTCACCCACTGCGCGCCCGCATCCCCGATGATGCGCCAGCCGAAGCCCGCGATGATGGCGCCCAGAAGCGGGCCGAAGAGAATGATCTGTTCCATTACTTCACCTCAGAGCTTGCAGCTCCGCCCTGACAGTTTGGACACCGCCGGATGTGAATATCGCACCCGTTGGCTCCATAGGTTTCGCCGCAATTCCCGCACTCCAACAGAAAAACCTTTTGGTTGTGGTGATTGCTGCGCAAATCGGTTTCGCTTCGAACAGCTTGATTATGCTTGTTGACGTAGCCGATATCAGTCGTACCAAGGGACATTGAATTATCCCTTCATCACGTTGACGTCTTCCACGGCGATCGTGCCGCGGTTGCGGAAGAAGCAGACCAAAATGGCCAACCCGATAGCGGCCTCTGCGGCGGCCACGGTCAGCACGAACAGGGTAAAGACCTGCCCCACCATGTCGCCCAGGAAGCTGGAGAATGCCACGAGGTTCACGTTCACC
Source organism: Roseovarius sp. THAF27 (assembly GCF_009363655.1). Classification (NCBI taxonomy): domain Bacteria; kingdom Pseudomonadati; phylum Pseudomonadota; class Alphaproteobacteria; order Rhodobacterales; family Roseobacteraceae; genus Roseovarius; species Roseovarius sp. THAF27. The sequence continues at coordinate 2,427,894 of NZ_CP045393.1, forward strand.
GACAACAGCATCAGCTCGATCGACATCAGCAGGATGATCACGTTCTTCCTGTTCAGGAAAAGCCCGAAAATCCCGATGACGAACAGCGCCGCCGCCACCGTCAGGTAATGCTCCAGTCCAATCATGTCGTCCCTCCGGGCCGTGCCCGTTCGTTTGTCTTTTCATCCCGTCCCGGGCCTGACCCGGGACCTCTTTGTCTCTTGCCCGGACGCCCTGGCCCGGGAGGCCCCGGATCAGGTCCGGGGCGCGGGCAGCGGCATTACAACCCCTGCCCCGGTTTCACGTCTTTCAGTTCCATCGCCTTGGCCGGATCGCGGTACATCTGCGCCAGCACGTCCTGCCGCTTGACGTCCGAGCGGTGGCGCAGGGTCAGCACGATCGCGCCCATCATCGCCACCAGCAGGATCAGACCCGCAAGCTGGAACAGCAGGAAATACTTGTCATAAAGCAGCATCCCCAGCGCCTTGGTGTTCTCCAGGTCCGTGGGCGTGACGGCGGCGCGCGCGCCCTCGGCATCCGTGGCCATCTGCCAGTTGCCGAAGGCAATGCCGAACTGCATCAGCAGGATGATCCCGATCAGCAGGGCCAGCGGCATGTATTTCGCCATCTCCGCCTTCAGCTCGGCGAAATCCACGTCCAGCATCATCACCACGAATAGGAACAGCACGGCCACCGCGCCCACGTAGACGATGATCAAGAGCATCGCCACGAACTCCGCGCCCAGAAGAACGAAAAGACCGGCAGCCGACAAAAACGCCAGGATCAGCCACAGAACCGAGTGCACCGGGTTCCGGCTCACCACCGTGAACAACCCGCCGGCCAGCAGCGAGACCGCAAAGAGATAGAATGAAAACGCGGCGATGGTCATGTCTCACTGTCCTCGTCTTTGGCCTCGTCCATGACCTCGCGCGCGAAATCCATCGCCCGGTTCATGGACGGGATACCGGCGAACATCGCCATCATCGCGATGGTCTCGGCAATCTCGTCTTTCGTGGCGCCCGCCTCCAGCGCGTGGCGCACGGTCATCCTGATCTGCGTATCGCTTTGCGCGCCCAGCATGGTCAACCCCGCAAGCGTGATCAGCAGGCGCGTCTTGGCGTCCAGCCCGTCCTTGCTGATCCCCTTGCCGAACATCATCTCCATGAATTCCTTCGGCATGGTCGGCCACATCGCCTCGAACCCCTTGGGCGAGAACGACTCCAGCGCCGGATTCATGGTTTTCACCATCTCCTGCGCCTGCGCCATCATGGCCTCGAACGGGTTCGTGGGGTTGCTCATCTGTAAGGCGCGTCCATTTCCAGGTTACGGGCGATCTCGGCTTCCCACCGCTCGCCGTTCTCCAGCAGTTTCTGCTTGTCATAGAACAGCTCTTCGCGGGTCTCGGTGGCGAACTCGAAATTCGGCCCCTCCACAATGGCATCCACCGGGCAGGCCTCCTGGCAGAACCCGCAATAGATGCACTTGGTCATGTCGATGTCGTACCGCGTCGTGCGGCGGCTGCCGTCGTCGCGCGGCTCGGCGTCGATGGTGATCGCCTGCGCGGGGCAAATCGCCTCGCACAGCTTGCAGGCAATGCACCGCTCCTCGCCATTGGGATAGCGCCGCAGCGCGTGCTCGCCCCGGAACCGCGGGCTCAGCGGGCCCTTCTCGTGCGGGTAGTTCAGCGTCGCCTTGGGGGCAAAGAAGTATTTGAACCCCAGCTTGAAGCCGTTGAAGACATCCTTCAGCAGGAAGTACCCCGCCGCGCGTCCGTAATCGATCTGCGTCATGGTCGTCAGCCTCCCATTGCGTAGCGGGCCCAGAACGACCCGAAGACTTCGAATTTCGCCAGGAAGGACACGATGACCACCCAGGCGAGGCTCAGCGGCAGGAACACCTTCCACCCCAGCCGCATCAGCTGATCATAGCGGTAGCGCGGCGTGATCGCCTTCACCATGGCGAAGAGGAAGAAGAAGAACGCCATCTTCGCCACCATCCAGAACACCCCGTCCGGGATGCCCGGAATCGGCGACAGCCACCCGCCGAAGAACAGCAGGCTGGTCAGCGCACACATCAGGAAGATCGCGATATACTCGCCCGCCATGAACAGCAGGAAAGGCGTCGAGGAATATTCCACCTGATAGCCCGCCACCAGCTCCGATTCCGCTTCCGGCAGGTCGAAGGGCGGGCGGTTGGTTTCCGCCAGGCACGAGATGAAGAACAGGAACACCATCGGCAGGTGCGGCAGCCAGTACCAGCCGAAGAATCCGTAATTCGTATCCTGCGCCGCCACGATCGACCCGAAGTTCAGCGACCCGGTCGAGATGATCACCCCGATGATAATGAGGCCGATGCTGACCTCGTAGGAAATCATCTGCGCCGCCGAGCGCAGCGAGCCCAGGAACGGGTATTTCGAGTTCGAGGCCCAGCCGCCCATGATCACGCCGTAGACTTCCAGCGAAGACACGGCAAAGACAAAGAGGACCGCCACGTTGATATCCGACAGGACCCAGCCGTCATTCAGCGGAATCACCGCCCAGGCCAGCACCGCCAGCACGAAACTGGCCATCGGCGCCATCATGAACACCGTGCGGTCCGCGCCCGCCGGCACCACCACTTCCTTGACCACGTATTTCAGCGCGTCGGCCACCGTCTGCAACAGGCCATAGACACCCACCACGTTCGGCCCCCGCCGCATCTGCACCGCGGCCCAGATCTTGCGGTCGCCGTACACCAGGAACAGCAGCGAGATCATCACGAAGCCCACCACCGCAAGGCACTGCGCCATGATCAGGACAAAGGTCCCAAACGAGGTTGTCAGAAATTCAGCCATTCGTCCCTCATACCGTCGGTATCCCGTTCTCCGCACAGTTGGCGGCCACGACTTCCGCGTCGATCCTTATGATGCCGCCGGGCAGCGACGGCGAGATGGTGTAAACCGCATCTGCGGTCCAGATGCCACCCCGTTCGTCCACATTCGTGCGCACATGGCGCGCAAATCCGTATCCCCGGATCAGCGTGTACTCGGCCGCCGCGCATTCGGCGTATTGGCTCACGTCCTCGGCGTCCCGCGCCCCGGCCATCTCCACCCGGAAATTCACCAGGTCGCCGTCCAGCAGGCGCGTCTCGATTCCCCGGTACTCGGGGGTGAACGCCTCCTCCGGGTCCGCACCCGGCGCGGCACAGGCGGCCAGGCCCGCAAAGGCCATGACCGACAGCGCCCATATGCCGAACGCGGCTTGCGTCATTCCGCGGCCACCGGCGCTTCGCGGCGGTCCTTGGCGTTGGCGCTCAGCTCGGCCATCAGCGCGCTGGCGCGGGCAATCGGGTTGGTCAGGTAGTGATCGCCCAAGGCCGCCCCGATGGATCCCGCCGACGGCTCGACCTTTTCCACCATGGTCCAGTCGTTCTCGGGCACCGCGTCGATCTGCGCGACATGCGGCACCGCCTCTATCAGCGCGCGGCGCAGCTGCGCCAGGCTGTCAAAGGGCAGCACCGCGCCCATCTCGCCCGACAGCGCCCGCAGAATCGCCCAGTTCTCCTTGGCCTCGCCCGGCGGATGACCCGCGCGTAGCGCCAGCTGCGGACGGCCTTCGGTGTTCACGAAGACACCCTGTTCCTCGGTATAGGCGGCGGCAGGCAGGATGATGTCGGCGCGATGCGCGCCCCGGTCGCCATGGCTGCCCTGGTAGATGACCAGCGGCCCCTCCGCGATCTCGATCTCGTCGGCGCCAAGGTTATAGATCACGTCGGCCCCGTCCAGCGCCGCCGTCACGCCGCCCTCGGTCACACAGCCCGCATCCATCGCGCCCACGCGCGACGCGGCGGTGTGCAGCACCAGCATCCTGCCGCCCAGCTTCTCGGTCAGCTGCATCGCCGTGCTCAGCGCCGCAGGCCCGCCATCGCCGATCAGCGCGCCCTGCCCGACGATCACGATCGCGTCCTCGGTCTCCTTGGCGTCGGACAGCAGTTGCGGCAACACCCGGTTGCGCGCGCCCAGCTCGGTCGCCTCATAGGTCAATTCCGCCGGTTGCCCGGCATGGGTCACCTCCGCGCCGCGCAGCCACGCCTTGCGAATGCGCGCGTTCAGCACCGGCGACTCGTTGCCCGGGTCGGTGCCGATCAGCACGATCTTCTTGGCCGTGTCGATATCCTCGATGCGCGCCGTGCCCACATAGGCCGAGCGGTTGCCCGCCACCAGATGCGCGCCGTCCGTACGGCATTCCACGCGCCCGCCCTGGCCTTCGACCAGTTGTTTCAGCGCGAACGCCGCCTCCATCGGAACCAGATCGCCCACCAGGCCCGCCACGGTCTTGCCTTTCATCGCCTCGGCGGCCTTGCCCAACGCCTCGGGCCAGGTGGCCGGGCGCAGCTTGCCGTTCTCGCGGATGTATGGCCTGTCCAGCCGTTGCCGGCGCAGCCCGTCCCAGACGAACCGCGTCTTGTCGGAAATCCATTCCTCGTTCACGCCGTCATGGTTGCGCGGCAGGATGCGCATCACTTCGCGCCCTTTCGTGTCCACCCGAATGTTGGACCCCAGCGCATCCATCACGTCGATGGTTTCCGTCTTGGTCAGCTCCCACGGACGGGCCGTGAAGGCGTAAGGCTTGGAAACCAGCGCCCCAACGGGGCACAGGTCGATGATGTTGCCCTGCATGTTGCTGTCCAGCGTCTCGCCCAGATAGGCGGTGATCTCGGCATCCTCGCCCCGGCCGGTCTGGCCCATCTGGTTGATCCCCGCCACCTCGGTGGTGAAGCGCACGCAGCGGGTGCAGGAAATGCAGCGCGTCATGTGGGTTTCCACCAACGGGCCAAGATTCAGGTCCTCGGTCGCGCGTTTGGGCTCGCGATAACGGCTGAAGTCCACGCCGTAAGCCATTGCCTGGTCTTGCAAATCACACTCGCCGCCCTGGTCGCAGATCGGGCAGTCCAGCGGGTGGTTGATCAGCAGGAACTCCATCACGCCTTCACGCGCCTTCTTGACCATCGGGCTGTTCGTGCGCACGACCGGCGGCTGGCCCTCGGGACCGGGCCGCAAGTCGCGCACCTGCATGGCGCAGCTGGCCGCCGGTTTCGGCGGCCCGCCGACCACCTCCACAAGACACATCCGGCAATTGCCCGCGATCGACAGCCGCTCGTGGTAGCAAAAGCGCGGGATCTCGATCCCCACCTGCTCGCAGGCCTGGATCAGGGTCATCGCCCCGTCCACTTCCACTTCCTGATCGTCGATGATGATTTTGCGAAGGTCAGACATGAATTCTCACTTTGCTCTCAGAAGCTGCCCGATCTGGCTGCCGCTCGCCATTTCGGCTTGGCCCAGAACACACAGGCTTGCGGGGTCAAGATTGCTGGCCCCTTTCGATTTGAAATACGCGTTGCGCCGCTCGCGCATGGCCGCCTTGTTGGCGTCGTTGTTGATATACGCGTCGATCTCGGCCTCGCTGTAGCCGCGCTCGGCCGCCGCTTTCTTCAGCGCATTGGCATAGGATTGCGCCCGGAACAAGCGCCCGCCGATGCTGCCGCATTCGCGGCGGATCTTGTCGGCGGCCGCAAGGTGAAGCAGCCCCTGGTTGATCCCGGCCTCGTCCTTCAATCCCGCCTGCGCGGGCAGTGCCGCCGCCGTCAGGGCCGCGCCCAGGGCCAGGCCCACGATCTTGCTCGATACACGTTTCATATCTTCTTCCTTTCACGAAGGGCGCCCGGACCATCCGCCGCGCCATCTGCTGCGCAGATGGACGCGCATCCCGCTGTTATGCAATAACAGCCGACCCATGCCCTTGATATGAAAGGTGAATTTACCACAGAACGCATTTCCCGGTGAAGGTCAGCTTGTTGCCGTCGGGCTGCACCGTGCCGCGCGGCGCCAGCGGGCTGCGGTACCATTCGATTTCGGAGGTGCCGAAATTCTGCACGCAGTACCGCTTGCCCTCGTAGGCCCCCGCCGCCAGCGCGCCGTCATAGCCGCGATTGACCCGCGGCACCGTGACCACGAACAGCTCGCGGTTGTCCTTCGAGGCGGCCTTGGACTTCTGCTTGTAGAAGACGCCGTTGAACGTGACGCGATCGGCGTTGCGGGCGCATCCCGCCAGCATCGCACCCGCCATCAGCGCCATCACGAGGGTCCGCGCCCCCCGCCCGCTCAGGATATGTGTCATCGTCTTCACGCTCTTAGGCCTTTCGTTCTTGTCATTCCGCCGCCACCGGGGCGCAGCCGCGGGTCCGCCACAGCCTGGCCTCTTCCAGGTACGACCAGCCAAAGGCATGGTCGCTGTCGCCCTGCGCCTTCAGGTGGTCCAGCCGTTCCAGCGCCTCGCCCAGCGTCGGCCGATGCCCCTGCGGCACCCACCACATGACGAAATGCATGTCGCCCATCACCTCGAACCACTCGGCCCGGCGTTCATAGAACTGCCGGTGCACGGTGTTCCAGACGAAATTCTCCAGGCTCTCCACGTCCTCCCAGACGGTCAGGTTGGCCACGAACCGCGGATCGCCGCCGATGGCATTCCCGGTGTTGCCCGTGCCCGGTTCGCCCGAGCCTTCCATCATCCACACGAATCCCGGCATCCGCTTGCCCATGCCGTTGATCCGGTCGAGCGCGCCCATGAACTCCGCCACGCGCGGGTCATCGGTGGACGCGACAAGGCGACCGACATTCAGCTGGGCTAATTGGTATGTTCCATCCATCGGCACCCTACTCCGCCGCCACGGCGGACACGCGGCCCGTCTTCTGCGCCTTGATGCGGTCCTCGATCTCGTCGCGGAAATTGCGAATGAGGCCCTGGATCGGCCAGGCCGCCGCATCGCCCAGGGCACAGATCGTGTGCCCCTCGACCTGTTTGGTGACGTCGAACAGCATGTCGATCTCCTCGACCTCCGCCTCGCCTTTCACCAGCCGGTCCATCACCCGCATCATCCAGCCGGTGCCCTCGCGGCAGGGCGTGCATTGCCCACAGCTTTCGTGCTTGTAGAATTTCGACAGCCGCCAGATCGCCTTGATGATGTCGGTGCTCTGGTCCATCACGATCACCGCTGCGGTGCCCAGGCTCGATCCGACCTCGCGCAGTGCGTCGAAATCCATGATCGCGTCCTTCATGTTCTCGCCGCGCACGCACGGCACGGACGAGCCGCCGGGAATGACCGCCTTCAGGTTGTCCCAGCCGCCTCTGATGCCGCCGCAATGCTTGTCGATCAACTCTTCAAAGCTGATCGACATCGCGTCCTCGACCACGCACGGGTGGTTCACATGGCCCGACACGGCAAAGATCTTGGTGCCCGCGTTGTTGGGCCGCCCGAAGCTTGCGAACCAGTCCGCGCCGCGCCGCAGGATCGTCGGCACCACCGCGATGCTCTCGACGTTGTTCACAGTCGTGGGGCAGCCATAAAGCCCCGCACCCGCCGGAAACGGCGGCTTCATCCGGGGCATCCCCTTCTTGCCTTCGAGGCTCTCCAGCAGCGCGGTTTCCTCGCCGCAGATATAGGCCCCCGCGCCATGCGCCAGGTAAAGATCGAAATCATAGCCCGACTTGCAGGCGTTCTTGCCGATCAGACCGGCCTCGTAGGCTTCGTCGATGGCCGCCTGCAACGCCTCTTTCTCGCGGATATATTCACCGCGGATGTAGATGTAACAGGCGTGGGCCTGCATCGCGTAGCTGGCAATCAGGCAGCCCTCGACCAGCGTGTGCGGATCGTGCCGCATGATCTCGCGGTCCTTGCAGGTGCCGGGCTCGGATTCGTCGGCATTGACCACAAGGTAGGCGGGCCGCCCGTCGCTTTCCTTGGGCATGAAGGACCACTTCAGACCGGTCGGAAAGCCCGCGCCGCCCCGGCCGCGCAGCCCGCTGGCCTTCATCTGTTCGACGATCCACTCGCGCCCGTTCTGCAGGATGGTCCTGGTGCCGTCCCAATGGCCACGCGCCTGCGCGCCCTTCAGGCTGCGGTCGTGCATCCCGTAGAGATTGGTAAAGATACGATCCTGATCGTCCAGCATCAGATAACCCCTAGTTTCCCCGGCTGTCGCGCCAGATTTGATAGATGAGCCAGAAGGCGAACAAAAACCCCGCCAGCGCCACAAGGTCGAAGGCGAGGCGCAGCTCGGTGCTGAACCCCTCCTTCTCGCCGATCAGGGTGACGAGCACCCAGAACACGCCCGTTCCGGCAATCACCAGCCCGGCGCGTCGGCCCTTTTTCGGCACTTGGTCGCGGTTGCTCATGCGCCTCGCTCATTCAGTACACGTTGCCCTTGTCCACGCGCTTCGAGAACTCGGTCTCGCCGCCCGCGGCCAGGGTTTTCGCCTGGTCGATCCAGTTGTCCCGGCTGACCCGGCCCTTGAAACCGATCAGGTTCGCATCGACCCAGGCCACCTCCTGGTCCGTCCAGTTGGCGATCTGGTCGAAATGGTAGAACCCCATGTCGTGCAGCACGCCTTCCAGCTTGGGCCCGACGCCCTTGATTTCCTTCAGGTTGTCGGCGCTGCCGCCGCGCGGTCCGTCCAAGGTGGCGGGCTTGGTGCCCACGTTCTCTTCGCCCGTGTCCGCGGCCTTGGCCTTCGGCTTGGCCGCCGCCGTCTTCGCCTTGGTCTTTTTCGCCGGTTTGGGCGCGGCCTTCGGCGCCGCGTCCACCTTGGCGCCCGCTTCGGCATCCGTGGTGGCCGAGGTAAAGGTCGGGTCCTGCGCCGTGGCCGCATCGTTGCCGCCCGAATGCGTCTCGGCCCGCATCGCAACCTTGTCGCTGCCCGCCGCTGCCGCACTTGTGCTTGCCGCCGCGGCAGTGGTGCCCATACCGGTGCGCGCGTTCAGCGGATCGGCCTTGTTCGGCAGGATCGGCTCGGGCTCGGTCCCCATCGGCGGGTTGGGCTTGGGCGGGTTGGGCACGGGCGCTTTCGGCGCAGGCGTGCCGCGGTCCTTCGGTGCATTCGCCTTGGGCGGGCCAGAGGGCTTGCCGCCACCCGATGCCACTGCCGCCGCGCTTCCCTCGGGCATCTCCTCCATCTGCCCCAGATCCGCGTTTTCGCCGGTGCAGAAGACCTGCAACAGCACCAGCGCCATGAACACGCCCATCGCCAGCCCCAGCAGAAGCGCCGCGAAGATCCCGACCTTGCCGGTGGCGGCGTAGATCGCGATGATCCCCGCCCCGACACCGACGCCCAAGCATACCAGCTTGCACTGTGACTTCAGTATATCATCGAACATGGCTCAACTCCCTTTGGCGTGAAGATCGTCTAGTAGACGTCCCCCTTTTTGACTTTCTTAGAAAATTCCGTCGTCCCGCCATCGGCCAGCGTCCGCGCCTGGGCGACCCAGTCGTCCCGGCTGACCCGGCCCTTGAAGCCTTCCAGGTTCTGATCCACCCAGGCCACCTCCCGTGGCCCCCATGCGGCGATCTGGTCGAAATGGTAAAAGCCCATGGAATGCAGAAGCTGCTCCAGCTTCGGCCCCACGCCCTTGATCAGCTTCAGGTCATCCGGCCCGCCCTCGCGGGCAGCGACAAGCGTCTCGGGCTTGGTGCCCTCATCGACGTCCGCCGCTGCGGGTTTGGCCGGCTTGGCCTTGTCGCTCTTGTCCTCGCCAGCCGGTTCGTCCTTGGACACCGGGTTGGCCTTGCTCTTGGCCGGTGCCTCGGCCTTGGTCGCGCCGGTATCGTCGGCCGGCCTGCCTTCCGAGCGGTCGGGCTTCGGCGCCTTCAGCCCCGGATTGGCCGGCGACTCGTTCAGCTTCACCTTCGGCGGCGCGGGCTGATGGTTGGCGCCATGTTCGCGCCACGGCGCCACCAGAGGCACCTCGCTGCCGTCGATCCGCTTGATCGTGTCGCCCAGGTCCACCGCGCGCTGCACCGAGCCATTGTATTTCGTGTGGCCCGAATCGAATTCCTTCAGCGTCGTCAGTCCCGCCTTGGGTTCCGACGCATAGCGCCCGTTCTGCGGCCCCGGCACCGGCACCGTGCCGGCGGCGAACTCGTCGATCATCTCGGCGAACCGCTCGGCGGTCAGGTCCTCGTAGTAATCCTTGCCGATCTGCGCCATTGGTGCATTGGCGCAGGCGCCCAGGCACTCGACCTCTTCCCAGCTGAACTTGCCGTCCGCGCTGACGGTATGCGGCTTGTCGGCAATCTTCTCGCGGCAGACCCCGATCAGGTCCTCGGCCCCGCAGATCATGCAGGACGTGGTGCCGCAAATCTGGAAATGCGCCACGCTGCCCACCGGAGACAGCTGGAACATGAAGTAGAAGCTGGCCACTTCCAGCGCCCGGATATGCGCCATTTCCAGCATCTCGGCGATATGCTCGATCGCCGGACGGGTCAACCAGCCCTCCTGCTCCTGCGCACGCCACAAAAGCGGGATGATGGCACTCGCCTGGCGCCCCTGCGGGTATTTCGAGATCTGCGCCTCGGCCCACGCCTGGTTGTCGGGCGTGAAGGCAAAGCTCTCGGGCTGTTCTCTGTGTAGACGTCTCAGCATCAGGCTGCGCACGCTCCTGTCGTCATTCTGATCCCGCCGCCCTCAAGGCGCACGGCGCGTTCGGTTGTCACCATGTAGGCGGCCATCTGGGTCGATTGCTCGCGGGTCAGGCCGGTCTGCAATTCGACCGGCAGGTAATCCGCCTCGGTCTTCAGGGTGCAGCCGATGCTGGCCACCGCGACCTGGAACTTGGCCACGTCCTGCTCGCCCGTTCCCTCGGGCGGCGCGGTGCAGCCTGCGACGATCCCCATCGCCGCAGCGGCGCCCATCAAACCCAGTCTTGTCTTCATCGTCTCGTCTCTCCAAACCGTCGCCGCCCCTGTCCGGCCTTGTTTTTCTACGGGGAAAAGTGCTGTTGTCCCGCCTAGCGGTCGATCTCCCCAAAGACCACGTCCATCGTCCCGATGATCGCCGCCACATCGGCCAGCTGGTGCCCGCCCGCGACATGATCCATCGCCTGCAGGTGCAAAAAGCCCGGCGCGCGCAGCTTGGCGCGATACGGCTTGTTGGTGCCGTCCGACACCAGGTAGACGCCGAACTCGCCCTTGGGCGCCTCGACGGCGCAATAGACCTCGCCCTCGGGCACGTGGAACCCTTCGGTATACAGCTTGAAGTGATGGATCAGCGCCTCCATCGAGGTCTTCATCTCGCCCCGCTTCGGCGGCGTGATCTTGCCCCGCGACAGGATATCGCCCTGTCCCTCGGGCGCGCGCAGCTTCTCGATGGCTTGCAGGATGATCGACACCGACTGGCGCATCTCCTCCATCCGGCACAGGTAACGGTCATAGCAGTCGCCGTTCTTGCCCACCGGGATCTTGAACTCGAACTCGTCGTAGCACTCATAGGGCTGCGCCCGGCGCAGGTCCCACGCCATGCCGCTGCCGCGCACCATCACGCCCGAAAAGCCCCAGTCCAGCGCCTCCTGCTGGCTGACCACGCCGATATCGGCGTTGCGCTGCTTGAAGATGCGGTTCTCCGTCAGCAACCCGTCGATATCCTCCATGAACTTCGGAAACTCGTCCCGCGCCCAGATCTCGATATCGTCCAGGAGTTCCGGCGGCAGGTCCTGGTGCACGCCGCCCGGCCGGAAATAGGCCGCGTGCAGCCGCGCGCCACAGGCCCGTTCGTAGAACACCATCAGCTTCTCGCGTTCCTCGAACCCCCACAGCGGCGGGGTCAGCGCGCCCACGTCCATCGCCTGCGTGGTGACGTTCAGCAGGTGGTTCAGCACCCGCCCGATTTCCGAGTAGAGCACCCGAATGAGGCTCGCGCGGCGCGGCACCTCGACGCCGGTCAACTTCTCGATGGCCAGGCACCAGGCATGTTCCTGATTCATCGGCGCCACGTAATCTAGCCGGTCGAAATAAGGCAGGTTCTGCAGGTAGGTCCGGCTTTCCATCAGCTTCTCGGTGCCACGGTGCAACAGGCCGATATGCGGGTCGCACCGCTCCACGATCTCGCCGTCCAGCTCCAGCACAAGGCGCAGCACGCCGTGCGCCGCCGGGTGCTGCGGCCCGAAGTTGATGTTGAAGTTGCGGATCTTCTGCTCGCCGGTCTCGGTATCGGCAAAGCCCTTCGTCAACGTGTTGGAGCCGTCCATCATCCTTGGTCTCCTTATCCTCTATCGTCCGCGCGGGGGCCGAACGCCATCAGGTACAAGAGCGCCAGCGCGCCCAGCGGAAAGATCGCCACCAGCGCCCATGCGCTGGCGATGCCGTAGCCCGGCAGAAGCTTCCAGAAGGGAACCACGAACGCCGCCATGAAGAGTATCACCCAAAGCATGTCCGTGTCGTCCCTTTCGCGCCCCGGTTCACTTGGCCTTCTCGTCGGTTTTCTCGTCGCCCGGCAGGATGTAATCGGCACCCTCCCACGGACTCATGAAATCGAACTGCCGGTATTCCTGCACCAGCTTCACCGGCTCGTAGACCACGCGCTTCTGCACCTCGTCATAGCGCACCTCGGTATAGCCCGTGGTCGGGAAATCCTTGCGCAACGGAAAGCCGCGAAAGCCGTAATCGGTCAGGATGCGCCGCAGGTCCGGGTGGCCGCTGAACAGGATGCCGAACATGTCGAACACCTCGCGCTCGAACCAGTTGGCCGAAGGATGCACATCCGTGATCGACGGCACCATGTCCTCCTCGCGCACCGCTACGCGCAGCCGAATGCGGTGGTTCTGGTACATGCTGAGGAAATGATAGACCACGTCGAACCGCTTGGGCCGGTCCGGGTAATCCACGCCGGTGATGTCCACCAGCGTCGAAAAACGGCAGTTCGGATCGTTTTTCAGGAACTCCACCAGGCCTTTCAGGCTCGACAGGGTCACGGTCACGTTCAGCTCGCCATGATCGACCGACCAGCCGGACACGCAATCGGGCCGGCGGCCCTCGATATGGTGCCCAAGTTCGGTTAGCGCGTCACTCATCTTGCATCCCCCAAAGGCGCCTCAGCGCACGATCGTCCCTGTGCGCCGGATTTTCCGTTGCAGCTGCATGATCCCGTACACCAGCGCCTCCGCCGTGGGCGGGCAGCCGGGCACATACACATCCACCGGCACGATCCGGTCACAGCCGCGCACCACCGAATAGCTGTAGTGGTAGTATCCGCCGCCATTGGCGCAGGAGCCCATGCTGATCACGTAGCGCGGCTCGGGCATCTGGTCGTAGACCTTGCGCAGCGCCGGCGCCATCTTGTTGGTCAGCGTGCCGGCCACGATCATCAGGTCCGACTGGCGCGGGCTGGCGCGCGGAGCGGTGCCGAACCGTTCCAGGTCATAGCGTGGCATCGAGGTGTGCATCATCTCGACGGCACAGCAGGCCAGACCAAACGTCATCCAGTGCAGGCTGCCGGTGCGGGCCCAGTTGATGATGTCCTCTGTCGAGGTCACCAGGAACCCCTTGTCCTGCAACTCGCGGTTCAGCGCCTGCGTGGCGGTGTCGCGCTGGTAATCGTCGGCATAGGCCTCCAGCGGCACCTGGCTCGACGGTCCGGTCTTGATCCGCGGAGACTGATAGCCCTCGCTTTGCACCTCGGTGACCATCTCGTCATCGGTGGTGTGCGCGGTCTTGTCCTCTACTGCCATTCCATCGCCCCTTTCCGCCATTCATAGGCAAACCCGGCCGTCAGCACGCCCAGGAAGACCATCATCGACCAGAACGCCGTCATGCTCAGGTCCTGGAACGCCACCGCCCAGGGAAACAGCATCGCGATCTCCAGATCGAAGATGATGAACAGGATCGAGACAAGGTAAAACCGGACATCGAACTTCATCCGTGCGTCGTCGAAGGCGTTGAAGCCGCATTCGTAGGCGCTGACCTTTTCGGGGTCGGGGTGGCGCACGGCCAGCACGACCGCGGCGAGGATCAGGACCAGTCCAAGACCGATGGCGATACCCAGAAGAACGAGAACAGGGAGGTACTCCCTCAGCATCTCTTCCACGTGTGGCTCCTTTCATGCGCCGGGCCGTCGCACGGGCCGGGCATAAGATTGGCGTGTAGTACTCGTCAGGGTTTACCCCTGCCCCGGAGCAGGGTCAACCAAGCGGGACGTGAATTCAAGGCGCCCGGCGCAGGGCGAACCCCTTGAATACCGTGGTATATCGAATTTGGGGGCCCCGGACCGCCTTGGGCAAATTGACGCGAGTTCCGGGCGCACCACAAATGCGCCCCTCCGGACCGGCGCGGCCCCGGCTCCAGCCCCACGCAGGACGACCGGCCCAGCGCCTCCGCGCGCCCTGCGCCGTGCCGTCGCGCGCTTTGTTGTCGCGCGGATTAGAGGCCGCCACAGCCTCTGGACCCGGCAGGGACTGACACCGCGTCAGTTCGCATTCTTCTCGCAACCTGGACGCACCGTCCTCACGCACGTCCTGTGCCAACGCTGCACCCGTTTTTCGTGCTGTCCCCACCTCGGGCGTGCCGCGTAAATATGCGCCCGACACCTCTTGTCCCCGCCGCACCGTGTAGTCGCGCCTTGTCCCCTCGCGCGGCACAGAGGCTGCCACGGCCCCTGCACCCGGCAGGGACTGGCGCCGCGCCAGGTCCGCAGCCTTTTCGCAAGTCAGTATCCTCACGCCACGCCTATATCATCCCTGCGCCCCATTCGTGCGGCCTCCACCTTCGGTTTTGCCGCGAATATTTGTGCCATGCTCCTCCCTGGCCTTCCGATCCGTGCAATCTCGCCTTGTCCGCTCGCGCGGCACAAAGCTTGCCACAGCCCCTGCACTCCGCAAGGACTGGTGCCGCGCCAGGTCAGCGGCCTTTTCGCAACCTGGACGCAAGGCCCTCACACAGTTCCTGCCCCAACGCTGCGCCCCTCGTTCGCTGTCTCAGCCTCGGGCGTGCCGCGTGTTTGCATCCGGCACCTCCGCGCACCACCGCACCGTGCAGTCGCACCTTGTTCGCTCGCGCGGCACAGAGGCTCCCACGATCCCTGCACCCAGCAGGGACTGACGCCGCGCCAAGTCTGGGCGCTTGGCACAAGCTACACGCATTGCCCTCACACTGCGTTGACCCATCTCCGCCCCTACTACGCTGTCTCCCGCTCCGGCGTGCCGCGAATAAGTGCCCGGCACCTCTTGTCCCCGCACCCCGGCACGCGCCGCCTGCGCACCGAAAACCTTTGTCTGTCCGAGCGGCGCGCCCGATCCCTGCACCCGGTATGATCGACCTTCGCGTCCGGCGCGCCGCCTCTCCGTATCCGGTGGCTGTCGCGCTTCGTACGGCCCGGCGTTGCATCCAATGTGACCGACGCCGCACCTGTCCTGTCCATGCCCTGTAGGACGCAAGCATATGCACCACGCCCCGGCCTGGTCGCTCTCTGCGGCGGGCAGGCTTTACGCCCGGCCCTGCCTGACCCCGGCTTTCCTCCAGGCCAGCCCGGTCTCTGCCCTGGCACGACCCGGTTCCGCGTCCGGTGCCCCCGGCGTCAAGACTCGGCTTGCCCCGTCTCGGCCCACTCTCAGCCCCGTCTCAGCCCGCGCGCCCGGTCTCAGAACGTCATTTTCACACCCGCGATCAGCGTATGCGACTCCACCGACCTGTCGCCGGTAAAGGTCGGCAGGATCAGCGGAACGAACCCGGCGTTGTACATGTACTCCGCACCCAGCGTGACATGCCGTGCGGCCTCGTACTCGACCCCGAGGATGACCTGCTCCATCCGTTCCCACTCGCTGCCATTCGTGCCTTGCACGCCCCGGCTGGCGGACACCGAATAGGTGATCGGCTTGCCGGCCAGGGTCCGGTGCCACCGGGCCTGCAGCGTCGTGGCCTGCACGTGATGCCCCGTGGAGGGCCAGTCGTGCATCGACCGGGTGAACTCCGCCTGCACGTCGAAACGCGGCCCGCTCCAGGTCAGGTTGACGTCCCACAGCTCGTTCCAGAACCGATTGATCCCCCGCCCCGGCGGGTGGTGCGCGATGGTGCTGTCATAGATCGACCCGCGCAGGTACCCGGCCCCGACCGTCAGATCATGGCCCGGCGCGATTCCGAACCGATGCGCGCCGTTCAACGCGAAATTCGTCAGCTCGCCATTGTTCCTGGGACTGCTCAGAACCCGGTTGCCGCGATGCGCCGGGATCAGGGTAAAGGCCAGCTCCGTGCGCTCGGTGACATATCCCAGCTCGATCACGGGATCCTCGCTCTGGGCCCAGAAATAGTGGCTGGAATGGGTGTGCGTGAACGGCGCGTAGCTGGCGAAATTCCCGAAATTCAATGTCTTGCGACCGACCGCCAGGTAGAAGGGCGAGCGCTTCAGGTCTCCCAGGATCAGCACGTACTTGCGCAGCTGCACGTCGTCCTGGCCGGGATACTCGACCTCGGTGAACTCCCCCTGGACAAAGCCGGTGACCCACGGCAGCGCCAGCGTCGCGTTCAGCGAGATCTCGTTGATCACGCCATAACTGTCCGACCTGCCCCGCGTGTGCGTCGGCGGCAGCCGCGACAGAATCGGAAACTTGCCCGGCGTGTTCGTGCGCTCCGAGATCTGCGTCGCGATCAGCCGCCCGCCAAAGGTCAGCGACCCCTCCGGCACCTGCCCCGTGGCCCGCGCCCGCAGGATCTGCGCCACCTTGGTCGTCACGTCGTTCTGGCGGTCGAAAATCCGTTCGGAATAGCGCAGATCTGTACGAAGGCTGCCATCGCCCGAGGTATAGACCCCGTCCTGCGCGAACGCCGGCGACGCGGTCAGCCACAAAAGCCCAAGCGCCATCACAGCGCCCTCGATCACCCCGATCCCCTGAAGAACACGCGTCATTCCTGTCACCTTGATTCAATGCCTGGCCCAAAAAACGAGAAAAAGATTTAATCTTCGTTAAATTAACCGGATTACCTGTCGCCTTTCCAGGGCGGCGTGCGCTTTTCGAAAAACGCCGCGATACCGGCCTGCGCCTCTTCGCCCGCCCAACAGGCGCTGAGCGCCTCGATCGTGTCCTCGATCACCTCCGCGTCGATCCTCGGACCCAGCCGCCGCAACAGGTTCTTGGCCTGCACCACGGCCTCGGGCGCACAGTCCAGGTAGGGCGCAACCTCGTCCTCGATGGCCTGGTCCAGCGCATCCTGCGGCACAGCGCGGGCCAAAAGATCCAGCCGCACCGCTTCGGCGGCATCGAACCGCCGTCCCGACATGAACACCCGCCGCGCCTTGGCCTCGCCCATCCGCGCGGCCACGTAAGGCCCGATCGTGGCCGGAATCAGCCCCAGTCGCGTCTCGGTCAACGCCATCTGCACAGCCTCGGCGCCCACTGCCACGTCACAGACCGAGATCAGGCCCAGCCCGCCGCCGAACGCGTTGCCATGCACCCGCGCGATCAGCGGCTTGGGCAGCGTGTTCAGCGCCTGCAGCATATAGGCCAGCTTGCCCGCCTCTTTCGCCCGCGTCTCGGGATCGGCCTCGAACTGCTCACGCATCCAGCCAAGGTCGCCGCCCGCGCAGAATGTCCGGCCCTCGGCGGCCAGGATCACCACGCGCACGCTCTTGTCCGCGCCCAGCTCCCGCGCGGCCTCGTGCAGCTCCGCGATCATCCGCGCCGACAACGCGTTGTGCTTTTCCGCCCGGTCCAGCCACAGCGTCGCCACGCCCCGCGCATCCCGCTCGATCCTCACCGTTTCATACATCCGCTCTCTCCCCGCGCCAAAATTCTTCCAAGAATTTTGACAAGAATTTTCGTAAAATTCTTGTCACCCGACCCGCATCGCGCGCGCCATCTCCGCCGCCCGGCCCAGCACGTCGCGGTCCAGCCCCGTGGCGCAGCCCAGCGCCTCCAGCCGGTCATGCACCTTCTCAGTCGCCACGTTGCCCTTCGCGCCCGGCGCATAGGGACAGCCCCCCAGGCCCCCGACAGCGGCGTCGAACACCCGCAGCCCGTGCGCCAGCGACGTCTCGATATTGTCCAGCGCCCGGCCCCCGGTGTCGTGGTAATGCCCCGCCAGCTTCTCCGCCGGCACCGCCCCCGTCACCGCGCGCAGCATGGCGTCGATGCTCTCCGGCGTGCCCTGCCCGATCGTGTCGCCCAGGCTGATCTCGTAACAGCCCATCTCGTAAAGCCGCCCTGCCACCTCGGCCACCCGGTCCGGCGAAACCCTCCCGTCATAAGGACAGTCCGTCACGCAGGACACATAGCCGCGCAAGGGCACGCCCACCTCGCGCGCCGCCTCCGCCACCGGCGCGAAGCGTTGCAGGCTCTCCTCTATCGTGGCGTTGATATTGGCCTTGGAAAACCCTTCCGAGGCCGAGCCGAAAATCGCCACCTCGTTCGCCGCCGCCGCCATCGCGTCCTGGAACCCGCGCATGTTGGGTGTCAGCGCCGCATAGCTCACCCCCGGCGCGCGGGTGATGCCCGCCAGCACCTCGGCCGAGCCGGACATCTGCGGCACCCATTTGGGGCTGACAAAACTCGCCACCTCGATGCGGGCAAACCCCGCCCCGCTCAGGCAGTCGATCAGCGCCACCTTCTCGGCCACCGGGATCTCTCGCTTTTCGTTCTGCAACCCGTCGCGCGGGCCCACCTCGAAGATCTCGACCCGTTCAGCCATCCGCATCCTCCTCCGGCGCCGCATAGAACGCCTGCTCGTAGATTCGCGCGCCGCTCTCCTCGGGCAAGGCCGCCTGGTACGCCGCCCGCTCGGTCAGCCGGTCGTACCATTTCGCCGTCTCGGGAAACCCGTCCAGCGTCGCGAAATGCCGCGCCATGTAAACCGCCTGACCCACGGCGATATCACAGGCCGAATACCCCCCGGTCAGCAGGTAATCGCGGTTCTCCACCGGCGTGCTCAGCCGCGCCTCGATCGCGCCATAGCACTTGCGCAGGCGCGCCGCCTCCAGCCGCATCACCGTCGGGCTGCGCATGTGATCCTCGCGCAGCATGATATGCTGCTGGGTCAGGATCGCGACGTGCTGGCTGACTGTCTCGGCGAAATGCAACCACACAAGATAGGCCATCCGGTCCATGTCGCCCGGCATCCGGCCCATCCCCCGCTCGGGGAACTTCTCGCACAGGTATTCCATCATCGCGCCCGATTCGAACATCCGCTCGCCTTCGATCTCCAACGCGGGCACACGCCCCGCCGGCGACAGGCTCAGAAATTCCGGCTGCCGCAGGCTCTTGTCGAACGCATGGGTCACCACGCGAAATTCCACGCCTTCCAGCTCGTTCAACAGCCACAGCACCCGCATCGAGCGGCTTTGCGGCACATGGTGCAGGACAATCACGCCATCGCCTCCTAGGTCAGCACCGGACGCGTCGCGTGCGCCGCGGAGCAGGTTCGCATCCAGCCGCACCACGCCGCCAGCGCGGGCCGTGCGGCGATCATCTCCTCCCCGGCTGGCAGCATTCCAAAATAGTCCAGCATCGGCCACAGGTGACAGCCCGCCAGGTCCAGGCTCCCGGGCCGCAGCACCTGCCCTTTAGCGGCGATCTCCTCCAGCGCGTCCAGCACGCGCGGCGCGTTCGCCAAACCGTCCGCCAAAGCACCGGCATCGCCCGCCTCGCCTTCCAGCGCCGCGAAGACGCCGTTGGAAAAGGCCTGCCGCACCAGCGGCCAATAGGCATAGCTGTCCGCGATCCCCATCGCCTGCCGCATCCGCGCCACCCCCTCCGGCGCGCCCGGCACCATCAGCGGCTCCGGCGCGATGGCCTCCAGGTAGTCGAGTATCGCCTGCGTCTCCCACAGCCGAAAGTCTCCGGCTTCCAGCACCGGCACCCGTCTAAACGGATGCAGCCGTGTCAGCGCCTCCGCATCCTCCCCGAACGGATCACACTCCACATAGTCATACTCCAACCCCTTCGCCGCCAGCACCATCCGCACGCTGCGCGTATAGACGCTGAAGCGATAGCCGGTCAGCCGCAGCCCCTCCGTCACGCCGCCGCCTCCGCGTCCTCCTCCAACCGGATCAGCGCCGCGCCGGCCTCCACCTGGCTGCCCGCCCCGGCCAGCACCTCGGCCACCACCCCGTCGCGCGGGGCCAGCAGGCTGTGCTCCATCTTCATCGCTTCCAACACGGCCAGCCGGTCGCCCTTCGCCACCTCCTGCCCGGCTTCGGCAAAGACCGCCTTGACCATCCCCGGCATCGGCGCCTCGATCACGCTGGCGTCGCCGGCGGCAAACTCGCCCCGTTCCAGCGGATCGAGGATGTCGAACCCGATTCCGTAGCCAGCAAAGACCGTCACCAGGTCGCCCGTCACCGCCACCTCCGGCGCCAGCTGGCCGTCCATCTGCCAGCGCCCGCCCACGCGCCGGGCCGCGACCAGCGCGTCACCGACCTCCACGTCATGCGCACCCGCCGACAGGCTTTGCACTTTTGCCTGCACCTCCTCGCCTTCGCGCCGCAGAACCACGCTCCGCCGCAAAGGCTGCCACAGGGCAAAGCCCGTCTCCGGCCCGCTTTCGTCCAGCAATCCAAGGCTCGCCAACGCCGCCAGCGCCACCGTGGCGTCGCTCACATCAGGCGGCGCGCTCAACGCCTCCAGGTCCCGCGCGATCAGCCCGGTATCCACCTCGCCCCGGCCAAAGCCCTCATGCCGCGCCAGCGCCCCCAGAAAGGCCAGGTTCGTCACCGTCCCCGCCACCTGCGTCGCTTCCAGCGCCGCACCCAGCCGTTGCAGCGCCACCGCACGCGTCGGCCCGCGCGTTGTCAGCTTGGCGATCATCGGATCGTAATGCGGGGAAATCTCGTCTCCCGCCCGCACGCCGGTATCCGCCCGCGCCCCCTCGGGAAACTCCAGGTGCCGCAGCCGCCCCGTCGCCGGCAGGAAACCCTTCGGCACATCCTCGGCGTAAAGCCTCGCCTCGAAAGCATGGCCATTGATCGACAGATCCTCCTGCCGCTTCGGCAAGCCTTCCCCCGCGGCCACCCGCAACTGCCACTCCACCAGGTCAACCCCGGTGATCTCTTCCGTCACAGGATGTTCCACCTGCAACCGCGTGTTCATCTCCATGAACCAGAACCCATCCGAGCGCAGCCCTTCCGAGCCGTCCACGATGAACTCCACCGTCCCCGCCCCGGCATATCCGATGGCCTCCGCCGCGCGCACCGCCGCAGCCCCCATGGCCGCGCGCACCTCCGGCGTCATCCCCGGCGCCGGCGCTTCCTCGATCACCTTCTGATGCCGCCGCTGCAACGAGCAATCCCGCTCGAAAAGATGCACGGCGCTCTGCCCGTCGCCAAAGACCTGCACCTCGATATGCCGCGGCTGCTGGATATACTTCTCGATCAGCACCGCCTCATTGCCGAAGGCGGTCTTCGCCTCCGCCTTCGCACTCTCCAGCGCCTCGGCAAAGCCCTTCGCCGCCTCGACCAGCCGCATCCCCTTGCCGCCGCCGCCTGCCACGGCCTTGATCAGCACCGGATAGCCGATCTCCCCGGCCTTTTCGGCCAGGAATCCCGCGTCCTGCTCCTCGCCATGATAGCCCGGCACCACCGGCACGCCTGCGTCCTGCATCAGCGCCTTGGCCGCATCCTTCAGCCCCATCGCCCGGATCGCCTTGGCCGACGGTCCTATAAAGGTCAGCCCCGCCGCCTCCACCGCCTCCACGAAATCCGGGTTCTCGCTCAGAAACCCGTATCCCGGATGGATCGCCTGCGCGCCGCTCTCCTGCGCCGCCGCGATGATCTTCGCCCCGTCAAGATAGCTCTCCGCCGGTGCCGCCCCCCCGATATGCACAGCCGCATCCGCCAGCGCCACATGCCGCGCCGCCCGGTCGGCATCGGAATAGACGGCGACACAGCGCACCCCCATGGCCCGCGCCGTCTCCATCACCCGGCAGGCAATCTCGCCCCGGTTGGCAATCAGGATCGTGTCAAACATCGTCCACGGCCCCCAGATCCTCGATGACCTCGAACCGCTCCCAGATCAGTTCCATCTCAGGATCGAAAACCCCGATCCGCCGGTAATACCCCTCGTGACCCTCTTTCCACCCGGCCAGCGTCTCATCCTCTCCTTCGGCCAGGGCAAGCGCCTCGGGCATGTCGCAGAACCGCACCAGCCGCAGTTCCATCGTCCGGGTTACTAGGGCGGGCCGACCGTCAAAGGTCGTGGCCACGTCGCAACGCGCGATCTGCGGCACTGCCTCGCCGCGCGCCACCTCGGCCATGGACAGGCAGGTCGCCCGCTTGGGGCCCGCGCGCACCAGCCCGATCAATTCCGCAGACATCCGGGCGCTGTCGCCGAACACATAGGCCTGCGCCCCCGGGTACCGTTCTTGAACCGCTTGCAATTGCATCGTCACGACCCTCTTTCACCTTTTTCCATACGCCGTCCCGCGCGGCCCAGAGGCGCGCGCCCGGCCTCACATCCGAAAGAGACCAAACCGCGTCTCCTCCACCGGCGCATTCAGCGCCGCCCGCAACGACAGCGACAACACCGCCCGGGATTTCCGCGGGTCGATGATCCCGTCATCCCACAACCGCGCACTGGCATAAAGCGGATGGCTCTGCTCCTCGAACATATCAACTGTCGGCTGCTTGAACGCCGCCTCCTCGTCGGCGCTCCATGTCCCGCCCTTGCGCTCGATCGCGTCGCGCTTCACCGTCGCCAGCACGCCCGCCGCCTGCGCGCCGCCCATCACGGAAATGCGGGAATTCGGCCAGGTCCACAGGAACCGCGGCTGATACGCCCGCCCCGCCATGCCGTAATTCCCGGCCCCGAAAGAGCCGCCCACCAGCATCGTCACCTTGGGCACGCTCGTCGTCGCCACCGCCGTCACCATCTTGGCCCCATGCCGCGCGATCCCCTCGTTCTCGTACCGGCGCCCCACCATGAACCCGGTGATGTTCTGCAAGAACACCAGCGGCACCTTGCGCTGGCTGCACAACTCCACGAAATGCGCGCCTTTCTGGGCCGCCTCGCTGAACAAGACACCGTTATTGGCGACAATCCCCACCGGGCAGCCCTCCACATGGGCAAACCCCGTCACCAGCGTTTCTCCGAACCGCGCCTTGAACTCGTCGAACCGGCTGCCATCCACCAGCCGCGCGATCACCTCGCGGATGTCATAAGGCGTGCGCAGGTCCCCCGGCACCACACCCAATATCTCCTCGGTGTCATAGGCGGGCGCCTCCGGTGCCTCCATCCGTAGGCCGGGGTTCACCCCGGCCACCCCGGCCTCCGTTCCAAGGTTCCCCACAGCCCGCCGCGCCAAGGCCAGCGCGTGCGCATCATCCTCGGCCAGGTAATCCGCCACGCCGCTCAGCCGCGTATGAACATCCCCGCCGCCCAGGTCCTCGGCCGTCACATCCTCGCCCGTCGCCGCCTTCGCCAGCGGCGGTCCGGCCAAGAATATAGTCCCCTGGTCCCGCACGATGATGGTCACGTCGCTCATCGCGGGCACATACGCGCCCCCGGCGGTGCACGAGCCCATCACCACGGCGATCTGAGCGATCCCCTTCGCACTCATCCGCGCCTGATTGTAGAAAATCCGCCCGAAATGGTCCCGATCCGGGAACACCTCGTCCTGATTGGGCAGGTTCGCGCCGCCCGAATCCACCAGGTAGATGCAGGGCAAGCGGCATTCCTCGGCGATCTCCTGCGCCCGCAGATGCTTTTTCACGGTCATCGGATAATACGTGCCA
Organism: Roseovarius sp. THAF27; assembly: GCF_009363655.1. NCBI lineage: Bacteria > Pseudomonadati > Pseudomonadota > Alphaproteobacteria > Rhodobacterales > Roseobacteraceae > Roseovarius > Roseovarius sp. THAF27. Next base: position 2,451,386 of record NZ_CP045393.1, read on the forward strand.
CCCTTCACCGTGGCGTCATTGCACACAACCATGCAGTCGCGCCCCTGCACGCGCCCCACACCCGCGATCACCCCGGCACAAGGCGCGGCGCCATCATACAACCCATGCGCCGCCACCGCGCCCACCTCAAGAAAAGGACTGCCCGGGTCCAGCAGGTTCGCCACACGCTCGCGGGGCGGCATCTTGCCCCGGCTCTTGTGGCGCTCCCGTGCAGCCTCGCCGCCGCCCTCGGCCGCGGCGCGCGCGGCCTCCTCGACCACCGCCAGCGCGTCCAGATGCGCCTCCCGGTTGGCCTGGAACTCCGCCGATCCGGTCAGGATCTTCGAGGCAATCTTCATGCGCCCCCTCCTTTCAAATTGGTCTCCGCCGCCGCAGTGCAGCAGGCCGGCACCCTTCCGCGCCTCGTCAACTTTGCCTCACGATTTTGACTTGCATCAAGGCGGCTTAGTGAGTCCGCGCGCATAATGGCGCCACACAAGACAGAAGTGGAAAGACCATGAAACATCTCACCGCCCTCGCACTCGCAGCACTCGTCGCCGGCGCGGCTCCGGCCCTCGCGCAGGAGCGCGGCGACGTCTCGCTCGGCATCGGCCTCGCCGGCGTCATCCCCGAAAGCGGCAACGGCGTGCTCGCCGGCCCCACGCCCATCAGCGTCGATAACGGCTACTCGCTGCAGCTGACCGGCGAATACTTCATCGCCAACAACCTCGGCGTCGAGCTTCTGGCCGCCTGGCCCTTTGCCCATGACGTCGACACCGGCGGCGTGAAGATCGGCGAGGTCAAGCACCTGCCGCCGACCCTCTCGCTGCAATACCACTTCACCAACAAGGGCAACATCACGCCCTTCATCGGCGCCGGTATCAACTACACCACCTTCACCGAATCCAAGGCCGTCGGCCCGCTCGCGGGCAACGACCTCGACCTCGACGACAGCTGGGGCCTCGCCCTGCACGCGGGCCTCGATTACAGGGTCTCCGACAAGGGCGCGCTGCGGACCGACATCCGCTGGATGAACATCGAAAGCGACGTCAAGCTGAACGGCGTGGACATCGGCAAGGCCAAGATCAACCCGTGGGTCTTCGGCGTGTCCTACGTCCACACCTTCTGATCCTTCCCGGGGGACGGGGAAGCAGGCGGGGCGGGCCTTCGGGCCGGCCCCGTTTCCATATGCGACACGCGGCGTTTGCATCATTCGTCTAGCCTCGCACGCGGGCGCACCGGGTCCGGCGCGGCGATCCAGCCCGCCTCGAAGGCGGGCGCCACCTTGCCCTCGTGCCGCGCCACCTGCCACGCGATCACCGCCGCGCGCAGCCGCCCGTTGGCCTCGCGCGCCCGGCACCACATCTCCATCCGGGGGCTGTGCCCGGCGCAATCGCGCCCCGCCGACATCCCGTGCGCCAAGTCGAAGAGTTGCTTGTAAAGTATGTCCGCAAAAGGCTTTTCCACCTCCGCGCCTTCCGCGTCTTCCGGCTCCGGCAACTCCGTCAGAACCCGCGCCCGCCAGATATCCTGCTCCACCGCTAGCGCCTTCTGACAGCCCAGAGGTTCCTCGGACCGATCGCAGATCACGATCCCCACGGTGCCGCAGAATTCCACGCCGGCGACATTGGCCAGCGGATAGCCCGCCTTCTCCGCCGGGGTCGGTGCAAAGGCGGTCACCGCCTGTTCATAGCGCAGGATCTCGCCCCGCAGGCAGGTGGCGAAATCCGGCAGCGCGGCGTCCTCGGCCAGTGCCGCGACAGGCCACAGGGCCGCCTGCGCCAGCGTCAGGCTCAGGTCGCGCCGCCGCGCCATTCCTCACATCCCTCCGCGCATGTCGCGCAGTTCCAGCGACCGTTGCGCCGTCATCCGCATCAGGCAGAACGCCGCCGCAACCGACCGGATCGTGCCGCCCCGGTTGCGCTCGAAGGCCAGCGCACACTCGGCATCGCGATAGGAGATCCAGGTCCGCTGCGCCGTCAAAAGCGCTTCCGAAACAGGCGGTTGCCCTGTATCGACCTGGTCCAGCTGCGCCCGCGTCGCCTTGTATTCGCGGTTCAGGAACCTGTCCCAAACCGCCGTCTCGGCCTGCACGCATGCCACGATCCCGATGGTCGAGCCGCCGCCCGGCTGCGTCTGGCACTGGTTCGCTGCATCTCCCACGCAGCTCGGCACACCGGCATCGCGCGGGGCCGCGTCGAAACAGGCCGCGACCGTGCCCTCGTTCACGCTTGCCTCCTGCGCCCGTGCCGCACCCGACAGGCCCGCCACGGCAATTGCCACTATCGCCACCCCCCTCATAATCATACCTCATCCTCCGTTTCCGCCACGGCCCGTGCCTTCAGCTCCTTGCGGATCACCTTGCCGGTGACCGTCATCGGCAAGGCCTTCAGAAAGGTCACCTCCCTCGGATAAGAATACCCCGCAAGCCGTTCTTTCACATGGGTTTTCAACGCTTCGGCCAAGGCCTCATCCGCCGTCACACCGTCCCGCACCACCACATAGGCCTTCACGATCTCGGTGCGCAGGGCGTCGGGCTTGCCCACCACGCCCACCGTCGCCACCGCGTCATGCGTGAGCAGGCAATCCTCGATCTCCGCCGGCCCGATCCGGTAACCGGAACTGGTGATCACGTCATCCTCGCGCCCCACAAAGCGCAGGAACTCCCCGTCCCAAACACCCCTGTCGCCGGTCAGCATCCAGTCGCCCCGGAACTTCTCCGCCGTCTGCTCGGGCCGGTTCCAGTATTCCAGCATCATGCTGGCCGAGCCGCGTTTTACGGCGACATCGCCCTCGTCGTCCGTCGGCTGTCCGTCGCGGTCCAGCACCGCCACCTCGTGCCCAGGCACCACCTTGCCGATACAGCCCGGTTTCGGGTCAAACAGGCTCTGGCACGAACAGGCCACAAGGTTGCACTCGGTCTGCCCGTAAAACTCGTTGATCGTCAGCCCGAACGCCTTGCGGCCCCAGTCCAGCATCTCGGCCCCCAGCGGCTCGCCACCGCTGGCCACCGTGCGCAGGCCCTCGATGCGCTCGTCGGCGGCCTTGAGCATCCGCAACGCCGTAGGCGGGAAAAAGATATTTCGAACAGCGCCCTGCCGGATGATCTTCACGCACTCCTCGACGCTGAACTTCGGCAATCTTGCCGCCACCACCGGCACGCCCAGCGCCAGCCCCGGCATCAGGATGTTGAAGAGGCCACCAATCCAGGCCCAGTCGGCCGGCGTCCACAGGCAATCCCCCTCGTGCTGGCCCAGGAAATCATGCGGCATCTCGACCCCCGGCAGGTGCCCGGTCAGCACCCGGTGCCCGTGCAGCGCGCCTTTCGGGCTGCCGGTCGTCCCGCTGGTATAGATCAGCACGGCGGGGTCGTCCGGTGCGGTCTCCGCCGGCTCGAACAGGCTCTGCTCCGGCAGGTCCGCATCCTCGGGCACAAACGCCTCCACTTCCGCCAAAGGCGCAAGCATATCAACACCTTCGGCGTCGGTGACGACGATATTCGCGCCCGCGTCCCGCACCCGGCTGGTCAGCGCCTCCTCGCGAAACAGCTTGAACAGAGGGATCGACACCGCCCCGATCTTCCAGATCGCGATATGCGCCGCGGCGCACCAGCCGCCCTGGCTGCGCAGCACGCCCACCCGGTCGCCCCGCGCCACGCCTTTCGCCACCAGCACATGCGCCAGTCGGTCCGCCATGTCGCGCAGGTCGCCATAGCTCAGATCGCGGTGCATCTCGGCCAGATCCTTGATCGCCACGCGGTCCGGCGCCCGCGCCGCCCAGTCGTCGCAGGCCTGCGCCGCCATGTTCAGCCGCGCCGGAAGGTCCCAGGAAAATGCACCCTTCAATGCCTCGTAGTCTTTTTGTTCCAGCATCTTAAACGCCTTCCTTCACCTCTTCCCGGTGTGCCACCTCGCCGAATCGGTCGACGAAATAGTCCACCCGGCCGCCCTGCGCGCCCGCACATGTCACCACCAGCCACAGCCCCGCCGACTGCGCCGGCGTCGCGTGGCAATCGGTCCGCGCGGCCCCGGTCTCGGCCACGTAGCGCTCCGCCACCGCCTCGATCACCGCCGTCTCGGTCGTGGTCACCGACCGCCCGCCCAGCAACAGCGCAATGACCGCGCCCAGGCACACGAGCGCCAGCAGCGGGATGAAAAACCACGGAGCGCGCCCTAACCGCATGGCCTATGCCATCGCCCCCATCAGCTCGCGCCCGATCAGCATCCGCCGGATCTCGGACGTGCCCGCCCCGATCTCCATCAGCTTGGCATCCCGGAAGATCCGCGCGACGGCGGCATCGTTCAGGAACCCGGCCCCGCCCATCGCCTGCACCGCCTGGTGCGCCTGCACCATCGCCTGCTCGGACGCATAGAGGCAACAGGCCGCCGCATCCTGCCGCGTCACCTCGCCCCGATCGCAGGCCTTGGCCACCTCGTAGACATAGGCCCGGGCCGAGTTCATCGCCGTGTACATGTCCGCGATCTTGCCCTGCATCAGCTGGAAATTCCCGATGGGCTGCCCGAACTGCTTGCGCTCGGCCATGTAGGGCATGATCTCGTCCAGGCAGGCCGCCATGATCCCCAGGCCGATCCCGGCCAGCACTACGCGCTCGTAATCCAGGCCCGACATCAGCACCTTCACGCCCTTGCCTTCCTCGCCCAGCACGTTTTCGAACGGCACTTCCACGTCCTCGAAGATCAGCTCCGCGGTGTTCGACCCGCGCATCCCCAGCTTGTCGAAATGCGCGCTGGTCGAAAAGCCGGTCATCGCCTTCTCGATCAGGAACGCGGTGATTCCCTTGGCGCCGGCTTCCGGCTCGGTCTTGGCATAGACCAACAGCGTATCGGCATCCGGCCCGTTGGTGATCCAATACTTGTTGCCATTGAGGCGATAGTGATCGTTGCGCTTTTCCGCCCGCAGGCTCATCGACACCACGTCGCTGCCCGCGCCCGCCTCTGACATGGCAAGCGCGCCCACATGCGCGCCCGAAATCAGCCCCGGCAGGTATTTCGCCCTCTGCGCGTCCGACCCGTTCAGCTTGATCTGGTTCACGCACAGGTTGGAATGCGCGCCATAGCTCAGCGACACGCTGGCCGAGGCCCGCGCCACCTCCTCCACCGCGACCACATGCGCAAGGTACCCCATGCCCACGCCGCCATGCTCTTCGGGCACGGTGATTCCCAACAGGCCCAGCTCGCCCATCTCGGTCCACAGCTCGGAGGGAAATTCATTCGTCCGGTCGATCTCGGCGGCCAGCGGCTTGACCCGCTCCTGCGCCCAGCGATGCACCATCTCGCGCAGGGCGTGCACGTCCTCGCCCAGGTCGAACTTCATCACCGCGTCGAACATTCCTCACCCCTCCCGGCATTTATTGAACGCTTGTTCATTTATAGGCCTGCCCTGCCACCCCGTCAATCCCGCGCCCGGCGCCGGAACCGATTCCGCGCACCACGGGTTGGCCCCCAGACACCATCAGCATAACAAAGGAGTCATCCAATGTCCGATGATCTGAGAGAAACCCTGTGGAAGCGCCTCGACAAGCTGCAGGCCGGCATGTTGTCCACCGCCAGCGCCCCGCCGCGCCCCATGGCGCCCACCATCACGGATGACGACACCGCCATCTGGTTCATCACCGCCAAGGGCACCGACATCGCCGATGCGGCGGCCAAGGGCGAGACCTGCAAGTTCATCGCGGCCTGTCCCAGCGCGCATCTCTACGCCGATATTGACGGCGCGCTGTCGGTCGAGACCAGCGAGGCCAAGCTCGACGAGATCTGGTCGCCCATGGCCGCCGTCTGGTTCGACGAGGGCCGCCAGGACGACGACATCGTGCTCGTGTCGATGCGCCCCAAGAAGGCGGCCGTCTGGGCCACCGATGGCGACGCCAAGTCGCTTTTCGAGTTCGCCCGCGCCTCGATCAGCAACGACACGCCCGACGTGGGCGAGCACGGCACGGTCACGTTCTGATGCGCCGCGCAGGTTTCGGGGCCGCCGCGCTGGCGGCCCTCATGGTCTCGCCCGCCTGCGCCGAGCAGGTGGGCGAGATCGGCGTCGACTGGGCCGGCAACGACATCATCGTCGAGGCGATCGAGGATCCCGAGGTGCAGGGCGTCACCTGCCACCTTGCCTATTTCGAGCGCGGCTTCATCGACCGGCTGGCCAATGGCAACTGGTTCGAGGACCCCTCGAACAGCGCCATCGAATGCCAGCAGACCGGCCCGATCACCCTGGGCGACATCGACCGCTCCGAGGATGGCGAGGATGTGTTTCGCGCCAGCCGCTCGATCATCTTCAAGACGCTGCGCGTGAAACGCATCTATGACGCCGACCGCAACACGCTGGTCTACATCTCGCACGGGCGCGAACTGTCGCAAGGCTCGGCCAAGGTCTCGATCTCCTCCGTCCCGATTCCCGACGAAACGCCCAACGACTGACCCGCCGAAACGCGTCAGCCCGCGAGGCACTCAGCGTGCGGTCCGTTAACCGCCGCACGCTCCATTAACCGGGCAGGTCGCGGAAAACCGCACCGTCGGCGGACCACCCAAATACCGACGCGATACCGACGTGCCATTTCGGCTCCTGAGTCGCCGTTAACCCGGTGTCTCAGGTCGATCCGGCCTGCTGCACCGCGCCCACTTCCGCCCGGATGATCCGCGCGATCAGCGCACAATCCTCCAGCGTAAAGGTCAGCGGCAGGCGCATGTCCAGGATGCCTTTCAGCACCCGGTCGCTTTCGGGCATCGGCGCGCTCGGCGCATAGCGCCAGCTGTCGTAGCGGCTGGTGAACCCCACCGGCTCGGCGCCCCCGAACCACTTCAGCTCGACGCCGCGTTTCACGCACCGCGCCACCACCTCCGCGATGGCCCCGTTGCTCCAGTCCAGCAGCAGGAACTGGATCGACGACCCCACGTATGTTTCCGCCTCCGACCGTTCCACCACCTTCAGGCCGGGCGTGCCGCGCAGGCCCTCCTCGACCACCCGGTAGCGCGCGTTCCACTTGGCACATTGCGCGTCCAACGCCTTGAGTTGCGGGCGTAAAATCGCCGCGCGCAGGTGGTCCATCCGCCCCGAGACATTGGGCGTCTGGTACTTGATCTTCTCGAATTCCTCTTCCGGCGGCACCGTCCCGTGCCGGCCATAGAGCATGTAGGACCCCGACAGCATCGCCGCCTTCGCCATGACGCTTGGGTCGTCCGTCACCAGCAGGCCGCCCTCGCCCGAATTCATGTGCTTGTAGGTCTGCGTCGAATAGCAGCCAATGAGCCCATGCCGCCCCGACGGCACCCCGTTCCAAGCCGCCCCCATCGTGTGGGCGCAATCCTCGATTATGGTCAGCCCGTGGTCGCTCGCGATCTCCACCAGCCGGTCCATGTCGCACAGGTGCCCGCGCATGTGGCTCAGCATCAGGATGCGTGCCTGACCCGCCTTGTTAACCAGATCTTCAAGGTCGATGGTCAGATTCTCGGTCACGCCGACGAAAACCGGCACCGCGCCGACACTGGCAATCGCCCCGGGCACCGGCGCGAGGGTGAAAGCATTCGTTAACACTTTTTCGCCAGGCTGCACGTCCAGCGCCCGCAATGCCGTGGCCATCGCATAGCCGCCCGAGGCGACGGCCAGCGCGTATTTCGCGCCCGTATAGGCCGCGAATTCCTGCTCCAGCAGGCCCACTTCGCCCACCTCTCCGGGCGACAGGTTATAGCGATGCAGCCGCCCGCTCTGCATCACCTCCATCGCGGCGCGAATCCCCTCCTCGGGGATCGGCTCCTGCTGGGTGAAACTGCGTGTGAAAACCTCGGTCATGGGCTTTTATTGCGGCCTCGCGCAACGCAGGTCAATCTCGAAGCGCCTGTCGAAAAGCGGCATTTCGCTTTCCCGAAACCGGGTTTCAGCCGAAAAGCCTCTGCACTACGCCCTGCAACTCGTCGAAATGGTCGATCGTCGCGTCGGGCTCCAGCACCCGCACATCGTCGCCCCCGGGCCCGAACGTCACCAGCACCGACGGCACCCCCGCCGCCCGCGACGTCTCGCGGTCCGTCACCGTGTCCCCCACCAGCAGGCAGCGGCCAGGATCGCCCCCCACCCGCCGCACAACCTCGCGCAGCGGCTCGGCGTCGGGCTTGCGCACCGCCAGCGTATCGGCCCCCACCAACGCGCCGAACCTGTCCAGCACGCCCAGCGAGGTCATCAGCTGCAGCGCCAGCTTTTCGGGCTTGTTGGTGCAGATCGCCACCGGGTGCCCGGCCAGCCGCAGATTCTCCACCGCGTCCATCGCGCCTGGATAGAACACCGTGTGCGTGTCGATCGCCTCGCCGTAAGCCTTTAGAAGGATTGGATATTGCCGGTCGATCTCGGCCACGTCATCCGCCCGCCCCAGCCGCGTCATGCCAAGCGTCAGCATCGCCCGCCCGCCGCGCAGCGCCGTGCCCGCATCCGCCACCGGGTCCAGCAGATCGCCCTCGCCCATCCCCCGGAAACAGGCATTGGCGGCGGCGATAAGATCTCCGCTCGTATCCGCCAGCGTCCCGTCCAGATCGAAGACCACCGTGCCAGGCCGATCACCCATTCCGCATTCCCCTCTTGTCATTGTGCAACGCTCAGCACATTTCCGCCCGTGCCTGTCACATCCCGCAATCATCTTTGATACGGCCCAGCCTTGCACGGCTTGCGCAACCGGATAAAACGGGCGCGTCAGGAAGGAAAGAGAAACCCTATGAGCATAAGCCTGATCGTTCTGGCCGCGGGCCAGGGCACCCGCATGAATTCGGACCTGCCCAAGGTGTTGCACCAGATCGCCGGCGCGCCGATGCTGGTCCATGCCCTGCGGGCCGGCGCGGCGCTCTCGCCCGACCGCACGGTGGTGGTCACCGGCCACGGGTCCAAGGCTGTCGCGGCGGCGGCGCAGGACCATGATCCCGACATCCAGACCGTCCACCAGGCCACGCAGGACGGCACCGGCCACGCCGTGGCCCAGGCCGAACCCGCGCTTGCAGGCTACGAGGGCGACGCCATCGTGCTCTACGCCGATACCCCCTTCATCTCCGAGGACACGCTCGGCCGCATGGTCGAGGCCCGGGCGCAGCATGACGTCGTCGTGCTGGGCTTCGAACCCGCCGATCCCGGCCGCTATGGCCGTCTGGTCATGTCCGGCGACACCCTTGAAAAGATTGTCGAATTCAAGGATGCGGACGAGACGACCCGCGCCATCACCTTCTGCAATTCCGGCGTCATCGCCGCCTCGGCGCCCGTCCTCTTCGACCTCATCCGCGCCGTCACCAACGACAACGCGGCGGGCGAATACTACCTGACCGACATCGTCGCCATCGCCCGTGACCGGGGCCTTTCCGCCACCGCCATCGCCTGCCCCGAGGCCGAGACGATGGGCATCAACTCCCGCGCCGAACTGGCCGCGGCCGAGGCCGCCTTCCAGGCCCGCGCCCGCGCTACGGCGCTTGACGACGGCATCACTCTGACGGCCCCCGAGACCGTCCATTTCGCCTATGACACCGTGCTGGGCCGCGACACCATCGTGGAGCCCAACGTCGTCTTCGGCCCCGGCGTCACCGTCGAATCCGGCGCGCATATCAAGGCGTTCTCGCATCTCGAAGGCTGCCACGTCTCGCGCGGCGCGGTGGTCGGCCCCTATGCCCGCCTGCGCCCCGGCGCGGAACTGGCCGAGGACACCCGCATCGGCAATTTCGTCGAGGTCAAGAACGCCCTCATCGGCGAAGGCGCCAAGGTCAATCACCTCAGCTATATCGGCGACGCCTCGGTGGGCGAGGCCAGCAACATCGGCGCGGGCACCATCACCTGCAACTACGACGGCGTGATGAAACACCGCACCGAGATCGGCGCGCGGGTCTTCGTGGGCTCCAACACCATGCTGGTGGCCCCGGTCAGGCTGGGCGACGAGTCGATGACCGGCTCCGGCTCGGTCATCACCAGCGACGTGCCCGAAGGCGCTCTCGCCATCGCCCGCAGCCCGCAGACCAACAAACCGGGCATGGCGCGCAAACTGTTCGAAATGCTAAAGTCCAGACGGGCCAAGCAAGCGAAAGAGGCAGGATAATGTGTGGAATTGTAGGGGTCCTCGGCAAGCACGAAGCCGCGCCCATCCTCGTCGAGGCACTCAAACGGCTCGAATATCGCGGCTATGACAGCGCCGGGATCGCCACGATCAACGGCAAGCAGCTCGACCGCCGCCGCGCCGTCGGCAAGCTGGTGAACCTGTCGGACCTTCTGGTGCACGAGCCCCTGCGCGGCAAGTCCGGCATCGGCCACACCCGCTGGGCCACCCACGGCGCGCCCAACACCGTCAACGCCCACCCGCACAAAGCGGGGCCCGTGGCCGTGGTGCATAACGGCATCATCGAGAATTTCCGCGAGCTGCGCAGCGAACTGGCCGCCGCAGGGCTGGCGCACGAGACCGACACCGACACCGAGACCGTGGCGATGCTGGTCCATCACCTGATGCAGCAGGGCCAGACCCCTGTCGAGGCCGCCAAATCCGCCATCGCCCGGCTGGAAGGCGCCTATGCGCTCGGCTTTCTCTTCGATGGCGAGGACGACCTGATCGTCGCCGCCCGCAAGGGCAGCCCGCTGGCCATCGGCCACGGCGACGGAGAGATGTACGTGGGCTCCGACGCCATCGCGCTCGCCCCGCTCACCGACCGGATCACGTACCTGGAGGAAGGCGACATCGCCGTCGTCACCCGCACCACGCTCGACATCATCGACGCCCACGGCAACCGCGCCAACCGCGCCGTCCGCACCATCGCCATCGACAGCACCCATGTCGAGAAGGGCGGGCACAAGCACTTCATGGCCAAGGAAATCGCCGAGCAGCCCGCCGTCATCGGCGACACTCTGCGCCACTACCTGTCCGAAGCCGGAAGCGGCCTGACGCTGCCCCAGCCGGAACTGGACTTCACCCAGTATGACCGCCTGACGCTGGTCGCCTGCGGCACGGCCTATTACGCCTGCCTGACCGCGAAATACTGGTTCGAGCAACTGGCCGGCCTGCCGGTCGACGTCGATATCGCGTCCGAGTTCCGCTACCGCGAACCCCCCGTGCCCGCCAGGACCGCCGCAATCTTCGTCAGCCAGTCGGGCGAAACCGCCGACACGCTCGCCGCCTTGCGCTACTGCGAAGGACGCGCGGCGAAGATCCTGTCGATCATCAACGTCCCTGAAAGTTCCATCGCCCGCGAAAGCGACCTCGCCCTTCCGATCCATGCCGGCGTCGAGATCGGCGTGGCTTCCACCAAGGCCTTCACCTGCCAGTTGACCGTGCTTCTGCTGATGGCTCTCAAGGCCGCCTCCGACCGCGAAACGCTCGGCCCTGCGCGCATCTCGGACCTGCTGTCGCACCTGCGCGGCCTGCCCTCGACCATCAACAACACGCTGGAACTGAACGAGGATTTCCGCAAGGCCGCGAACCGGCTGTCGAGCGCCGAGAACGCGCTTTTCCTGGGGCGCGGCATGATGTACCCGCTGGCCCTCGAAGGCGCGCTGAAGCTCAAGGAAATCAGCTATATTCACGCCGAGGCCTATGCATCGGGCGAATTGAAGCACGGCCCCATCGCGCTCATCGACGAAAAGATGCCAGTCATCGTCATGGCCCCGCGCGACGCCCTTTTCGACAAGACCGTATCCAACATGCAGGAGGTCATGGCCCGCGGCGGCAAGGTGATGCTGATCACCGATGCCCCCGGCGCCGCCGCCGCCTCCGACGACACCTGGATGACGCTGGTCCTGCCTCAGGTCGACCCTGTCCTGTCGCCCATCCTCTATGCCGTCCCGGCGCAGCTTCTGGCCTACCACACCGCCGTCGCCAAGGGCACCGACGTGGACCAGCCCCGCAACCTCGCCAAGTCCGTGACCGTGGAATGACGCTGGACGACGCCCTCGATCAGCTTCGCGCCCACGCCGAACCCGGCCGGGCCGAAGGCATGGCGAACTATCACAAGGTGCCGCGCGACTATCTCGGTGTGCCCAACCCGGCGATCAACGACCTGACGGCCGAATGGCGCCGCGCGCTTAGCGTCGAGGACCGTGTCGCGCTGGCCGATGCGCTCTGGCGCACGAACATCTTCGAGGCCCGCCTCGCCGCCGCCAAGCTGCTGACCCAGGCCCGGATCACGCCTGACGATGCAGTCTGGACGCTGATCACCTCCTGGCTGCCCGATCTCGACAGCTGGGCCATCGCCGATCACGCCATGATGGCCGGACAAAAGCGGCTGATGGCCGATCTTTCCCGCATGGACGAGGTCGAGATCTGGACAAGGTTCGAAAGCCACTGGATCCGCCGCGCCGCGATGGTCGTGACCCTGCCTCTGGCCAAGATCAACAACCTCAAACCGGCTGAGGCCGAAGCGCGCGAACGCGTGCTGGGCTGGGCCGCCGGTTACGTGCAGGACACCGAGTGGTTCATCCAAAAATCCGTCGCCTGGTGGCTGCGCGACCTGTCGAAACATGACCCGGACCGCGTGCGCGCTTTCATGGCCGAGAACGGTCGCCACATGAAGCCGTTCGCCCGCAAGGAAGCCGAAAAACTTCTGTAGAATCAGCCGCCTGTCGCGAAAACCCGCACCTCGGGCAAACCCGTCAGATCCGCCTCCAGCAGACGCATCGCCGCGAGCGACAACTGGCTGCCCGATCCCGGCTCCGCGTCGAGCGGAATAAGGTCCACCGCCACGGTCGTGCCCTTCGCAGGGTACTCCACCCGCCCCTTCCCAGGGGCTGAAACCAGCGGCGTCTTCATCCAGATACCCGGATCCGATGCCGCACCCAGCGACGCGACGGTGATCCCGAGGTCGCGGTCGCCACCGCCGTTCTGGGCCGCTTCGACCGCCGCGGTCCGCTCTTCCTCGGTGGTGGTGTCGAACTCGTCGACCGTCCGCGCATTGGCCGGCGGTGCTATGCCCGCGGTCTGCGCCTCCGCCTCGGCCTCGGCGCTCTCGGGCGCAGGCTCGGACGGCGGTGCCTGACGCTGCATGGTGGGCAACATATCACAGCCCGACAGGCCGGCGGCGAAGACAAAAAGGCTTACAAAACGTTTCATACGCTCACCTTATGACCCCCGCGCCCGAGCATCAATTCCCAAGATGCCCCTTGCCGTTCATCGGCGGTTTGCATACGTTCTGCCCCATGACCGCACCTTTGATAGACCCGTTCCAGCGCGCGATCTCCTACCTGCGCGTCTCCGTCACCGACCGCTGCGATTTCCGCTGCGTCTACTGCATGTCGGAGAACATGACCTTCCTGCCCAAGAAAGAACTTCTGACGCTGGAAGAGCTGGACCGCATGTGCTCGACCTTCGTGCGCCTGGGCGTGGAAAAGCTGCGGATCACCGGCGGCGAACCGCTGGTACGGCGCAACATCATGCATTTCTTCCACGGCATGAAGCGGCATCTCGACAGCGGCGACCTCAAGGAACTTACGCTCACCACCAACGGCTCGCAGCTCGCCCGGTTCAGCGAAGACCTCTATGCCGCGGGCGTACGCCGGGTGAACGTGTCGCTCGACACGCTCGACGAGAAGAAATTCGCCGACATCACCCGCTGGGGCCGCCTGCCGCAGGTGCTCAAGGGGATCGACGCCGCGCAAGCCGCCGGCCTGCGCATCAAGATCAACGTCGTCGCCCTCAAGGGCTTCAACGAGGACGAGCTTTTCGACATCGTCGCATGGTGCAAATCCCGCGACATGGACCTCACCTTCATCGAGGTCATGCCGATGGGCGATATCGGCAACGAGGACCGGCTGGACCAGTACTGGAAACTCTCCGACCTGCGCCGGACGCTGGCAGGGCAATACACCCTGACCGAACTTTCCGAACGCACGGGCGGCCCCGCTAGGTACGTGCGGCTGGAAGAAACCGGACAGAAGATCGGCTTCATCACGCCGCTGACCCATAATTTCTGCGAAAGCTGCAACCGCGTGCGCCTGACCTGCACCGGCGAGCTTTACATGTGCCTTGGCCAGGAAGACATGGCCGACCTGCGCGCACCCCTGCGCAATTCGCCGAATGATGACGCCCCGCTGGAGGCCGCCATCCGCGAGGCCATCACCCGCAAGCCCAAGGGTCACGATTTCGACTATTCCCGTCAGACCGTGGACGGGCGCATGTCCCGCCACATGAGCCACACCGGCGGCTGATGCCCCACACTGCCGCGCCCCTGCCCGTGCGCCTCTACGGCGTGGCGGCAAATCTGCTTGAGCGGCTGGCGTATAAACGCGTCTCGGAAAACCTCTCGCGCCAGGGTATTCCCGCAAACCGCCTGCCCGAGCGGCAGGGCCACGCCACCGCGCCGCGCCCGCATGGCGAGCTCTTGTGGTTTCACGCCGCCTCGGTGGGCGAAAGCCTCTCGGTCCTGCGCCTGATCGAGCATCTGGGCCAGACGCATCCCCACCTCTCGTTCCTCATAACCTCCGGCACCGCCACCTCGGCCCAGATCGTCGGCAAGCGCCTGCCGCCGCGCACCACGCACCAGTTCGCACCGCTGGATTCGAGCCGCGTGGTCACCCGCTTTCTCGACCATTGGCGCCCCTCTGCGGCGGTCTTCGTGGAAAGTGAGCTGTGGCCCCAGATGCTGCGCCTGACCCATGCCGCGGGCGTCCCGCTGGCACTGGTCAACGCCCGCATCTCCGACAGATCGGCCCGCAACTGGAAACGCTTCCCCCGCACCGCGCGGCACCTGATGGACCATTTCCGCCTGATCCATTGTCAGGACGACCGCACCGCGCACCACCTCCGCGACCTCGGCCTTGCGCAGGCCGAACCGGGCCTCAACCTCAAGTCCGTCGCCGGCCCGCTCCCCTTCGACCGGGACGAGTTGCACCGGATGCAGGCCCTCATCGCCGGCCGCCCGGTCTGGCTCGCCGCCTCCACCCATCCGGGCGAGGACGAGGTGGTGCTAAACGCCCACCGCGCCATGACCGGGGGCGATGCCGACGCGCTCCTGATCCTCGTGCCGCGCCACCCCGAACGCGCTCACGATATCGAACGCCTGATCGCCGAGCACCGCTTCGAGGGCGCGCGCCGCTCCACCGGCATGACCATCACCGGGCAGACCCGCGTCTACCTTGCCGACACGCTGGGCGAGATGGGCCTCTGGTACGCGCTCAGCCCGCTCACCTGCGTCTGCGGCAGTTTTTCCGACGTCGGAGGCCACAACCCGTTCGAGCCCGCCCATGCCGGCTCCGCCGTGCTGCACGGGCCCCGCTATGCCAACTTCGCCGAGGCCTACGCCCAGATGCAGGCCGAGAACGCCTGCATCGAGGTGGCCGATGCGGATGACCTGAGCGCCAAGCTCACCACGTATCTCGACGATCCCGCCGCGCTCGACGCCCTGCGCGACCGCACCCGCGCCTTCGCTGCCAGCCAGGCCGGTGTCCTCGAAGACTTCGCCGCCACTCTTTCCAACGCGCTCGGCCTGCGCTAGCACCGTCCCCGAGCCCCAAGGAAAGCCGACCCGCGTGCCGGACCTCATCGTCACCAATTTCAACCGCAACTTCACCGGCGTGTCGTCCACCGCCGCCAGCGTGGTGCGCTGCCAGGTCGACCAATACGACCTCGCGCTTGCAGGCCACCCCCTGCCCGGCTGCCCCGCACCCATTACCAAAGCGCAGGCCGCCACCCTGTCCAGGACGCCACCACCGGGCCGCCCCTTCACCATCTGGCACGTCCGCCGCAACCCCGAAATGCGCACCGCCCTCTGGGTCCGCGACGTCCTGCGCCGCCCCATCCGCATTGTCTTCACCTCTGCCGCGATCCGTCGGCACTCGGCCTTTCCGCGCTGGCTGATCTCGCGCATGGATGCCGTCATCGCCACGACCGAGGCCGCCGCGGGTTTCGTCCCGCATGTCCGCGCCGTCGCCCCCCACGGCGTCGACACCGACCGTTTCACGCCCGCCCCCGACCGGGCCGCGGCCTGGGCCGCCACCGGCTATCCCGGCACCCAGGGCGTCGCCACCATCGGCCGCATCCGCCCCGAGAAAGGCACCGACCGTTTCGTCGCCGCCATGCTGCGCCTTCTGCCCGACCACCCCGGCCTGACCGCCCTCGTCATCGGCCGCGCCGCTAAGTCCGACCAGCCTTTCCTCGACAATCTCAAGGCGCAGATCTCCGCCGCCGGCCTCACCGACCGCATCCTCTTCCCGGGCGAGGTCACACCAGACGCCCTGCCCGCCCTCACACGGTCCCTCTCTGCCGTGGTGCAACTGCCCCGATACGAAGGCTACGGCATGACCCCGCTCGAGGGCATGGCCTCGGGCGTGCCTTTCGTCGCCACCGACACCGGCTACTACCGCAGCTTCTCCAGCCAGGACGAAACCGGCCTTATCGTCCCCGACGACCCGGATCAGGCCGCCGATGCGCTCGCGTCCATCCTGTCGGACCCCGACCGCCACGCCACCATGTCCCGCGCCGCCCGCGATATCGCCTGCGCCCATTTCAGCGTCACACGAGAAGCCGAAGCAATCGCCCGCGTCTACGAGGAACTGTGGTCCGGCGCGTGACCGCTTGCCGCTTCGGTTTGATGTTGCACCCGAGCCTCAGGACGTTACGATGTCCTGCCAATTTTGAGAGGTGCACCCCGTGATCCAGAAATACGAGTACAAGGTCATCCCCGCCCCCGCCAAGGGCCGCAAGGGCCCGGGCATCAAGGGCGCCGAAGGCCGGTTCGCCCACGGGCTGGAAACCGCGATCAACGAACTGGCGCTCGAGGGCTGGGAATACCTGCGCGCCGACATCCTGCCCAGCGAGGAACGCCAGGGCCTGACATCGTCGCAGACGGTCTATCGCTCCATGCTGGTCTTCCGCCGTCCGTTGGAACTGGAGGGCGTCGACAGCCCGCCGCCGCTGCCGTGGGACGACCACGAGGCGGAAGAGCTGGAAACCGCCGCCGAGACTGACGAAATCGAGGATAATCAGGACGATACCCCGGATGACGACGCGGATGACGCGGACGGCGACGACACGCCGCGCCCCGATCTGCCGCCCCGGGACTGACGCGTGAAAAGAAGTTCGGGACCGCGCGGTTTTTTCCCGATCTTTCCTCTTCAATTTGCCGCGTAATCACATAAACTCTTGGCCTCGAGTCGCAAAGGGAATGCCAATGGCTAAATCCGATCCGTTTGGTTTCGACATGTCCGTTTCGTCGGCGAAAAAGAAGAACCCGCGCGGTCGGCGGGGCATGTCCGGGGCATCCGAAACCTCGACCCGCATCTGCGACAAGGAGGGGTGCGACAAGCCGGGCGTCTACCGCGCGCCCAAGGCGCCGGATGTGCTCGACGATTACTATTGGTTCTGCCAGGAGCACGTGCGCGAGTACAACACCAAGTGGAACTTCTTCGACGGCACCACCGAGGCCGAGATGAACGCCCAGATGTCCTCGGACAAGGTGTGGGAGCGTAAGACCAAGGCGTTCAACGACCCCGAGGCCCGCGCCTGGGCGCGGCTGGGCATCGAGGACCCGCACCAGGTGCTGGGCGGCAACGCCACGCAGAACCCCGGCAAGAACCGCGGCGGCCAGCGCAAGCTGCCGCCCACCGAACGCCGCGC
Organism: Roseovarius sp. THAF27; assembly: GCF_009363655.1. Classification (NCBI taxonomy): domain Bacteria; kingdom Pseudomonadati; phylum Pseudomonadota; class Alphaproteobacteria; order Rhodobacterales; family Roseobacteraceae; genus Roseovarius; species Roseovarius sp. THAF27. The sequence goes on from NZ_CP045393.1 coordinate 2,468,928, forward strand.
GATCGAGATCCTCGAGGCGAACGAACACGCCTCCAAGGCCGAGATCCGCAAGGCCTACAAGGCCCTGATCAAGGTGCTGCACCCCGATATCAACGGTGGTGACCGCAGCCAGGAAGAACAGCTGCAACAGGTTGTCTGGGCCTGGGACCAGATCAAGCAGAGCCGCAACTTCAAGTAGGTCTGAAAGAAAGAGCGCACCGGGTCACTCGTACCGTTCCGGGCCCTGAAACCACCCGGTGCGCGATCGGACCCGGAATTCAGGCGGCGCGGAATGTCAGGCTGACGCCGTTCAGGCAATGGCGTTTGCCCGTGGGCTGTGGCCCGTCATCGAAGATGTGCCCCAGATGGCTGCCACAGCGGCGGCAATGGCACTCGGTCCGCGTCGCGAACAGCGAATGATCCGGCTTGGTGCCGATGGCATTGTCCATCGCCTTCCAGAAACTGGGCCAGCCGGTCTTGCTGTCGTACTTGGTCTCGGACGAATAAAGCGGCAGGTCGCAGCCGCGGCAGTGGTAGATGCCCGGCTCGTAAAGCTTGTGCAGGGGGCTGGTAAAGGCCCGTTCGGTCGCCTCTTCGCGCATGACCTCGTATTCCAGGTCCGTGAGCATCTCGCGCCATTCCGCCTCTGTGCGCGTCACCTCGAACGATCCCGACGCGGCAAGACCCGGCATCGCGGTCAGGATGGTGCCACCCGACAAGGCGGAGAGAATGAAATCGCGTCTCTGCATGTTGACCTCCTGCATTTCGTCTCGGGGTGAAACGGGGGGCGCTTGCCCCCCGTTCCGCAGCTATCGGGGATGTTACTGCTTGGCCGGCAGCATCACGGTGTCGATCACGTGGATCACGCCGTTCGACTGCTCGACATCGGCGATGGTCACGTTGGCCACGCGGCCGCGCTCGTCTTCCAGCATGATCTTGTTACCCTGGTAGGTGGCTTTCAGCATACAGCCGCCCACGGTCGGCACCATGTGCGCGCCGCCGTCATCGTCCACCATGCCCTTGATCGCCGTCGACATCGCGTCGGCCGACACCACGTGGCAGGTCAGGATCTCGGTCAACTGCTTCTTGGCGGCCGGTTGCAGCAGCGCCTCGACCGCGCCTTCGCGCAGCTCGCCAAAGGCGGCGTTGGTCGGTGCGAACACGGTGAACGGACCGTCGCCCGACAGCGTATCGACAAGGCCCGCAGCCTTGACGGCGGTCACCAGCGTCGTGTGATCGGCAGAGTTCACCGCGTTTTCAACGATATTCTTGTCGGCATACATCGCCGCACCGCCGACCATCGGATTGTCGGCATAGGCGACGCTCGCGGTTGCTGCGATTGCCGCGGCGGCCGTCATGGATTTCAGGTTAAACATAATTCTACTCCCTAACTTAATACACACAAGCAAGGCTTTGTTGCCCAACTCACATGCAGCCACGGGAGACGCGCGCCGAAAGTTTCAGCTATTTTTCGAAAATATCTCAGACGTCTTCAAGCGGACCGGTGGCCAGGATATCGCCGGTCGGCGCGCCCGTGGGCGAACCGCCCTCGGGTTCGTCCGAAATCGCCAGGGTCGCGCCCTGCAACACCTCGATCTGCTCCGGCGTCATCGGCAGGCGGATGCGCTCGTTCTCCGGCAGCACGCCCAGCGACACCGGCGGATTGTCCCCGGCGATCAGCCACATCTCGATGTCGCGCTCGGGCCGGTCCTGCATCCCGCGCCGCTCGACATACATTTCCTGCGTCGTGGCGTCATAGCCCGCCGCAAGGATGATTTCTTCTTCACCGCTGGCCCGCAGGTCGGCATGATAGACCGGGTTCTCGGGCGGCTGCACGCCCGTCCCGGGCAGGTCCACCACGAAGAACAGCCCGACGACAAGCGCCGCCGCCGCCAGCCCCGCAAGGCCGAACCGCTCGAACAGGCCACGCCGCGCCGGGCGGGCCTCGCCGAACAGGCGCGCGTCCAGCGCCGCCTTGATACGCGCGGGGGGCGTTTCTTCGGGGATATCCTCGGCCAGAACGGCAAAATCCTCGGCCCATTGAGCGTAGAGCGCCCGCAATTCGGGCTCGGCAACAAGACGCGCCTCGAAGGCCGACGCCTCCGCAGCCGACAGCAGACCCAGCGCGTATTCACCCGCCAGGACCATGTCGTCGTCTTTTTCCGGCACCTCGCTCATCGCGACAGGCACTCCCTCAGTTTCAGCAGGCTGCGGCGCAGCCAGGTTCGCATCGTGTTCAGCGGCACGTCAAAGCGCGCCGCAAGATCGGCATAGGTCTCTCCGTCAAGGTAAGCCCCGCGCACGGCCTCGGCGCGGTCGGCTTCAAGCTCGTCAAAGCACCCGTCCAACCTTTCCCGCTCCGACGCCTGCACGGCTTGCGCCTCCGGCCCCGGTGCGGAATCGGGCATCGCTTCCGCCAGTCCCTCCGGCATCTGCTCGCCCGTCCCCTTGCGCTTGCGCAGCATGTCGATGGCTGCGTTCCGCGCGATCGTGATCAGCCATGTCATGGGGCTGAACCCGCCCGTGCTGTAGCGGTCGGCATTGCGCCAGATCTTCACGTAGACCTCCTGCAACACCTCCTCGGCTTCGGCCCGGTTATTCAACACACGCAGGATCACGCCGAATAGTTTCGCCGATGTCGCGGAATAAAGATCGGAAAACGCGTTCCTGTCCTTCAGGGCGCACCGACCGATAAGGTGTTCAATAGCGTCGAGGTCTTTCATGGAACGCGCATCCCTTTCGAAACCGAAACCTAGGGCAGGCACATGGCGAGTGCCAGTAATTCTTTCCCTTTCCCTTGCCCTTCCCGGCGATATGTTGCACGGAAGGGCGAACGAAAAAGCGACGATTGAAGGACAAGGCAGATGGCCGACGGGAACATGGATCACGACATGAAACCGACCGAGGAACTTTCGGTCCGCGATGTTTTCGGGATCGACACCGACATGGTCATCAAGGGCTTCGCCGACAAAACCGAACGCGTGCCCGATATCGACTCGACCTACAAGTTCGACCCCGACACGACGCTGGCGATCCTCGCCGGGTTCTCCCACAATCGCCGCGTCATGATCCAGGGCTATCACGGCACCGGCAAGTCGACCCATATCGAACAGGTCGCAGCGCGCCTCAACTGGCCCGCCGTGCGCGTCAACCTCGACAGCCATATCAGCCGGATCGACCTCATCGGCAAGGACGCGATCAAGCTGCGCGAAGGCGTGCAGGTCACCGAGTTCCACGAAGGCATCCTGCCCTGGGCGCTGCGCAACCCCGTCGCCATCGTGTTCGACGAATACGACGCGGGCCGCGCCGACGTGATGTTCGTCATCCAGCGCGTGCTGGAACATGACGGCAAGCTGACCCTGCTGGACCAGAACGAGATCATCACACCCCACCCCTGCTTCCGCCTCTTCGCCACCGCCAACACCGTGGGTCTGGGCGACACCACCGGGCTCTATCACGGTGTGCAACAGATCAACCAGGCGCAGATGGACCGCTGGTCGCTTGTGGCCACGCTGAACTACCTCAGCCACGACGCCGAAACCGCCATCGTCATCGCCAAGACCCCCCAAATGAACACCGAGGCCGGGCGCAAGACGATCAGCCAGATGGTCACCGTCGCCGACCTCACCCGCACGGCCTTCATGAACGGCGACCTCTCGACGGTCATGAGCCCCCGGACGGTGATCAACTGGGCTCAGAACAGCCGCATCTTCCGCGACGTGGGCTACGCCTTCCGCCTGACCTTCCTCAACAAGTGCGACGAGTTGGAGCGTCAGACCGTGGCCGAATTCTACCAGCGCTGCTTCGACGAGGAACTGCCCGAAAGCGCGGCGAGCGTAAGTTTGGGGTAAGTGATGCTGCGGGCCGCCTTTTTTGGCGTCATGACCGCGCTATGCACGACCTCAGCCGCCGCATCTGATGTGCTACTGCCCTGCGGAACAAACCGCGTCCCTTACTGGAAGGCGGAACAGCTTTTCGCCAAGAGCCCCGAACTTTCGGGCTTATGCACGTCAGTGCAGGGCTATCCGGTTGCCTACGAAAGACCCGCTGGCCAGACAGGCAAGATCGTGTCTGAATTCCCGGAGGTCTATTTCGTGGACAGCATCACTGTGCAAGCTGGCGTTCCGTGGCTGAACCTGGCAACCCCATCTGGTTCCAATTGCGCGGCACACCCGGAATTCACGCGCGTCAAACTCGCCGGGATGACCTGCCGTTTCCGATAACGCCGAACACTCCGGCGGTCTTGCCCTTTCTCCCGCGCCATGTGACCCTTGGGGCGACGGCGCGAGGCTGGGGCTGCTTCATAGGTGGACCGTGAGACATGACATGGCCGAAATCTTGCAACGGTTCCGCACCAAACAGCTTGGACACCCGTTGCGATGCGTGACCGTCATTGCCTGCCTCACCTTCCTCGCCGCATGTCATCCCGACAATGTTCGCCTTCTTCATGCCGAGGATGCGGCTGTGGACACCTGCGCGTGCCCCGACCGCGCCTGCGCCCTGCGCTTCGCCACCCCGATCACCGAGGGTCGTGGCCTCTTGATGGAGGACTACGAGAACCTCTCCGACGACCAGATCGCCCGATACGAGGCAGCCGTCGAGCGCATCACCGACTGCCTCACCCGGTTCGAGGAAGGATGACCGCATGATCCGCCTTTTGTCGCGCCTCGCGCTGCTTGTCGCCCTGCTCCCGACCCTGCCCGCGCTGGCACAGGACCGCGCCGCCATCGAACAGCAGTTCCGCACGTGGCTGGAACAGGACGTCTGGCCCGCCGCCCGGGCCAAGGGCGTCTCCCGCGCCACCTTCGAACGCGCAATGGGTGGCGTCCGCCTCAACTGGGACCTGCCAGACCTCGTCCCGCCGGGATCGAAAGCCACCACGCCCAAGCGCCAAACCCAGTCCGAATTCGGCGCGCCGGGCCGCTATTTCCGCGGCGTATCCGGCGACGCCGCCATCGGCCGCCAACTGGCCAGCCGCCACGCCTCCACCCTCGCCCGGATCGAGAAACAGACCGGCGTTCCGGGCCGTATCCTCCTCGGGATTTGGGGCCGCGAAAGCGCCTATGGCCGGGCCAAGATCCCGCACAATGTGTTCGAGGTCCTTGGCACCAAGGGCTTCATGGCCACCCGCGCCCCCTATTTCCGCGAGGAACTCATCGCCGCGTTGCAAATCGGCGAGGCCGGCCACGCCAGCGGCCCGCTGCGCAGCTCCTGGGCCGGCGCGCTCGGCCAGCCGCAGTTCATGCCGTCCAATTTCCTGCAATACGCCGCCGATGGCGACGGGGACGGGCGCGCCGATATCTGGGGTTCGGTGCCCGACACGCTGGCCTCCATCGCCAATTACCTCGCCCGCCACGGCTGGGTCGCGGGCCGCGACTGGGGGTTCGAGGTGACCGTGCCGGCGTCCGTCTCGTGCTCCCTCGAAGGCCCCGATCAGGGCCGCCCCATTTCCGAGTGGGAGGCGATGGGCATCACCCGTGTCTCGGGCCGCCCCTTCCCCGACCACGAACGCAGCGGCGAGGGTTTCCTGATGATGCCCGCCGGGCGAAACGGTCCGGCCTTCGTGGTCACGCCCAATTTCTACGTGCTCAAGGACTACAACATGTCCGACCTCTACGCGCTCTACGTGGGCCATGTCGGTGATCGCATCCAGTACGGCGTCGACGATTTCTCCGCCCCCTGGGGCGCGGTGGGCAAGATGTACCGCTCCGACATCGCCGCCATGCAACGCAGCTTGGAGGGCATGGGCCACGACGTCGGCGGCGCCGACGGTCTGCCCGGTTTCAAGACCCGTCGCTCCATCGGCCGCTGGCAAGTGGCAACCGGCCGCGCCGCCACGTGTTTCCCCGAACCGGGCATGAAAGCGCAGCTGGTCCGCTAGGCGCCCCAAGAATTTTCGAAAATTCTTGCCCGGAATTATCCAAAATTCCGGCCTCGCCGCTCAGCTATGCTCTTCCGCCGACACCGCCGTCAGCGCGCGGTTATAGGCCTTCAGCGCATCGACATGGAACAGCGCCCCTTGCAATTCGGGCTTGGAATCCTCGCCCGTCAGGGTGACCACCGGGATGAACGCCACACCCGTGCGTTCGAAGATCGGCATCGCCACGTCCAGCGTCGCGTTGGCGTCGATATAGACCCCGTCCTCGATCAGCTCCCAGCACGCGTCCTCGCGCGCGCTCCGCTCGGCGCCGGTCTCGCGCATCACCCGCGCGGCACGGTACATGGTCAGCAGGTACGCATGGGGCCCGGCTGCCAGCCGCACCCCCCGCCGCTCCAGCTGCGTCAGGAAGAACGAGTGCCGCACAAGTTTCGACGCAAGCGCCGTGGACATCGACACCGCCACCATCACCGCCAGCCCGGTCTGCCAGTCGCCCGTCAGCTCGAACACGATCAGCGTGGTCGATATGGGTGCGCCCAGAACGGCGGCGGCCACCGCCCCCATCCCGGCCAGCGCATAAAGCGTCGGCGCGCCCGACCATTGCGGCAACAGTGCCGTGGCCACCAGGCCAAAGGCCAGCCCGGTCAGCGCGCCGACCATCAGCGAGGGCGAAAACACCCCGCCGCCCATGCGCCCGCCGATGGTGATCGCCACGGCGACGACCTTGAGGATGCAGAACACCACCGCCTCGTTCCACAGAAGCTTGCCGGTCAGCGCCTTCGAGGTGGTCTCGTACCCCACGCCGATGATATGCGGAAACCCGATGGCCAGAATGCCCAGCATCAGCCCCGCCACCCCGGGGCGCAGCCAGCGCGGCAGACCCGTGCGCGCCTGCACACGGTCGGCGAACCCTTCCGCAAAGAAGATCCCGCGCATCAGGGCAAAGGCCACCACCCCGCACAGCAGCCCTAGGATCAGAAAGGCCGGCAGTTCCACGTAGAACTCCAGCATACTGGCCACGGGCAGCGCGAACTCGGTCACGTCGCCGAATTCCAGCCGGTTGATCACCGTACCCGCGACAGAGGCGATGACGATGGGCGCAAAGGCGTGCAGCGCGAAGTGGCGCAGCACCACCTCCAGCGCAAAAAGGGCCCCCGCGATGGGCGCGTTGAACGACGCCGACACCGCCGCCGCCACGGCACAGCCCAGAAGGTCGCGGCCGGTGATCCCGTTGGCATTGATCCGGTTGCTGACCCAGGTCGAGATCACGCCGGCCATGTGCACCACCGGCCCCTCACGCCCCGACGAGCCGCCCGTGCCCAGCGTGATCAGCGACGCCAGCGCCGAGGCCACGCCGGCCCGCGTCTCGACCCGGCCCTCGTTCAGCGCCGCGCCTTCGATCACGTCGGCCACCGACCGCGCACGGCCATCGGGCGTGTAGCGGTGCAGGAGCGCGCCCACCACCAGCCCCCCGCCCACCGGGATCACCAGAACCCAGTACCAGGGCAGCGTCGACACCCAGCTGTGCATCAGCGACGGATCTTCGGAGCCGTAGAGCAACAATTGCAGCCCGTTGATTCCCTTGCGAAAGAACAGCGCGGCAAAGCCGGCGGCGATCCCGATGCCAAGCGCGATCAACCAGAACTGGAATTGGCTGGGTCCTTTTTCGCGCATAAGGCGCCACGCATTCTGGCTGACCCTGCGCGCGCGCACCGATCCGCGCCGCAAACGGCCCGAACGGGCCCCGTCCTGTGCTCTTTCGCCCTCGCTCACCCCTTCACCCCCTGTCTTGTGACGCAGGGCGCTTCCCTGTCGGAACCGCATCGCTTAGGGTGCGGTTTCACGGGAGTGCAGGGGTTCGACATGGGTATTCGCGACGCCATTTCAGAGTTGTCGCCCGTTTTAGGGCAACGGCTCAGCCTGTCCAAGTCCGATCTGCAAGAGCATGGTCGGAGCGAGACGCATTTCGCGCTCGCCCCGCCCGACGCCGTGGCCTATCCCGAAAGCACCGAGGAGGTGCGCCGGATCGTGCAGGCCTGCGCCCGCCACGGCGTGCCGGTGATCGGCTGGGGCACCGGCACCTCGCTCGAAGGGCAGGCCCAGGCTTTCTCGGGCGGGATCTGCGTCGACTTCCAGCGCATGAACCGCATCCTCGAGGTATCGCAGGGCGACATGGACGTGCGCGTGCAACCCGGCGTGACGCGCGAGGCGCTAAACGAGGAGTTGCGGGCCACGGGCCTGTTCTTTCCCGTCGATCCCGGCGCCAATGCCTCGATCGGTGGCATGACCTCGACCCGCGCCAGCGGCACCACGGCGGTGCGCTACGGCACGATGCGCGACAACGTGCTGGGGCTCGAGGTGGTCACGGCCACCGGCGAGGTCATCCGCACCGGCACCCGCGCCCGCAAATCCTCGGCCGGCTACGACCTGACGGCGCTGTTCGTGGGGTCCGAAGGCACGCTGGGCCTGATCACCGAGATCACCCTGCGCCTTCAGGGAACGCCCGAGGCGATTTCCGCCGCGGTCTGCGCATTCGACACCGTCGGCGACGCGGTCGAGACGGTCATGGCGGCCGTGCAGATGGGCCTGCCGCTTGCGCGGATCGAGCTGATGGACACCCAAAGCGTCGAGGCCTTGAACGCCTATTCCGGCGCCGCCCTGCCTGCCTGCCCGCATTTGCTACTGGAATTCCACGGCTCGGAGGCCGGCGTGGCCGAGCAGGCGCAGATGTTCGGCGACCTGGCGCAGGAGTTCGGCGGCAAGGGCTTCGACTGGGCCCGCAAGACCGAGGAGCGCACCGCGCTCTGGGCCATGCGCCACGCCGCCTACCATGCCATCGTCGCCCACCGCCCCGGGACCAAGGCGCTGGTGACGGATATCTGCGTGCCGATCTCGAACCTCGCCCGCGCGCTCGAGGAGACGCGCAGCCATCTTGACGCGCAAGGTATCGAAGGCCCGATCCTGGGCCATGTCGGCGACGGCAATTTCCACGCCATCCTGCAGTTCGACCCCGAGGATGCCGCCGACAAGGCCCGCGTGCTCGAGGCCTCGGAACACCTGGTCGAACTGGCCCTGTCGCTGGGCGGCACCGCGACGGGCGAGCATGGCATCGGCGTGGGCAAGCTGGGCTACATGGAGCGCGAGCATGGCCCCGCCTGGGGCCTCATGGGCACGATCAAGCAGGCGCTCGACCCCCAGAATATCATGAATCCCGGCAAGCTGGTGCCGCCCCGGAACTGACGGCGCGGCGCATTTGACGCCTTGGAGAGGGGGGCGCTGCCCCCCCACGTCGAAACCCCGGTTTCGACGCTCCCCCCGGGATATTTTTGGCCAGAGGAAAAGGGGTGGGTCAGCCCGCCATCAGCGCTTCGGCGGCGGCGCGGGCCTCTTCGGTGATGGTCTCACCCGACAGCATCCGCGCGATCTCGTCGGTGCGGGCGGGGGCATCGAGGGCCGTGACCGTCGACAGGGTCTGTCCCCTGGTCACGCGCTTTTCGACGCGCCAGTGATGCGCGCCCCGGGCGGCCACCTGCGGCGAATGCGTGACCACCAGCACCTGGTTGTCCGACGCCAGCCCCGCCAGCCGCCGGCCCACCGCATCGGCGGTGGCCCCGCCCACGCCCCGGTCGATCTCGTCGAAGATGAGCGTCAGCCCGCTTTGCCCCCCGGTCAGGCAGACCTTGAGCGCCAGCAGAAACCGGCTCAACTCCCCGCCCGAGGCGATCTTGCCCAATGGGCCCGCCGGCGCGCCGGGGTTGGTGGCCACGGTAAAGGTCACCGCGTCCTGCCCGGTCTCGCCCGGGTCGGTCGGGCTCACCTGCGTGGCAAAGACCGCGCGGTCCATCTTCAGCGGGGCCAGCTCCGCCATCACGGCCTTGTCCAGCTTGCCCGCCGCCCTGGTGCGCGCCTCGCTCAGCGCTCCGGCCGCGTCGGCATAGGCCGCATCGGCCTCGGCAACCGCCGCCTGCAACGCCTTGAGATCCGCATCCCCCTGTTCAAGACGTGCGACCTGCGCCCGCACGTCCTCGGCGAAGCCGGCCAGCTCGTCCGGCGCCACGCCGTGCTTGCGCGCCAGCGCCCGGATCGCGAACAGCCGTTCCTCGGTCTCTTCCAGTTCCAGCGGGTTGAAGGTGAGCGCCTCAAGGCAATCCTCGACGCCGCTGGCGGCCTCGTCCAGCTCGACCATCGCGCGCCCCAATGCCGCCAGCGCCGCTTCCAGGCGGCCCTCGGCCTTTTCGGCCGCGCCCTCCAGCCAGCGCAGCGCGTCCTGCGCCTGCCCTTCGGCCCCATCGCGCAAGGCCGCCTGCGCCTTGGCGATATCCTCGCGGATGCGTTCGGATTGCTGCATGAGGCGGCGGCGCGTGTCCAGCTCCGCCTCCTCGCCCGGCTGGGGCGACAGCGCATCCAGCTCCGCGACCGCGTGGCGCAGGAACTCTTCCTCGGCGCGCATCTCGGCCAGCTTGGCCTCGGCCTCGCGCAATACCTTGCGCGCAGCACTACGCGCCTTCCACGCGCCCCGCACCGTGTCGCGCTGCCCTGCCAGCCCGCCGAACTCATCGAGCAGGTCCCGGTGCCCCTTCGGGTCCAGCAGGCCCCGGTCGTCATGCTGTCCGTGCAGTTCCACCAGCGTGTCCGACAGCGCCCGCAGCACATCCCCCGAACAGCGCCGGTCATTGACCCAGGCGGTCTTGCGCCCGTCGCCGGTGTTGACCCGGCGCAAGAGCAGCGTGTCCTCCACCGGCAGCCCTGCTTCCTCCAGCACGGCCCGCGCCGCGTGCCCTTGGGGCAGATCGAACTCGGCCACCACCTCGCCCTGCCCGGCCCCCTGCCGCACCAGCTCGGCCCGGCCGCGCCAGCCCAGCACGAAGCCCAGCGAGTCGAGCAGGATCGACTTGCCCGCCCCGGTCTCGCCAGTCAGCACGTTCAGGCCGGGCTGAAACGCCAGGTCCAGCCGGTCGATGATCAGAATGTCGCGAATCTCCAGCGCACGGAGCATTCATGGCCCCCGGGCGTTACAACCAGCGGCCGAGGATCGTCTGCCGATAGACCTGGTTCAGCCAGCTGTCGCCCACCGCTTCCAGTGTCAGCCCCTGCCCGGTCAACAGCTTGTAGCTGTCCTCGTACCATTCGGTGCTCTTGAAGTTGTGGCCCAGGATCGCCCCCGCGGTGCGTGCCTCGTTCGTCAGGCCCAGCGACAGGTACGCCTCGACCAGCCTGTGCAGCGCCTCGGCGGTGTGGGTCGTGGTCTGGAAATCCTCCACCACCACGCGGAAGCGGTTGATGGCCGAGGTAAAGTGATCGCGCCGCAGGTAATAGCGCCCGATCTCCATCTCCTTGGCCGCCAGATGGTCGAAAGCCAGGTCGAATTTCAGGATCGCCGAGCTGGTGTATTCGCTGTCCGGATACTGCTCGATCACCTCCCGCAGCGCCTGCAGGGCCTGGAAGGTCAGGCCCTGGTCGCGGCCCACCTCGTCGATCTGGTCGTAATAGCTGAGCGCCAGCAGGTACTGCGCATAGGCCGCGTCGCCATCGGCGGGATAGAAATCGAGGAACCGTTGCGCCGCCGAGCGGCTGTTCTCGTAATCCTCGTCCCGGTGATAGGCGAAGGCCTGCATGATGACGGCCCGTTTCGCCCATTCCGAATAAGGGTACAGACGCTCGACCTCGCCGAACACCTTGGCCGCCAATTCGGGATCGCCGCGGGCCAGGTCATACTCGGCCCGGCCATAGATCTGTTCCGCGGTGAACTGTTCGTAATCGACTGTGTCGCGCTCGATGCGCGCATTGATGCCGCCACAGCCCGCCAGCATCGTCGAGGCCAAAAGCGCCGCCGCCAAACCGATCCCGATTCTGCCGCCTGTCATGCTCGCCCGTTCCCTCAAAAATCTTTGCCCAACGCGTATACGGGCCCGAAAGCCGCGCTGACCCCGCGGCATGGTATCCGCGACGTCACGTGGGTCCTAGCACATAATTTTCCGGTGCAAAACGCCTTTGGACCGATTGTTTGGCACAAACCCGACGCCTGTTGTCAGGCGACCTCAGGGATTTCCGCCCAGTGCACGCCGGCGCCCGGCAGACGCGCCGCGACAGCGGCGGTGCAGGTCACGATTTCAAAGGCGTCGGGCCGGGCAAAGAGGGTGCGCAAAAGATCGTTCGTGACCGCGTGGCCGGCGCGCTCGCCCCGGTAATGGCCCAGGATCGGCAGGCCGGCCAGCGCAAGGTCGCCAAGCGCATCCAGCATCTTGTGCCGCACCGGCTCGTCCGGCTGGCGCAGGCCGCCGGGGCTCAGCACATGCTCGCCATCGAACACCACAGCGTTGACGCCGGGCTCTCCGCCAAGCGCCAGGCCATTGGCCTGCATCGCATCCACATCCGCCTTGCGGCAGAATGTGCGCGCGGTGGACAATTCCCGCACGAAGCTGCCATTCGCCATGTTCAGCGTTTTCTTCTGATACCCGATCGCCGCATCCTCGAACTCGATCGCAAACTCGATCAGCAGCGTGTCGTGCGGCGCAAGGCTGGCGCGTGCATCGCCCTTGCGAACCTCGACGGGCTTGAGCACCTTCAGCGCCCGGACCGGGGCATGCTGGCGCCGCAGACCGGCCGACAGGATGCCGTGCACGAACTGCGCGGAACTGCCATCCAGGATCGGGACTTCGGGGCCGTTGACCTCGATCACGGCATTGTGCACGCCGCAGCCGGACAACGCCGCCATGATGTGCTCGACCGTCGACACGCTCACGCCCGCCGCGTTCTGCAGCAGCGTGCACAGCGGCGACTGGTTCACGAAATCCCAGCGGGCCGGGATCTCGCAATGGTGCAAGTCGCAGTCCAGACGACGAAAGACGATGCCGCGGTTCGCGGGGGCCGGCAATATGGTAAGTCGCGCCGCTTCGCCCGAGTGAAGGCCGACGCCATCGAAGGATACCGGAGTTCTGACCGTATTCTGCACGTTAGATCCTCAGGCCGTAAACCGGCTCGTTTTATTCAACTGCGACACATCTATTTCGCGCGGCACCATTGCTCAATTCACTCTTTGCAACGCGCTGAAACATCATTGTTTCCAGGCTTGGCGGATTATTGCCGAAATGGGCCCAATCCCTCTCAAGTCTCTGAAGCAAAAGAAAAAGGGCCGCGCGAAGCGGCCCTATCAACATGGTTAATTGTTGTCCGGATCAGTTCGCCTGACGCCGCAGGAAGGCGGGGATTTCGATCTGGTCGTCCTCTTCCTCGCGCTCGTCGCGCACCTCGGGCTGAGGCGCCGCGGCCTGCATCGGGGGCTGCTGGCGCACCGTGCGCTGCTGCGGCGCGGCGGCTTCCGTGCCATGTCCCGTCATCCGGTTGATCAGCGAGTTGATGCCAAAACGCGGCTTCTCCCCGCCGGCATCGTGCGCGCGCGCTGCCGGTGCCTCGGGGGCGGGGCGCTGCTGCGGACGGTTGGCGCTGCCCGGCGTGCGATGCACGGCAGCCTGCAGGCGGGCCAGCGCGTCCTGCGACGGCGTGCCCGGTGCGGGTGCCTTGGGCGCCACGAAGCTCTCGGCAGGCTCCTCGGCCTCGGCCACGAAGGTCTCGGGCTCGGGCCGCGGCGTGTAGGCCGGGGCCGGCACCGCATCCTCGGCGCTCTCGCTTTCGAAGATGTCTTCCATCTGCTCTTCCGCGGCGGCGCGTTGCGCATCGAACGCATTGAACAGGCTGGGTTCCTCCGCGGCCTCGATGCTGGCGGCGGCCACTTCCGGCTCTGCCGCCGGTTGCGACGGCTCTTCGAACGTGTGGGCTTCGACCTCGACCTCTTCGGCCGTTTTCAGCGGCTCGGCGAGCGAGCGGCGCGGCACCGGCATTTCGCGGCTTTCGTCGCTGGCGTCGATGCCGGTCGCCACGACCGACACGCGCATGAAGCCCTCCATCGTCGGGTCCAACGTGCTGCCCACGATGATGTTGGCGTCTGCGTCCACTTCCTCGCGGATACGGTTCGCGGCCTCGTCCAATTCGAACAGCGTCAGGTCGTGCCCGCCGGTGATGTTGATCAGGACGCCCTTCGCGCCGCGCAGGCTGATCTCGTCCAGCAGCGGGTTCGCGATGGCCTTCTCGGCGGCCTGGATCGCGCGTTCTTCGCCGTCGTCCTCGCCGGTGCCCATCATCGCCTTGCCCATCTCGTCCATCACCGCGCGCACGTCGGCGAAATCGAGGTTGATCAGGCCCGGACGCACCATCAGGTCGGTCACGCCCTTCACACCCTGGTAGAGCACGTCATCGGCCATCGAGAACGCCTCGGTAAAGGTCGTCTTCTCGTTCGCCAGCCGGAACAGGTTCTGGTTCGGAATGATGATCAGCGTGTCGACCATCTTTTGCAGGCTGTCCACGCCTTCCTCGGCCTGGCGCATCCGCTTGGCGCCCTCGAACTGGAAAGGTTTCGTGACGACACCGACGGTTAGCACGCCAAGTTCACGCGCTGCCTGAGCGATGATCGGGGCCGCGCCGGTGCCCGTGCCGCCGCCCATGCCGGCGGTGATGAAGCACATATGCGCCCCGGCCAGCTGATCGACGATCTGCTCGATATTCTCTTCCGCGGCGGCGGCGCCCACGGCGGCCTTCGCCCCGGCGCCCAGCCCTTCGGTGACTTTCACACCCAGCTGGATCCGGTTCGGCGCGTTGCTCTGGGACAGCGCCTGCGCATCGGTGTTGGCGACGACGAAATCGACGCCTTCCAACTGTTTCTCGATCATGTTGTTCACGGCGTTGCCGCCTGCCCCGCCGACACCGAAAACGGTGATGCGCGGCTTGAGTTCCTGGTCCTGTCCCTGACCTGGCATGCTGAGGTTAAGTGTCATAGCTCCGCCTTCTTTGCCTGCTGTTATGCCCGCCTTGCGCAGGCTTGATCCGCCTAAATTGCATTAACAGTACCGTCCCGTCGCCGTTACGTCACCCAAAAAACACGAAAACACCACAAAATATGGGTCTTTTTTAGCGGATTCACGCGGGATTTCGCCGAAACCCCCATATTTTGCGATCACCAGTTGTCCTTGAACCATTTCACCGCCCGCTTGAGGGACCGCGCAGGGTAGCGATCCACCGGAATTTCAAAGTCCCACCATTCGTCCTGGGGATTCGCCGCGAACAGGCACATGCCCACCGCGCTGGCAAATCCCGCCCCTGTCGCCGCCTGCGGCAGCCCGTGCACCCGCAGGGGCCGGCCCAGCCGCACCTGTTGTCCCAGGATGCGCGTCGCCAGCCCGTCAAGGCCGGGGATCTGGCTGCCGCCGCCGGTCAGCACGATCTGCTGGCTCGGCAGGTGCTGGAATCCGGCCGCATCCAGCCGGGCCCGCACCTCTTCCAGGATCTCCTCGACCCGCGGGCGCATGATGCCGATCAGTTCCGCCCGGCTCACCGTGCGCCGGTCATGTTCCCAGTCGCCGGTCTCGCCGCCGATCTCGATCATCTCGCGGTCGTCCATGCCCGTGGCCACGACGCCGCCATAGAAGGTCTTGATCCGCTCCGCCGTGGCGTGCGGCACCTGCAACCCCATCGAGATGTCGCCGGTGACGTGCTCGCCCCCGATCCTAACGGTGTCGGCATAGATCATGTGCTTCTTCATGAAGATCGACACGCCGGCGCTGCCGCCACCCATGTCGATGCAGGCGGCACCCAGCTCCTGCTCGTCCTCCACCAGCGCCGAGATGCCCGACACGTAAGCCGAGCTTGCCAGCCCCGCCAGTTCCAGGTCGCAGCGCTTGACGCAATGCGCCAGGTTCTGGATCGCCGCCCCGTCGACCGTCAGCATGTGCATGTCCACCGCCAGGTCCTGCCCCAGCTGCCCGCGCGGATCGCTCAGCCCCGAGCGGTGGTCCAGCGCGAAATTCACCGGCTGGGCGTGCAGCACCTCGCGGCCCTCGCCGAAATCGGGCACGTCGCAGGACGACAGCACCCGGCTGATGTCCTGCTCGGACACGGTGCTGGCCTCCAGCTCCACCTGCCCCGCCAGGCCATAGCTGCGCGGCTCGGCCCCCGAAAAGCACGCGATCACGTGATCGACCCGGATATTGGCCATCTTCTGCGCCGCCTGCAGGGCTGTGCGGATGGCGCGCTCGGTCTCGGCCATCGTCGTGATCTCGCCGTATCGCACGCCGCGCGACCGTGTCGTCGCCGCCCCGATCACCCGGAACCCGGCCTGACCCGCAAGCGCGCCCACGCCTTCGGTCTCGCGCAGACGGTCGCTGCCGTCGAAACGCAGCACTAGGCAGGCGATCTTTGAGGTCCCCACGTCCAGAACCGCCACGACACCGCGCTGCATCGCCGCCCGGCGCATGTTCCGCATCGCCCTTTGCGATTCATAAAGCTCGATCATCTCATTCCGCCCCTACGGTCATATTTGTCACGCGCCACCACTCGGACACCGCGTTTTCGTTCATTCTTATAGTCGGCCGGGACGCCAGGCGCATGTCCACCGCCGCAAGGTCGCGCTCCAGCATGTCCTGCACCTCGGCCAGCACGATCACGCGCTCCAGCGCGCGCACCGGGTCGGTTTCCGGCAGAAGGATGCGCTGGCCGCGGTCCAGCACCACGTCCCAGCGGCGCTCGCCCATGCGCACCAGCCCGCGCAGCCGCGGCCTCAGCGGCGCCGCCGCCTGCAGGATCGCCATCGCCTCGGGCACCGCCCGGGTCGCGCCCTTGCCGGCAATCACCGGCAGGTCGGCGCGGTCCGCCCGATGCGCGATATCGCCGATCACCACGCCTTCGATGTCCACCACGCCCAGCCCGTCGCGCGACCGCCAGACGGCCACCGGCTGACGCTCTTCCACCTGCGCCACCAGCACCCCGCCCTGGCGCACCCGCACCGACGCGCTGGCAACGGCGGGCAGCCCCGCGATCGACAGCCGCACCGCATCGAGGTCGATGTCAAAGGAACTGGCCGGCAGGTCGTGCGGGAAAATCTCGCGGATATCCTCCTCGACCGTGGCGCTGGCGCCTTCCACGGCCAGCAGGTTGACCATGAATTCGGGCCGGGTCTCGACCTGCTCGCGAAGATCGGCCACCGCCAGCACGATCGCCTCGCGCCGCTCGGGGTTGGAAAAATACGCCGTGGCCAGACCGACGGTCAGGCATAAAGGCACCCCCACCCGCAACAGCTTGCGAAAGAGCGGCGTCAGCATCAGCCGCTGATAGCGGTAAGACCACCGCGACGGCGCCGGATCGGCCTTGGGCTCCAGTCGTTTCACCTGTTGCATGACGCGTCCTTGACCAGCCAGTCGCACAATTGCGGAAAACTCATGCCCGCCGCCTGGGCCTGTTCGGGGCTCAGCGAGGTCGGCGTCATCCCGGGCTGGGTGTTGGTCTCCAGCAGGATCAGCCCGTCCAGCCCCTTCGCCTCATCCCAGCGGAAATCGGTGCGGCTCAGCCCGCGGCAGCCCAGCACCGCATGGGCACGCAGCGCATAGTCCTCGCAGGCGTCGGCAATGTCTTTCGGAATGTCCGCCGGGATCACGTGGCGCGATCCGCCGGCGGCGTATTTCGCGTGATAATCGTACCAGCCGTCGGTGATGATATCCGTCACCCCAAGCGCCTTGTCGCCGATCACCGACGTGGTCAGCTCGCGCCCCGGCGCGAACGCCTCCACCATCACGGTCTGCGGCATGTCCGGCGACAGCTGCGGCGGCGCGTTGGCGGCCTCGTGCACGATATAGACGCCGACGGACGAGCCTTCGTTGTTGGGCTTCACGACGTAGGGCGGCGACATCACATGCGCCTTTCCCACCTCGTCCTTGTCCACGATGAGGCTCTCGACCACCGGCAGGCCCGCCGCACGGTACGCTGCCTTGGTGCGTTGCTTGTCCAACGCCAGCGCCGAGGACAGAACGCCCGAATGGGTATAGGGGATCTGCATCCATTCCAGCAGGCCCTGCACGCAGCCATCCTCGCCCCAGCGGCCATGCAGGGCGTTGAACACCACGTCGGGTTTGAGATCGGCCAGAACCACGGCAAGGTCGCGGCCGGCATCGACCTCGACCACCTCATAGCCTGCCTCCCGGAGTGCTGCGGCGCATTCCTGTCCTGACGAGAGGGACACCTCGCGCTCGGCCGAGGGGCCACCCATTATCACCGCAACAGCCGGGGCGTTTCCGCTCGAAGAAACCACCTTACTGCCTCAATGTCCCGGGTCGTTATCGACCCTTGTTTTATTGTGTCCGCCTCAATCCGCGGAAGGGGCCGTTTCGCCGACCCTCATGATTTCCCAATGTAACTCTATTCCGCTGTCTTGGAAAACCTTTTTTCGCACCTCCTCGCCCAAACCCTCCAGGTCCGCCGCCGTGGCGCCCCCGGTGTTGATCAGGAAGTTCGAATGCTTCTCGCTCATCTGCGCCCCGCCGCGCGTGGCGCCGCGCATCCCGGCGTTGTCGATCACCTTCCACGCCTTCAAGTCATGGGTGTCGTCGGCCCGCCCGGTGCTGCTGAACCCCGCCGGGTTGCGGAACGTGCTTCCGGCCGTGCGATCCTTGGTGGGCTGCGTCTCGTCGCGCTTCTTCAACTGCGCGTCCATCCGCGCGGCCAGTTCCTCGGGATCGCCCGCAACGCCCTCGAACGTCGCCCGCGTGATCACCCAGCCCTCGGGCAGATCGGTCTGGCGGTAGTGGAACTTCAGGTCATCGGCGGTCAGCGTCACCACCTCGCCCGCGCGGCTCACTGCCTGCGCTTCCACGAAATAATCGGCCACGTAGCTGCCATAGCATCCCGCGTTCATCCGCACGGCCCCGCCGATGGCGCCGGGAATGGTGCGCAGAAAGGTCAGGTCCACCCCCGCCTCGCCCGCGCGCCGGGCCACATGCGCATCCAGCGCCGCAGCACCCGCGGTCACGCGGGAGCCGTCCACTTCAATGGCATTGAACCCGCGCCCCAGCCGGATCACCACGGCGCGCAAGCCGCCGTCCCGCACGATCAGGTTGCTGCCCACGCCCATCGGAAAGACGGGCATGTCCGCTGGCAGGTCACGCAGGAACGCCGCCAGGTCGTCCAGGTCCGCCGGCTGAAACAGCCAGTCCGCCGGCCCGCCCACGCGCAGCCATGTCAGATCGGCCAGCATGCGCTTCTCGCTCAGGCGGCCACGGGGTTCGGGAAGATCACTCATGCGGCCTCTTCTGCCTCAACCCGGCCTGAACCGAAAGACAGCCACCGGCTTTTTCTTGCCGAAAATACTCAATCCCCACCGCGGGCCATGTCACCGTCCACGGCCCGCCGGGCCCAGCGGCCCAGATAGATCACCGGCCAGCGCAAGAGGCTCATGCCCGCCGCCAGCACGAACAACCCCACCCAGGGCCCGTTCTGCCATGTCACGTATCCCAGGATCGGGATGCCCACGGCAATCAGCGCATAGGCCCGCCGCCAGTGGTTGTCGCGGCTGGGGATCATCGCCAGCAGGTTTGCGGCCAGCGCCCAGATGCAGGCCAGCACAAGAGACATGCTCATTTCGGAACCTCCGGTTTTTCCCCCATTAGACGCCGCGCGAAGTACCGCAACGGATTGCGAAACATCGACACCAGCGCAAGTGCTTCCAGCGCAGCGGGCAGAACACCGTAATCCCGCCCGATCATCCAGATCAACACCGGCGCCAGCGCCAGAAGCGCGATCCCCGGCGCATACTGGTGCCGCATCGGCAGCATCGCCACCAGCGCCCCGGCGATGACCCAAAGACAGGCCAGAACCACAAGCGTCATGCGCCACCCCCGATGGCGCGCGCCGTTTTCCGCGCGGAAAACGTAACGGAGAATGCGCATTTTCCGGCCCGGAATTTTCGTAAAATTCCGGCCACCGTCACGCCTTCAGCTTTTCGGGCAACCCGTTGGCCCAGCCGCTGATCGTCCCCGCGCCCAGACAGACCACCATGTCGCCCGGTTTCGCCTGTTCGCGCACCAGCCGCACCAAGTCGTCCTCGCCCAGGATCGCCCGAGCGTGTCTGTGGCCATGGGCAATCAGCCCCGCCACAAGATCGTCGCGCGTGGCGCCCTCGATCGGGTCCTCGCCCGCGGCATAGACCTCGGCGATGGCGACCACGTCGGCATCGTTGAAGCATGCGCAGAAATCGTCGAACAGCGAATGCAGACGGCTATAGCGGTGCGGCTGGTGCACCGCGATGATCCGGCCCTTTGTGGCCTGCCGCGCGGCCCTCAGCACCGCGGCAATCTCCACCGGGTGGTGGCCGTAATCATCGATGATCGTCACCCCGTCCACTTCGCCCACGCGGGTGAAGCGGCGGTTCACGCCGCCGAAGGCTGCCAGCGCCTCGCGGATCTCGTCCGTCTTCATGCCCAGGCTGCGCGCCACGGCCACCGCCGACAGCGCGTTCGACACGTTATGATCGCCCGGCATCGGCAAGGTGCAGCCTTCGATCACCTTGTCCTCGGCCTGAAGTGCTACGTCAAAATGCGCCACGCCGGCCTCGTAGGTCAGGTTCATCGCCCGCACATCCGCCTGCGCATTGAAGCCGAATGTGATCACGCGCCGGTCGCTGATCCGGCCGACCAGGGTCTGCACGTCCGGGTCGTCGGTGCAGCAGATCGCCAGGCCGTAGAACGGTATGTTCGACACGAAATCCAGGAACCCCTGGTGCAGCTTTTCCTCGGTCCCCCAATGCTCCATGTGCTCCGGGTCGATATTGGTCACGATGGCAATGGTGGCAGGCAGCCGGTTGAAGGTGCCGTCACTCTCGTCGGCCTCGACCACCATCCATTCGCCCTGCCCCACACGCGCGTTCGAGCCGTAGGCGTGAATGATCCCGCCATTGATCACAGTGGGGTCGTACTTTCCGTGATCCAGCAGGGCGGCGACCATCGTCGTCGTGGTGGTCTTGCCATGGGTTCCGGCCACGGCCACGTTCGATTTCAGCCGCATCAGCTCGGCCAGCATCTCGGCCCGGCGCACCACCGGCAGGCCGCGCCGCCGCGCCTCGTCCAGCTCGGCATTGCCCGGCTTGATCGCGGACGAGATCACCACGACCTGCGCGTCATCCAGGTTCGCGGCCTCCTGCCCTTCGAAAATCGTCGCGCCGGCCTTTTCCAGCCGGTCGGTGATCTTCGATGTCTTCAGGTCCGAGCCCTGCACGGTATAGCCATGGTTGAGCAGCACCTCGGCAATGCCCGACATGCCGATACCCCCGATGCCCACGAAATGGATGGGCCCGACGTCGCCGGGAAGTTTCAATGCCGCGTTCATCGGTTTGGCTCCTTCGAATGAAAGGTCCCTCATGACAGTCTGCTCCGTGCCAGTTCTTCTGTTATATCCGCCAGCGCCTGTGCCGCGTCGGGCATGCCCACGCTCAGCGCCGCCTGTGCCATCTGGCTCGCCCCTTGGGGATTCGTCAGTACCGAGGCTATCTGCTCCGAAAGCGCCTCGACCTCAAGCCGCGATTCCGGGATGACGATCGCGCCCCCGGCCTTGGACAATCCCTTGGCGTTCGCCGCCTGGTGATCTTCCGTCGCGGCGGCGAAGGGGATCAGGATCGCGGGCCGCCCGATG
Source organism: Roseovarius sp. THAF27 (assembly GCF_009363655.1). Classification (NCBI taxonomy): domain Bacteria; kingdom Pseudomonadati; phylum Pseudomonadota; class Alphaproteobacteria; order Rhodobacterales; family Roseobacteraceae; genus Roseovarius; species Roseovarius sp. THAF27. The sequence goes on from NZ_CP045393.1 coordinate 2,490,286, forward strand.
ACCGAGATATCGGCCACGCTGCTCGCCCCCGCCCGGCTGATCACCAGCTGCGCCTCGGACATGCGCGCGGGCACGTCGCGGAAAAACGGCTGCACGTCTGCGTCGATCCCGTTCTCGGCATACAGCGTCGCCACCCGCTCGCCATCCTCGTCCCGCGCCTGATGGCTGACGCGGATGTTGCGCAGCACGTCCATCGGCAGGTTCGCAATCGCGGGCGGCACAACGTCGCTCAGGATGCGCGCGCCCTGGCTGCCACCAATGACAAGGATCGACATCGGGTAATCGCCGGGCGGAATATACCCCGCCCCCGCGCGCTCGTGCACCGCCAGCCGCACCGGGTTTCCTACATGCGTGCCCTCCACGCCCTCGGGCAGCGCCGTGGGCCATGTGCCGCACAGAACCCTGTCCACGCGCTTGGCGAAAAGCTTGTTCACCCGCCCCAGCACGCCGTTCTGTTCATGGATCATCCGGGGTCGCCGCAGGATCATTGCCGCACTGAGCGCCGGGATCGTCGGATACCCGCCGAACCCCACCACCACGTCCGGTTTGTCGCGCATCATGCGCACCGTCGCGCCCAGCACCCCGCCCAGGATGTGAAACGGCGCCACCAGCTTGTTGAAGATCCCGCCGCGCGCGAAGGTGGCGCTCGCCACCTGCTCGATCTGGACCGAATGCGGAAAGCCCCCAGTATACCGCGCGCCGCGCGGGTCGGTCGACAGCTTCACCCGCCAGCCCCGCCGCAGCATCGCCTCGGCCAGGCTTTGCGCGGGAAACATGTGCCCGCCCGTGCCACCTGCTGCGATAATGAGAAGAGGCGCGCGGTCGGTCATGCGAGACCTCTGGTTCCATGGGCCGCCCGAACAGCGCCGAAGGCGCCGGGCGTGCGCCGACCCGCCCCCTCGGGGCGGCGCTTGGGTGACGCTACGCCCGCGAATGAGAGTAGCGCGCCAGTGACGACCATAAACCGCGCAAAAAATCCGGTGCAGCGCCACCCCGCGGGTCGGCGCCCGCCCGGCGCGGTCTGCCAGAACCGGCGCATCACCGCCGCGCCCTCAGGATGTCGTTGATCTCGCCCTGCGGACGGCTGCGAGTAAAGGCGAACAGCATTCCCACCGCGATCCCTGTGGCGATCAGCGACGACCCGCCATAGCTGACAAAGGGCAGCGTCATGCCCTTGGCGGGCAACAGCCGCACGGCCACGCCCATGTTGATCATCGCCTGCACGCCGAACATCGCCACAAGCCCCGTGCCCGCCAGCCGGATGAACGGGTCCCGCTCGCGCATCAGGCGGCTCAGCGACCGCACCACGATGCTGGCGTATAACACGATGATGGCCAGCACCAGGATCAGGCCGTATTCCTCGGCCGCCACCGCGATGATGAAATCCGTATGCGCGTCGGGCAGCGACCACTTGACCGAGCCTTCGCCCACGCCCACGCCGAAGAACCCGCCCTCGCGGATCGCGTTGGTGGCAAAGCCCAGCTGCGTGTTGGGATCCACATCCGGGCTCAGGAAGCCGTCGATCCGCCGCGCGAAGTGTTCCGAGTTGGAATAGGCCAGCGAGCCCGCGAACACCACGACGCCCGCGATCAGCACCAGCAACAGGATCGGCGCGCCGGCCACGAAATACATCACGCCCCAGCCGAACAGCACCAGGCAGGCCTGCCCGAAATCGGGCTGCATCGCCAGCATCAGCACGATGATCACCGCCATGAAAAAGCTCAGCCGCATTCCCGGCGGTCCGTTGATCTCCTTGCTGGCGGCCATCATCCAGGCGGCCACCACCACGAAACCGGGCTTGAGAAATTCCGAGGGCTGCACGCTGGCAAAGCCAAGGCTGTACCACCGCATCGCCCCCTTGCCGAAATCCGTACCGAAGAACGGCAGCATCGCCAGGGCGATGAAGGCGATCACGAACCCCACGACCGACAGCCGCCGCACCAGCAGCGGGCTCATCATCGAGGTCAGCAGCATCGCCGCCAACGCCATGAAGCCGAACGCCGCCTGCCGTTTCACGTAATGGAACTGCTCGAACCCGTTCTTCTCGGCCAGCGGCACCGAGGCCGCCAGCGCCAGCAAAAGCCCGATCCCGAAGAGGATGAGCACGCAGGAAATCGACCACTTGTCGAGGGTCCGCCACCATTTTGGGAGGATCGGTTCGCCGCCCTGCACGGGGGCCGCACCATACACCATGTCTGTCATTTGAATCCGCCGAACACTGCCTCTTGCCCCTCTTTTTCCGGGGGCGTTCGGTCCAGTATAGCAGCAGTTTCGCCCGGTGGGAAGCGTTCTGCGCCCCACCGGGCAGTCTTCAGCCGGTCAGTTTTCCCGAAACCGTGCGGATCGCCTGCGGCGCCTCGCGGTTGGCCAGGAAATCGGGCCGCGGGCCACGGGCCGCATAGGGCCGCGTCAGCGCGTTCGACATCGCGTTGTAGACGAAGAACGCGTTGGCCCGCGGATCGGGCGTGATGTTCCCGTTCGAGCCATGCAGCGTGTTGCAGTCAAAGAAGATCACCGTGCCGGTGTCCCCTTCGGCCGACGCGATGCCGCCCGCCTTTTGCGCCATCCGGTCGATCGTGCCGGGCTGCGGCACGCCCACCTTCTGCTCTTTCAGCGAGGTCTCGTGATTGTCCTCGGGCGTCTCGCCGACGCAGCTGATGAACACGTCCTGCGATCCCGGCACCAGCAACAGCGGACCGTTGTGCGGCCCGTTCGGCGTCAGCAATACCGAGGCCGACACCGCGCGCATCCGCGGCATCCCGTCCTCTGCGTGCCAGGTTTCGAAATCCGAATGCCAGTAGAACTCCTTGCCGGCGAACCCCGGTTTGTAGTTCAGCCGCGACTGGTGCAGGTATACTTCGTCGCCCAGAAGGAACTCGGCCACGCCAGCCAGGCGGCGATCGCAGGCCAGACGGCGGAATGCCTTGGAATGCTCGTCGAGGCGAAAGACCGTGCGCACCGCGTCGCTATCGGGCTCGCGGATCAGGTCGTTGTCGGGAATGTCCCCGCCGCCCTCGCGCAGCATGTCCGCGGTCTCGGTCAGCACCTTCAGCTCGTCCGCGTCGAACATGTCGCGGCGCACAAGATAGCCGTTCCCGGCGTAATGCTCCGCCTCGTCCTTGCCGATCGGCGCGTCCTCGGACCACTCCGACCACAGAACAGGGTCCTTGCGTTCGCTCAGCCGCTCCTCGCCCGGCACACGGGTCGGATACTCGTCCTGAGCAGTCAGCATTTCGTGTCGTGTCTGGATGTTCATGTGACTCCTCCATTTGTCTTGGGTTGCGAGACGTCAACACCCCCCGAAAGCCCAGTGTTCCAATGACAGGAACCGTACAAAGCTACGCCACCTTGACGCCCGCCCGCCGGTGGGGCACGGGAACCGCATGAACGTCACCACCCTGATCCTCGGCGCCGGCGCCGCCGGCATGATGTGCGCGGCCCATGCCGGCCCGGGCACGCTCGTGGTGGACCATGCCAAGGCCCCGGGCGAAAAGATCCGCATTTCCGGCGGCGGGCGCTGCAACTTCACCAACCTCCATACCGCGCCGGCGAACTTCCTCGGGCAGAACCCGCATTTTCACAAATCCGCGCTCAGCCGCTACACCCAGTGGGATTTCATCGACCTCGTCGCCCGCCACGGCATCACCTGGCGTGAAAAGACCCTTGGCCAGCTTTTCTGCGACGGCAAATCCCCCCAGATCATCCGGATGCTGCGCGACGAGATGACGGCCGCGGGCGCCGCCCTCTGGCTGCAAACCAATGTGGGCGAAATCTCCCATGACGGCACGCACTTCTCCGTCACGCTTGACCGCGAAGGGGCGCGCCACCGCGTCACCGCCCGCAACCTCGTTCTGGCCACAGGCGGCAAGTCGATCCCGGCGATGGGCGCCACCGGCCTCGCCTACGACATCGCCCGCCAGTTCGGCCACGCCGTGACCGACACGCGCCCCGCCCTCGTGCCGCTCACCTTCTCCGACCAGCGCTTCGCCCCCATCTCCGGCGTCGCCGCCCCGGCCCGCGTCACGACAGGCAATACCGGCTTCACCGAGGCCGTCCTCTTCACCCATCGCGGCCTCTCCGGCCCCGCCATCCTGCAAGCCTCCTCCTACTGGCACGAAGGCGACGCCATCACCCTCGACCTCGACCCCGACGCCAGCCTCTACGACACCCTCCGCGCCCAGCGCCAGACCGAGGGCCGCCGCGCCCTCACCACCGTACTCGCCCGCCACCTGCCCGCCCGGCTTGTCGACCACCTCTCCCCCGCGCTCGCCCTCACCGGCAATCTCGCCGACCAATCCGACGCGCGCTTGGCGCAGATCACCGACGCCCTGCGCCACTGGCAGCTCAAACCCACCGGCTCCGAAGGCTACCGCACCGCCGAAGTCACCCTGGGCGGCATCGCCACCGACCGCATTTCATCGAAGACCATGCAAAGCCGCGACGTCCCCGGCCTCTACATGATCGGCGAGGCCATCGACGTCACCGGTTGGCTCGGCGGCTACAACTTCCAATGGGCGTGGTCCTCCGGCTGGGCCGCCGGCACCGCCATCGCCGCCACAGCCTGACCTTCTCTTCCTCTGGCCAAAAGACTTCCTCTGGCCAAATTGACCTCATCTTCCTCTGGCTAGAAGTATCCCGGGGAGCGCGAGGGGCTGGCCCCTCGCCTGCGCAGCCCTGCGCACCAAGCGTAACACGTCCCGGACCTGATCCGGGACCTCCTGCCACTCAGAGCAACCGCGGAAACTCCGGCCCCTCCAAGGGCGCCCCATGCGCCAGCGTCACACTTTCGAAAGGCGGCGAGGTGGTGATCCCCTCGCGCCGCGCAAAGGTGGCGTCATCCCCCACCAGCCGCAGTGAGAACGCCCGCCGCTGCGCCGTGGCCGAATTGTTCGCGGGCGCGCCATGTACCGTGCGGTAATCGAACGCCACCGCATCCCCCGGCTCCAGCGCCCAGCCGACGATATCATAGGCGTCGCGGTCCCCGTCGATATCGGGCAGAGCCTCCAGCCCGTCATTCTCATTCAGCGCCGTTCCGTCGAAGCGCTGGGGCCGGAAATACTTGCCCCACAGATGCGAGCCTGCCACGAATTCCAGCGTCCGCTCGCGCGGCACCGCGTCCATCGGGATCCAGATGCTGACCGTCTGCGTGGCGTCCAGACAGTAATAGGGCAGATCCTGGTGCCACGGCGTCGGCATCCCGGTCCTGGGCGTCTTGACGATCACATGCTCATGAAACAGCCGCACCGTTCTGCTGCCCATCAGCTCGGCACCGATCCTTGCAGCGGGCGCGTTCTCGATGAAATCGCGATATTGCGGAATCCGGTCCCAGTTGCAGTAGTCCGACAGGAAGCGCCCGCCCTCCTCGGTGCGGTAATCCCGCGCGTTCGGTGCGGGATGCTCCAGGTTGTAATCCACCCCCGCCCGCAACACCTCCATCCAGTCGTCGAACACAGCCCGCAGCACCGTCGCGCCCTTGGCGCGGAACTCCGCGACGGTTTCGGCCTTCAACAGATCCGCCATGCCAGTCTCCCCTCAGATACCGGGATCATGCTGGCACGCCGTCCGGTTCTTGCCAAGCGCGCCGCTACAGCCGCGCCTTCACTTCGCCGATGAAATCCTCGCCCCGCCGCTCGAAGCTGTCATATTGATCGAAACTCGCCGCCGCCGGCGCCAGTAGCACCGTCTCGCCCGGCTGCGCATCCTCCATCGCCCGCATCACCGCGTGGCTCATGGTGGTGCAGACCTCCACCTCGACGCCCTCGAGTTGCAGCGCGAACCCCGCCGCCTCGCGCCCGATGACATAGGCCTTCGTCACGTGGCCCAGACCGTCTTTCAGTCCGGCCAACCCGCCCTCTTTCTCCAACCCGCCACAGATCCACCGGATCCTGTCGAAGGCCAAGAGCGCCATCAGCGCCGCATCCACGTTCGTGGCCTTGCTGTCGTTGACGAACTGCACGCCGTCCTTCTCGGCCACCATCTGGCTGCGATGCGGCAGGCCCGCGAAAGTTATCATCGCGCGTTCGATATCCCGCGGCGACAGCCCCAGCGTCCTACACGCGGCAAAGGCGCAACAGGCGTTCTGGTGGTTATGCGCCCCCGGCAGGCCCTTGATCTGCCGCAGGTCGATCGATCCCACCTGCCGGCCCTTGCGGTATTCCGACAGGAATCCCTTGCGCGCAAAGACCTGCCATCCCGGCCCGGTCAGCTTGCGGTCCACCGACACCCGGATCACCCGGTCGTCTCCCGGCGCTTCAGACAATTGCCCCGCCAGAAACAACCCCTCGGGCTCGTCCACGCCGATCACGGCCCGGTCCGGCCCGCCCTCGGCAAACAGCCGCCGCTTGGCCGCGAAATACCCCCCCAGCCCGCCATGCCGGTCCAGGTGATCGGGGCTGAGGTTGGTAAACACCGCCACGTCCGGCGTCAGCGCGCGGGCAAGCTCTGTCTGATAGCTCGAAAGTTCCAGCACCACCACGCCGCCATCGCCGGGCGGGTCGATATCCAGCACGCCGCGCCCGATATTTCCCGCCAGCTGCGCCTCGCGCCCCGCCTCCTGCAAAATGTGGTGTATAAGCGCCGAGGTGGTCGACTTCCCGTTCGACCCGGTCACCGCGATGACACGTGGCGCGGTGTCGAAACTGTCCCACTCGCTCGTAGCCAGCGACCGGAAAAAGAGGCCGATATCGTTGTCCACCGGCACGCCCGCCTCCTGGGCGGCGGCCACGACCTTGTTCGGCTCTGGGTAAAGATGCGGAATGCCGGGGCTGACGATCAGGCTGGCCACATCGGCAAAATCCTCCGCCGAGCGAAACTGCCGGATGTCAAACCCTTCCTCCGCCGCGCCTTCCCGCGCGGCCGGGTTATCGTCCCAGCACAGCACGTCCGCGCCGCCCGCCCGCAGCGCCCGCGCCGCCGACAGGCCGGACCGCCCCAGGCCCAGCACCGCCACGCAGTGCCCTTCCACTCCCCGAACAGGTATCACGCCACATGCCTCCCGACTGGTGTTTGCCCTTCGCTACCCGATCCCGTGACGCTTGGCCAGAAACCCGCGATCAACCGGCGCCCCGCGCCACGTCCCGCAGGATCGTCATCGCGCCCTCGGCCAGTTCCTCCGGCACGAAGACATGATCGTGGTGATAGGCCGCCACCACGTTGCAGGGGATAAGCGCCGCGGCCAGCGCCGTTGCCACCGCCGCCGTCAGCCCCACGCCATCCAGCGCCGAATGTACCGACAGGGTGATCCGGCTCATCGGCATCTCCACCGCAAAGCCGAGGTCCCGCGCCACCTCGTCCGGCAGGATCAGCGAGGTGCCCTCCTCCTCGGCAAACACCGCCAGCGCATGGGGCCGCCCCCGCTCCGCCATGTCCCGGTCAGCGGTCGTGCAGAAATGCCAGGTCTCGGGGTCGCGCACCGGCGCCATGCCCTTGATCATGTCCTTTGTGTCAGTGACCCGTGTCGCCATCGTCCATCGCTCCGTCCATCAGTCCGGCTTAGGTGGCGTGCGCGTATGGGTGCCCGGGTGATCCGGGACGCTCACCGCCAACCCTGCATCCTGCATGTTGCGGGAAAACTGCCAATCCGCGACCTCGAAATACATGTTCGGCCCGATCGCGACCGACTGCCACCGCAGCGCCGCCGCCTCGGGACTGACGAACATCATGTGCATGTCGCTGTCGGTATTCAGGCCGACAACGTGATATCCTTCCGCGCGCAGCCGGGGCCAGACCATCGCGTATACCTCGCCCACCACGTCACCCCGCCGCAACGTTCCGGCCGCCGCCCCGGCGTCGATATGCTCCGCGATACCCCCGGGAAGATCCAGCCCGACCGCAGACACCATCAGGTCGAACTGGTCCAGACTGTCCTCGGTCCCGGCCGCCCAGTCCAGTTCGGCCAGCCGGTCCGCAGACCAAAGCGCATGGCCCAGCACCGCAACATCGGGCGCAAACGAGCGGTAATACTCAAAGGGGCTCTCCCCGCCCGCCTGTCCTGACAGCATCGCCTTCGCAGCGGTGATCGCGACAGGATCACCCTCCGTCAACTCGTCCACCGCCTGAAGGATCTGGGCATCGCTCAGCGGCGCCTCGGACGTGCCGCCCGACCCGGCCCGTGTCATGCCCTGGGTCATGCCCGCGCCCGGCGCGATCAAGGCTGCCGTCCCTGCAAGACCGGCCACCAGCCATGACATCATGCCCATGTCACCGCACCTTCAGCGTCGCCAGCCCGATCATCGCGAGGATGATCGCGATGATCCAGAACCGGATCACGATCTGCGGCTCGGCCCAGCCCTTTTTCTCGTAATGGTGATGGATCGGCGCCATCAGGAAGACCCGCTTGCCGGTCCGCTTGAAATAGAACACCTGGATGATGACCGACAGCGCCTCGACCACGAAGATGCCGCCGACGATGCCCAGCACGATCTCGTGCTTGGCCGCAACCGCGATGGCCCCCAGCGCGCCGCCCAGGGCCAGCGACCCGGTGTCGCCCATGAAGACGGCGGCCGGCGGCGCGTTGTACCACAGGAACCCGAGGCCTCCCCCGGCCAGCCCGGCCACGAAGATCAGGATCTCGCCCGTGCCCGGCACGTAATGCACGTCCAGATACTCGGTAAAGTCCACGCGCCCCACCGCATAGGCGATGATCCCAAGCGTCACGGCGGCGATCATCACCGGCATGATCGCCAGCCCGTCAAGGCCATCGGTCAGGTTCACCGCGTTGGCCGCGCCCACGATCACGAACATCGCGAAAGGGATGAAGAACAGCCCCATATTGATCAGCGTGTCCTTGAACACCGGCAGCGCCAGCTGGTACTGCAATTCCTCCGGGTGATACAGGCTGGCCCAATAGGCCGCGATCCCGGCGATCAGAAAGCCCAGCCCCAGCCGCACCTTGCCCGGCACGCCCTTGTGGTTCTGCTTGCTGACCTTGGCGTAATCGTCCCAGAACCCGATCACCCCAAAGGACATGGTCACGAACAGCACCAGCCACACAAAGGGGTTGTCCAGCCGCGCCCAGAACAGCGTCGAGGTCAGCAAGGCCCCCACGATCAGCAGGCCGCCCATGGTGGGCGTGCCCGACTTCGCAAGGTGCCCCTCGGGGCCGTCGCTGCGAATGGGCTGGCCCTTGCCTTGGGTCCGGCGCAGCACGTCGATCAGCGGCCGCCCGAAGATGAACCCAAAGACCAGAGCCGTCAGGAACGCCCCGCCCGAACGGAAGGTGATATAGCGAAACAGGTTGAAGACATCGCCGCCATCCGACAATTCGGTTAACCAGTAGAGCATTCAAACGTCCTCTTTTTCCGCGACAGCCTGCGCCAGCCGGCGCAGCGCGGTGACAACTTCGCTCACGTAGCTGCCTTTCGACCCCTTCACCAGGATCACGTCGCCCGCATCCACCAGCCGGTGCGCCTCGGCGGCCAGCTCGCCCGCGCTTTCCACCCAGCGGCCCCTTTGCGCCTCGGGCAGCGCGTCGTAAAGGGTTTTCATGCGCGGGCCGACGCAATGGATGACCTGTATGTCCTTCACGAACGGCAGGTCCGCGACCTCGCGGTGCATCCGCGCCTCGTCGGGACCCAGTTCCAGCATGTCGCCAAGGATGGCGATCCGCCGCCCCGCGGCCACCCGCCCGATATCGTCGCGCACCCGGGCGGCGGCCAGCACTTCCAGCGCCGCGGCCATCGAGGTGGGGTTGGCGTTGAACGCGTCGTCGATCAGCTCGATCGACATCGCTTCCTCGACCATGTCCAGCACCAGCACCTCGCGCGTGCCGCGCCCTTTGTAGGGCCGCCACTGCCCAAGGTCGCAGACCGCCACGTCGCGGTCGGCTCCCAACGCCTCTGCCGCGGCGATCACCGCCAGCGCGTTCAGCGCGAAATGCCGGCCCGGCGTGCCGACCTTGAACAGTATGTCGTCACCGCCCGCCTGCGCATGGCCCACCGTCGCGGCATCATGCACCGTCACATCCGTCAGCCGCATCTCGGCCGCCTCTGAGGTGCCGAACCGCACAACGGTTTCGGCCTTCGCTGTCGCCGCCTTAAGCAGGATATCCGCAGTGCCCACATCGGCATTGATCACCGCCGTGCCGCCCGGCTCCAGCCCGTCGAAAATCGCCGCCTTCTCCTGCGCGATCCCCTCGATATTCTCGAACGCCTCCAGGTGCGCCGCCGCAATCGTGGTGATCAACGCCACGTGCGGGCGGGCCATCACGGCCAGCGGAGAAATCTCGCCGGGATGGTTCATCCCTATCTCGATCACCGCGAACTCGGTGTCGCGCGGCATCCGCGCCAGCGTCAGCGGCACGCCCCAGTGGTTGTTATAGCTCGCCTCGGCGGCATGGGTGCGCCCCTGCCCCTCGAGCGCGGCACGCATCATCTCCTTGGTCGAGGTCTTGCCCACCGACCCGGTGATCGCCACCACCTTCGCGTCGGTGCGCGCCCGGCCCGCGCGGCCCAGATGCTCCAGCGCCGGCAGAACCTCGTCCACGATCAAGAGCGGCGCCGTCTCGTCCAAGCCCTCGGGCACGCGGGCAACCAGCGCCGCCGCCGCGCCCTTTTCCAGCGCCTGCGCCACGAAATCATGCCCGTCGCGCACGTCTTTCAGCGCCACGAACAAATCGCCCGGTTGCAATGTCCGCGTGTCGATCGAAACGCCCGTCGCGGTCCAGTCGCAGGTGCTGCGCCCGCCCGTGGCCGCCACGGCCTCCCGCGCTGTCCACAACTCGCTCACGCCACGCCCCCGTCCAGCGCCGAGACCGCCACGCTCGCCTGTTCGCAATCGTCGAAGGGGAACACGTCGTCACCCACGACCTGCCCGGTCTCGTGCCCCTTGCCGCAAATGAGCAGCGCATCGCCCGGCCCCAGCATGTCGACGCCGCGCAGGATCGCCTCGGCCCGGTCGCCCACCTCGATGGCCCGGTCCTCGCCGCCCGCCTGGCGCACGCCCTCCATCACCGCGGCGCGAATGTCGCCCGGCACCTCGCTGCGGGGGTTGTCGTCGGTCACGATCACCGCGTCGGCATTTTCCGCCGCCGCGCGCCCCATCAGGGGCCGCTTGCCCCGGTCGCGGTCGCCGCCCGCGCCCACGATGGCCACCATCCGGCCCAGCACATGCGGGCGCAGCGCGTAAAGCGCGGTCGACACCGCCTCGGGCGTATGGGCGTAATCCACGAACACCGCCGCCCCGCTGGAGCGCGTCGCGGCAAGCTGCATCCGGCCCCGCACGGTCCGCATCACCGGCAGCGTCGCGAACACCCGGTCCGGGTCCGCGCCCGCACCGATGGCCAGCCCCGCGGCCAGCATCACGTTGTCGGTCTGAAAGCCGCCGATCAGGTTCAGCTCCACTTGGTGGACCTGCCCGCGCCAGGAAAACCGCAAGGTCTGCCCGGTCGGTGAAAACACCCGGTTCAGGATCCGCAGGTCCGCCCCTTCGGCCCGGCCCACCGCCAGCACGTCCTGTCCCCGGCCATAGGCCACGTCCGCCATGCCCGGCCCGCGCGGGTCGTCGATATTGACCACGGCCACGCCGTCCTCGGGCAGGACCCGCTCGAACAGGCCCGCCTTGGCGTTGAAATAATCGTCGAAATCGGAGTGGTAATCCAGGTGATCCTGGCTCAGGTTCGTGAACCCCGCCGCCACCAGCCGCACGCCGTCCAGCCGCCGCTGCGCGAGGCCATGGCTCGACGCCTCCATCGCCGCATGGGTGATGCCGTTGGCCTCGGCCTCGGCCAGGACCCGGTGCAGCGTAATCGGCTCGGGCGTCGTATGCGCCAGCGGCGCCTCCCACGCGCCTTCGACGCCCGTGGTGCCCAGGTTCACCGCCTCCAGCCCCAGCGCCATCCAGATCTGCCGGGTGAAACTCGCCACCGATGTCTTGCCGTTGGTCCCGGTGACCGCCACCATCGTCTCGGGCTGCGCACCGTACCAAAGCGCCGCCGCGAAAGACAGCGTCTGGCGCGGGTCCTCGGCCACCACCAGCGCCGCGTCACTTGCCGCCAGCTCCTCGGCGGCCAGCGCAACGCCCTCGGGGTCGGTCAGGATCGCCGCCGCCCCCATGCGCAGCGCATAGGAAATGAACTCGCCCCCGTGCACCTTGCTGCCGGGCAGCGCCGCGAACAGGGACCCGTCCTTCACCTCGCGGCTGTCCACCGCCAGCCCGGTGATCTCGGCCCGCCGGCCCCCCTGGGCGGTCAGGCCCAGCTCTGCCAAGGATTTGCTTTGCCCCACGCCTCTGGCCTTTGTCTCAACCCGTCAATTCGATGTCAGCGTTATACCTGTTAATGGCGCGGGTTCAATCTCGGGCCGCAGCCCCAGAAGCGGCGCGACGCGACGTGTGATTTCCGCCGCCACCGGCACCGCGGTCCAGCCCGCCGTGCGGCGCGGCTCGGGGCCCGTCGTCTCCACCGGCTCGTCCAGCGTCACCACCAGCACATAGCGCGGGTCATGCGCCGGGAACACGCTGGCGAAGGTCGCGATCACCTTGTCCTCGTAATACCCGCCGGTGGGCTTGGGCTTGTCCGCCGTCCCGGTCTTGCCGCCCACCGCATAGCCATCGACCTCGGCGAAAGAGGCGGTGCCGTCGGTCACCACGTCGCGCAGCATCTGCATCGTCTGCGCCGCGGCGCGTTCCGACATCACCCGTGGCCCCAGCTGCCCCTTGGGCTGCTTGATCACCGTCGGTTTCACCAGCCGCCCGCCATTGGCGATGGTCGCATAGCCCGACGCCAGGTGCAGCGGGCTCGACGACAGCCCGTGGCCGTAGGAAATCGTCATCAGCGACAGGTCGGTCCACTTCGAGGGCAACAGCGGCTTGCCGCCTTCCGCCTCGACGATCTCGAACGGCGTTGGCTCGAAGAAACCCAGCGATTTCAGGAAATCCTGCTGCCGGTCGATCCCGATCATCTGCGCGATCCGCGCGGTGCCGATATTCGACGACTTGACCAGCACCTTGGTGACGCTCAGTTCCGGGCCATAGTTGCGGAAATCCCGGATTCGGTACTTGCCGAACCGCACCGGCCCCTTGGTGTCGATCACGGTCGACGGGTTCACCACCCCAAGGTCCAGCGCCTGCGCGATGGTGAACGCCTTGAAGACCGAGCCCAGCTCGTAGACGCCCTGCACCGCCCGGTTGAACAACGGGCTGTCGCCGGGCTTTTCCCCGGCAATCGGCGGGCGCGGGCGGTCGTTGGGGTCGAAATCCGGCAGGCTGGCCAGAGCCACGACCTCGCCGGTCTGCACTTCCATCAGCACGGCGGCCGCGCCCTTGGCGTTCATCAGCATCATGCCGCCCTGCAGCACCCGCTCGACCGCCGACTGTACCGACAAGTCGATCGACAGTTGCAGCGGCTTGTGCCCCATGGCCGGATCGCGCAGCCGCTTGTCAAAATACTTCTCGACTCCCGCGACGCCGATCACCTCGGCGGCATGCACGCCCTCGCGCCCGAAACTGGCCCCGCCCAGCACATGCGCAGCCAGCTTGCCATTGGGATAAAGCCGCATCTCGCGCGGCCCGAACAGCAGCCCCGGCTCGCCGATATCATGCACCGCCTGGCGCTGCTCGGGGCTCAGTTTCTTCTTCACCCACAGGAACTTGCGCTTGCCCGTGAAATCCTTCTTCAGCCGCTCCACCTTCAGGTCGGGAAAGATCGCCGCCAGCTCCTCGGCCGCCCGTTCCGGCTCCACCATCTGGTGCGGCTGCGCATAAAGGCTGTAGGTCTCGAAATTCGTGGCCAGGATGCGGCCCTCGCGGTCCACGATATCGGCCCGCTGCGCCAGGATATCCGCACCCGCGAACCCGGTGCGCGGCTCGGCCGGGTCGGTATTGGCCAGCACGCCCATCCGCCCGCCGATGACGGCAAAGGCGCAGACAAAGAACGCGCCCATCACCAGCAGCCGGCCTTCCGCCCGCATCCGGGCGCGGTCGCGCATCTCCTCGTGGCGCAGGCGTATGTTCTCGCGTTCGATGGCGTCGGGGTTCTCTCCCTCCTCGCGGGCTTTCAGGATACGCGCCAGCGGGCGCAAAGGGGTACGGATCATGGCTGCTGCTCCCGTTCCATCACGTCGATGACATTGGAAATCGGCAAAGGCCCCTCGGTCGGATAGGCCACCTGGTCGATCTTGCCGAACTGGTAAGGCTGGAACGGCAACAGTCCCAGCTGATCGAAATTGATCTCCACCAGGTCGCGCAGCCGATCCGGCCGGTTCAGATAGGCCCATTCCGCGTTCAGCACCCGCAGGCGCTGCCGCTGGTCGGCAATCTTTTGCTGCACGGCCTCCGACCGCGCCTGCGCGGCCTGCGTCTCGTAGTTTTCCCGGTAGGCCCAGAAGGCCAGACCGATGACCATGACAGCGGTCAAAACATAGAAGAAACTGCGCATTACCTCACCCCTCGTCGATTATGCGTCTTCGGCACCGGCATCCCGATGCGCCCCCTGTCCACCGGCCGCGGCGCGGCCTCGGTCCGCGTCGCCACCCGCAGCTTGGCGCTGCGCGCCCTCGGGTTCTCCGCCAGTTCCGCCTCGTCCGGGCCGATGGCCTTGCGCGTGGTCTGGCTGAAGGTCGGCGGATCCTGCTCCACCACCGGTGCGTGCCGGCTGCCGCCGCCGGTGTTTCCGGTCTTCTCGGCCAGAAAGCGTTTCACCATACGGTCCTCGATGGAATGAAACGTCACCACGGCCAGCTGCCCGCCCGGCTTCAGCGCGCGCTCGGCGGCCTCCAGCCCCTCGACCAGCTCGCCATACTCGTCGTTCACCGCGATGCGGATCGCCTGAAAGCTGCGCGTCGCCGGATGCACCTGTCCCGGCTTGGGGCGCGGCAGGCATCCCTCGATGATTTCCGCCAGTTGCAGCGTGGTGACAATCGGCACGTCCTCGCGCTTTTTCACGATGGCCCGCGCAATCCGCCGGCTCGCCCGCTCCTCGCCATAAAGAAACAGGATGTCCGCAAGTTTCGCCTCTTCCATGGAATTGACCATGTCCGCGGCACTGGGCCCGTCCTGGCTCATGCGCATGTCCAGCGGGCCATCCTTCATGAAGGAAAACCCCCGCTCGGCCCGGTCCAGCTGCATTGACGACACGCCCAGGTCCAGCACCACGCCGTCCAGGTCCTGCCCATACTCATCCAGCTTCGAGAACGTCCCCTGCACCAGTTCCACCCGGTCGTCCGCCCAGTCCACCGCCAGTTCGATGGCCAGCGGGTCGCGATCCACACCGATCACCCTTTCGGCCCCGGCCACCAGCAGGCGGCGGGTATAGCCCCCCGCGCCCAAGGTCCCGTCCAGCCAGACGCCCTGCACCGGCGCCACGGCGCGCAGGATCGGCTCTATCAGAACGGGAACATGGGGATTGTTTGCGGCAGCACTCCCCATCGCTCATCCCTCCCCGGGCGGATCGATCAGGGTCAGCGGATCGAAATCGCCATCCTGCTCTTCCAGGAAGGCCGCGGTCTCCGCCGCCTCGACCTCTTCGTAGGTCGCCGCGTTCCAGATCTCGAAATAATCGCCCATCGCGACCATCACCGCCTCGCCTTCCAGCCCGATCTGCTGGCGCAGGCGCTGGGGCAGCACGATGCGCCCGTCCTTGTCCACTTCCGTGTCCCAGGATTTCCCAAGGATCATCCGGCTGGCGCGTTTGCGCGCGTCCGAGCCGCGCGGCAACTTGCGGATGCCGTCCTCGATCTCGGCCATGGCGTCGATCGTATAGGCGTGAAGACAGTTTTTCAGATGCGGCCCGTGCAGCACGACGACACGCGGCAGCGGAGCTTCGGGGCAGCGCGGATCGCCATCGGCCAGCACAGCGCGAAAATCGGCAGGGATCGACATCCGACCCTTGCCGTCAACCTTCTGGTTGAACTCGCCTCTGAAGCTCAGAACCACTGTCCGGCCCGTCCCTCGTTCCCCCGGTTGCAAAAACTACCGTCCGAAACACGAAACGGCGGATTGAGCTGCTGCCACTGCCCAATCCGCCGCCCTCGTCCCGCTCTCGCGGGGTGTCCAGCTGCGCGCGCCACCTGGGGGGATGTCTGCTCGCCCGCGCGCCGGATCTCTTCGTTCTGATGAAGCGGGTGCCTGTATGAAACCTGCTCTGGTCTTTGTTTTATTCGGGGTCGTTGTGTGCCCCTGTGTCCGCCCTCATCGTGGTTAAAGGTATGACATGGTACTTTATGGAACTCAACGAAAAAATGACCCGTTTACCTACAGAATGTTGATTTTGACCCCCTCCCTGATCAACATCATGTGTCGATCAGAGCCATTTTGACGCACCACCTAGCGGAAGACCAAAAGCCCAACACAATATATGGTGGTCTGGAACGCGGATGGATATTTCCCACGATTTCCCGATTTTTTTCTCTGCACAGCCTGAAACATGAGGTCTCCGGCCGCGGATTCAACGAATCCTCCCTCGAATCCGCGCCTGTTCCATGGCGCGATTCGCACGAATCCGCTCACGGGTCCATGATTTCCCAGAACCCGATCCATCGATTCCATGATTTCCCGAAACGACGCGCCATCTGCCCCGTGGGGTGGGTGAAAACCCACGCGGCGCCCAACGCAACCCGCATCCTAGCGTGCGGCACGTGGGCTCTCGCCCACCCTACCCCGTGACCGCGCCGCCCGAAACATGCCCCGTAGGGTGGGTGAAACCCACGCGCCTCCACGGTCAACCCGCCCGCGCCCCCGTCGCGCGACAACGCCCGGTCGTAAACTCCTTGGAACAACCTTACCTGTCGTCCGTCACGGCGATTTCCCGAAACCACCATCCTTTACAGCCGACAATTTCAACCATCCCCTTGAACGCATCGGTGCAGACGACGGTTTTGGTCAGGGTATCACGCCAGATCAGCGCATCTGTCACACGCGACCGCAGCACCGCGCGCCCGGACCCCGAGATCGTGTTGAAATAGCTGCCGTCGCCACGCTTCTGAGGCACGATCCGCGTGCGGCCCTGATCCCAGCAGTCTCGGCGCGCCAGAAGATTGGCCAGATAAAACGGCCCACCCGAGATCGGCGTCTTGTGGACATCATCCCAGGTGCGGTCCATGCGCACGAACTCGAACAAAGCAGGATCGACCGCCTCGAGCGCGTCCTTGAGACGCTCTGAAAACAAGGGGATGGCCTTGAGGCTTTCACCGAACGGCTTGATGACATCGAATGTCCGCTCTGCCTTGGGCCTGCTGACACACCAAAGCTTCAGAAACTCGGCACGGGTCTGGTCCGTGAACCGCCCGCCCTTTACTTCAGCACCGCACGAGTCCGGCCCGCCATGCTCGTACTTCATGTCGCGTCCGGGAACCCATTCGCCGTCTTAATCGTCATAGTGAATCCGCTCACCATAGTCCGGCGCACGCGCGAACACGTAATCCAGGAAATCCGGCGTGCCGTAATTGCCCGCGATCAAGTAGCATTTTATGGACAACCGCCGCCTCTCCACCGAGCGCGCAGAGAGCAAGACACCTCAGCTCCCCAGCCATTTGAACATCACCAGCGCATCCACCAGCCCCTGCTTGGGATGCCGGAACGCCTTGGGCAACCGCCCCGCCGTCTCGAAGCCCAGCTTCGTCCACAGCGCAATGGCCCCCACATTGCTGGTCACGACGAAATTGAACTGCATCGCCTCGTAGCCCAGCTCCCGCGCCACACCCTGCGAATGCTCGCACATCGCCCGCGCCACCCCCCGCCCCCGCGCCGCAGGCGCGGTAATGTAGCCGCAGTTGCACACATGGCTGCCGCCGCCCGCCTGGTTGGTCTTGATGTAATAGGTCCCCTGGATCTGGCCATCCAGTTCCGCCACGTAGGTCGCGCGCGGGGCCTCGCACCAGTAATCCATCAACCGACCCTGCGACAGGTCCGGCTCGATGGCATAGGTGTCGCCCGCGCGCACCACCTCGCGCAGGATCGGCCAGAGCGCGTCGGCATCGCCGTCGCGCACCAGCCGGATGGTCAGGTCGTCACGCGTTGACATCGACGACGACACGGCCCTTCACCTGGCCTTTCAGGATGTCGCGGCCCAACTCCGGCAGGTCCGACAGGGTCGCGGGTTGCACCATCTCGTCCAGCTTGTCCATCGGCAGGTCCCTGGCGATCCGCTCCCAAGCCCGCAGGCGATTGTCATATGGCTGCATGACCGAGTCGATCCCCAAGAGGTTCACACCGCGCAGGATGAAAGGCGTGATTAGCGCCCCCTCGATGGCCGCGCCCCCGGCAAGGCCAATGGCCGCGACCGAGCTGCCATATTCCATCTGCTTCAGCACCCGGCCCAGCATCGCACCCGCCACCGCGTCGATGCAGCCGCCCCAGGCTTCCGCCTCCAGCGGCTTCTTGGTCACTTCGGTCAACTCTTCCCGCGGCACGATCCGGCTCGCCCCAAGGCTCTTCAGGTAGTCCTCCTGCTCCGGCCGCCCGGTGACGGCCGCCACCTCGTGCCCCAGCTTGGCCAGGATCGCGGTCGCCACGCTGCCCACGCCACCCGCGGCCCCGGTCACCAGCACCGGGCCCTTCTTCAGCCCCTGGTCTTCCAGCGCCATGACCGCCAGCATCGCGGTAAACCCGGCGGTCCCCACCGCCATCGCAGCCCGCGTATCCAGCCCCTCGGGCAGCGGCACCAGCCAGTCGGCCTTCACGCGCGCCTTCTGGGCATAGCCGCCCCAATGCGCCTCGCCCACGCGCCAGCCGGTCAGCACCACCTTGTCGCCGGGGCTGTATCGGTCGTCCGAACTTTCCTCGACCGTCCCGGCAAAGTCGATCCCCGGCACATGCGGGTACTTCCGCACCAGCCCGCCACCCGGCCCGATGCACAGCCCGTCCTTGTAATTCACCGTCGAATACTCGACCGCGACCGTCACCTCGCCCTCGGGCAGGTCGTCCAAGCCGATCTGCCTGACCTCCGCCGAGGTCTTGCCGCTCTCTTCGTCCTTCTCGACAACCAATGCGTTGAACATGTCCAGTCTCCTGTCTTGCATAGCGAGGCTCCCCCGCTTTCATCGTTCCAAGTATGTGCGGGGCCGCACCAACGCCGCCCCTGCTTTTCCTCTGGCCAAAAATATCCCGGGGAGCGCGAGGGGCTGGCCCCTCGCTTCCCCCTCCGAAGCGGGCATCAGTTCCAGAAACCTTCCCGCACCACCCCGCGCCGGACCTGATCCGGCGCCTCGACCTGCAATTCGGTGCCCGCGTCCCAATGGGTCATCCGCACCATGCCGATGGCCACGTTGGTCTCGAAATCCGGGCTCCACGCGGCGGAACTCACCCGACCCACGCGTTTTCCATTCGCCGTCACCGGCCACCACCGATCACAGCCCGGCACCTTCGGCCCGTCGATGGCAATCGCGCAGATCTGCTGCACCGGCCCTTCCTTGGCCACTCGCAAGAGCGCATCACGCCCGATACAGCCAATCGCACTCTGCGTATTGCAGAACCTCCCCAGCCCGCATTCATGCGGCGTGTTGTCGTCGGTCATGTCGTTGCCATAGCTCAGAAGCCCGCTCTCGACCCGCTCTATCAGGTTGGGACAGCCCGCATGCACGTCCAGATCGCGCCCCGCCTCCATCAAAGCGTGCCACAACGGCATACCGATGTCCTCCCCCTCGACATAGATCTCGAAACCGCCCTGCTTGGAATAGCCCGAGCGCGCGATCACCATGTCCCGCCCCTGGAAATCGAACACGCCGAAGCGGAAGAACCGGATGTCGCGCACCCCGTCGCCAAAGACCCGCGCCATCAGCTCGTCGGCCTTCGGCCCCTGCACCGCCAGGGGCGACACGTCCGGCTCGTCCACCAGCACGTCCAGCCGCCAGCCATGCGCCGTGGCCTTCACCCAGTATAGCAGGTCACTGTCGGGATCCGAGATCCACCAGCGATCCTCCGACAGCTTCACCGACACCGGGTCGTTCAGCATGCCGCCCGTCTCGTCCACGATCGGCACGTAATAACACTGCCCCGCCGTCATCCCCCGCAGGTCGCGCGGCGTCAGCATCTGCATCAGCCGCCCCGCGTCTGGCCCGCGCAGCTCCACCTGCCGTTCGCAGGCCACGTCCCAGACCTGCACCGCGTCCTTCAAATGGCGATAATCCTCCTCGACGGACCGGAACACCGTCGGCAGCAACATGTGGTTGTAGACCGTGTAGCCCTTCACCCCGGCGGCCTCGACCCCGTCGGAAAAAGGCGTGCGCCGCAACCGGCGCGACAGCGAGATCATCGGCATCAGACGGATCCCTTCAGGTTGCTCTTGCAGATCACCGGCGCGTCGCCCGTGGCGGAATAGGCCGCGACCCCGCAGGCCGCACAGCGATACTCGACGAACCGGCCGTTGCTGTTGCCGGTCTCGCTCCACTTGCAGGCCCGCCTCGCGGGCCGTTTCCCCGGCCCGGCCATGCGGCCGCCCACGCGACCGCGCCCGAGGCTCCATGCGACAGCCGCGATCACCACCAGCGCCAGGACAAAGGCCAGCATCGGCTCAGCCCTCCCCGGGCATCAGAAACATGTCGCTCACCGGCGCCTCCAGCCCGGCGGCGGTCATCATCGCGTGGACCTGTCCCCGGTGATGGGTCTGGTGATTGAACATATGCGTGACGCACAAAGCCCTGGGCGAGACCACGTCGCGCTGCGCCGTGCCGGAATACCAGTGCAGGTCGCCTGTCAGGTCCATCGCCCGCAGCGAATTGGCCCAATGCCCGATCTTGCCGTCCACGTGATACCGCGCCGCGCTCCACGCCCCCAGCGTCGGGTGCATCTCCACGCTCTGCTTCACGCCGACCGTCGGGGCCTCGACCGACGGATCGAACCGCGCCATCCACATCAGGTCGCCCCATAGCAGGTGATTGAGCGTGCCGAGGATCGAGCCGAAGAACGCGCCGCGATCCTCGGTCAGCACTTCCAGCGACTGGCCGTCCAGCGCCTCGGTCAGCTGCCGGTTCTGCCACGCATTGTACCGCGCCATCACGCGGCAATACTCGGGTGTGATCATGCTCGGCGTCCCTATTTCGGCCCTTTCCAGTCGATCGGGCAAACCTCCGCCGACATGCCTCCGAAATCCCAGACCCGGCCATAATCGCGCACCCGGCTCTTCAAACCCTTCGCCGCGATGATATCCGGCCCCATCCAGTATTTCGAGTTCGTCACCATCACCGGATGATCGGGGCTCGCGCCGTCCAGCATCTCGATCTCGCCCTGGATCTTGCGCCCGATGTAAAGCCCCCGTTTCTTGCCGTCGCGCACGATCTCCACCTTCTCGCGCTCGGCTCCGATGATCTCGCTCACCAGCATGGTGAAAAGGCCGGTCGTGCCCCCCGCCGCCCCGCTGAAGATCTGCAGGATCCCGTTATAGGCGCGGCCAGAGGCCCGCTCGTCCACATAGGCGGCCACCTTCCAGTTGCCCTCGCCCATGCGCCCGGGGATGTCGACCAGCAAGCCCAGGTTCAGGCCCGACAGGTCCTCACCCTCGTAATGGCCCTCGTCGATGGCAATCGCCATCCACGCATGGCAATGCCCCTCGGTGGGCGGATGCGCCCCCAGGCTCACCACGCAGGGGCAGAACACGGTGCAGGAACAGTTGAGGAACAGCTCGCCCTTGATCGCCCACTCGGTCGGCGTCATCTTGCGCCGCTTGGGGTTGGCCATCCGGTTGTCGATACGCTGCGACACCGGCAACTTGTCGGCGTCCTTCCGGCGTGTCAAAGCCATGCTCTATCCTCCCGTTACCAGCGGCGCGGCCAGAACCGCCACCCCGCCCGCGATCAGCGCCACACCCATCGGCCGGATCACCCGGTGCCCGATCTGCGGCAGTTTCTCCAATACCATGAAAAGCGTGGCCAGGCCCATCCACAAGAGGCTCATCACGCCGCCCACGAACCCCAGCGCCATGAAGCCCCAGCAGCAGCCCACGCAGAACGCGCCCAGCCCCAGCCCCATGCGCACGCCGCCGCCAAATCCCGTGCGCCAATGCCCCAGGAAATAGGTCATCGGGCTGTGACACACGCCATGGCACAGCTCCTTGGCCCGCGTGAACTGAAACGCGCCCACGACGATCAGCAGGCCGCCCGCAATCGCGGACGACTTGGCGATCCCCAGCATGTCGATCACACCGCCATAGAGCAGCGCCACCTGCACGCCCGCGATCACCGCCGCGAACCCGACCCAGGCGATGGAATACCCCGTCAGCACGCCCAGCCATCCGGCGGTGGTGCCATCGGCGCTGCGGCACAGATCGTCGTAACAGCGCAGCGTCGGCACCATCGTGGGCAGCATCATCGCCGCCATCATGATCGCCCACATTGCGAACAGCGGCCCGAACCTGTCCATCGCCATCGTGTCCATGCCGCCCGACATCTCGCCGCTCATGCCCCCAGACATGCCACCCGACATACCGGCGCCCATGCCCATCTCCATGCCCGGCTGCATCGCCCGCATCGTCTCGCCCATCGGCCCGGGCCGCCCGATCAGGTCCAGGTCCATCCCCGTCGCCATCAGGTACATCACCACCCACGCCGCCAGGATCGCCGCGAAAAACGCCAGCCAGGCCACCGAGCGCAGGGAAAGAGCCGACATGCAGAAGATCACCCTTGGTTCGAGTCACGATTGCCCTTATGAATGTCAGACAATTAAAGGTCTGACAAATGAAAACCGCCGACCCCGCCCAGCCGCGACAGGATCTCTCCGCCCAGATCGCCGAGGCGATCCGCGATGCCATCGTCGAGGGCCGCATGATCACCGGCGAACGCCTGCCCTCAGAGGCCGAGCTGTCCGAGCAATTCGGCGTCTCCCGCTCCACCGTGCGCGAGGCCCTCAAACGCCTGGCCGCGCAATCGCTGATCCGCACCCAGCGCGGCGCGTTCGGCGGCGCGTTCGTCAACCGGCTCAGCTACCAGGGCGCCTACAGCCAGCACATCACCACCTCCACGCTGCTTCTGTCGATGAACGCCGTCAGCTTCGAGACCGCGTGCGAGGCCCGCTACACGCTCGAACGCGCCTGCGCCCCCCTCGCCGCCCGGCGCCGCACCGACGACAGCCTCGCCACCATGCGCGCCGAGATAGCCCGCCAGTCGCAGCCGGGCCTCTCCGACGAGGCCTTCTGCGCCTCCGACGTCGCGCTCCACCGCGCCCTGGTCGATGCGGCCGACAACCCCGTGCTCAGCTACCAGCTTGCCGGCGCAGTCGAGGCCATGCAGCCCCTGATGAACATGATCACCTTCACCGCCCGCTCCCGCGGCGAAATCGTCGGCCTGCACGCCGCCCTTACCGACGCGCTGGAACACCAGGACGCCCGCGCCGCCAACACCGCCCTGCACCGGCTCGAGGCCTACACCCTTTCCCTGGGCCGCGACGTGATGGCCACCCGCGCCCGCAAGAGCACCTGACGCCACACCACGCCGACCCAACTCTTCCTCTGGCCCCAAATATCCCCGCCGGAGGCTCCGACGCAGCCCCCCCCGCGCAGCGACTGGGTCAAAGCGTCACGCCGCCCCGCGCCCCGAGGCGGCGGCCAAAGGCCGACGCCGAGACGTCGAGCGTGCGCGCGCGCCCCGCGCGCACTCCGCTAGTCCAAGCTGCGCGCCTCGTCGATCAGCAGGATCGGAATCCCCGACCGGATCGGAAAGGCCAGCCCCGCGTTGCGGCTGATCAGCTCATGCGCCTCCGCATCGTATTCCAGCACCGAATGGGTCTGCGGGCAGATCAGGGCCTCCAACATGTGCCGGTCGAATTCCGGCGCGGTGGGGTCGGTCTCACTCATTGCATCACGTCCTTGTCGTCGCCGGCGCGCAGATCGTACTCGATCAGCGTCACCAATGTCTCGCGCCGCGTCGACAGGCTCGGCGCCTCCAGCAGCGCCTGCTTGTCCTCCGGCTCGAACCCCAGGAGCATCGACAGCGAATTGATCAGCAACTCGTCCTCGGCCTCCTTCAGCGTCTCCCAGTCGGTCGAGAGTTCGCGCGCCTCGAAATAGCGCGACAGAAGATCCATGAAGGGCTTCCGCTTGAACCCCGGATCACTGTCGCTGGGCTCCAGGTCCTGCTCGAACCCCTCCCAGCTGACCTGCGCCCGGCGATAGGGCGTGAACCCCTCCACCTCCGAGGTCACGCGGTATCGCGACACGCCCGACAGCGTGATCATGTACCGCCCGTCCTCGGTCTCGGAAAACTGCGTGACGCGACCGGCACAGCCGATCCGGTGCAGCCCGTGCTCGCCCGCCCGCGCGCCGGGGTCCGGCTGCACCATCCCGATCAGGCGGTGCGGCGTCTTCAGCGCATCCTCGAGCATCGCCAGGTAGCGCGGCTCGAACAGGTGCAACGGCAGCCGCGAGCGCGGCAAAAGCAGCGCGCCCGGCAATGGAAAGACCGGGATTATCTCCGGCAGATCACCCTGTAATATCATGTCCGGGGACGTAGCCCGTGCCGTCCGTCAGGCAAATATCATCGAGCTCAGTTTGCGGCGTCCCGCCTGCGCCACCGGATCGCCCGGTTTCAGCGCGTCGAAAATGGTGAAAAGCTGCGTCTTCGCGGCCGCGTCATTCCACTCGCGGTCGCGCCGAAAGAGCTCCAGCAGTTCATCCACCGCCTCCTGCGTCTGGCCCGAGGCGTGCAGCGCCTGCGCCAGGTCGAACCGCGCCTGATGGTCGTCCGGGTTTGCCTCCACCTTGTCGCGCAATTCGCTCACCGGCCCCGCATCCGCGGCCTGCCGCGCCAGCGCCAGCTGCGCCGCCGCCGCTTCCAGCTCCGGCGCCTTCGAGATCTCCGCCGGCGCGCCGTTCAAAATCGCTTCCGCCTGCTCCAGGTCGTCCATCGCGATATGGCTCGATACCAGGCCGGCATAGGCGGCGGCGTTCTTGTCGTCCTCCTGCAGGATCGCGGCAAAGGTCTGGGCGGCATCCGTCGCCGCGCCCTGCTCCAGCATCTCCTGCGCCGCCGCGATGGCCTCTTCCAACCCTGCGTCGCCGGCTTGGCCGCCCGCGGCCTCGATCACTCGGTTCACGAAGGCGTCGATCTCCGATCCCGGCACCGCGCCCTGGAACCCGTCGATCGGCTGGCCTTGCCAGAAGGCATAGACCATCGGGATCGACTGCACCCGCAACTGCTGCGCGATCATCTGGTTCTCGTCCACGTTGACCTTGGCCATCTTCACCGCGCCGTTCGCCTTGGTGACCGCCGCCTCCAGCTGCGGTCCCAGCGTCTTGCACGGGCCGCACCAGGGCGCCCAGAAATCGACGATCACCGGCACACTCTGCGAGGCCTCGACGACCTCGGTCATGAAGTTCGCCTCCGAGACGTCCTTGATCAGGTCGGTCTGGGGTTGGCTCTGGCCACCAAGTTCAAGCATCGTATCCTCCGCATCGCGTGGGCATGTCATTTGCCGTCTAAATGGCCCACGCGGCCCCGTGTTGCAAGGGGCGGCGCCGCCGCCGTCGTTGCCGCACCGCACGGTGACGTCACGAACCGGGCGATGCGACCGATCGAAAAAATCGCACCGTCGCGATACCACCCGGATACCGACGCGATACCGACGTCGTTTTCGACGCCTTCGACTCGGTTAACGCGATACCTCCGGCCAGCGGTGAACATTCCGGCAGCCCGGGGGGCCACACGTCCGCTCCCGGCCCGATACGGCGCCAGAACCAGGCCCCGGGACGCTCGCCCTGCACGGTCCCCCGGGCATTCCCCCGCCGGTCACCGCCGCACCGCGCGACAGGTCGGACACGAAACTATCCTGCGGAAACAAAAGGGTAGCGCCCCGCGCCGCATCGGGCGCGACCGCCACCACCATCGTCGCTCCGCCCGATCCCGCCTTGCCGCCGTCCAGTGCCAGCGCCCAGCGCCTGCCAGTCATGGAGGCGCGCCAGGCGCAGACCCCCGACGCCCTCCAGAGGCCGCAATCCTGCGGCCCGGCCACTCACGTTAACGATTCCCCGGTTTCGCGAATCGCCAGACACCGGGCTGTCGGAAGAAACGGATCGCCCCGGACCCCTCGCCTGCCTGCGAAACGGCCGCCGCGGGTCCGACGAAAAGCGCACACCACCCGGCCCCGACATCCGACCGCGCACCACCTCGGAATGGCGCATCAGTCCGACCAGCGCGGTACCTCTTCCATCACGCAGGCGGGCAGAGCCGCCCGTGACTCCGAGGTCCGACATCCGTGATCCCGTGCCGCGTCAAAGGTCGAACGTCGCGAAGACCGGCGCATGGTCCGATGGCTTTTCCCAACCACGCGCGGCCCTGAGAATGCGGCTGGAATGCGCTGCGGACTTGAGGTCGTCACTGGCCCAGACATGATCCAGGCGCCGGCCCTTGTCGGCCGCGTCCCAATCCTTGGCCCGGTACGACCACCAGCTGTAAAGCTGCCCTTCGGGAATGTCCGCGCGGGTGACGTCGGTCCAGTTTCCGGCCTCCTGCGCGTTGGTCAGATGCTCCACCTCGACCGGCGTGTGGCTCACCACCTTCAGCAGTTGCTTGTGGCTCCAGACATCGTCCTCGCGCGGGGCGATGTTGAGGTCGCCCACGAGGATGGATTTCTGCGGCCTGTCCTCGCGGAACCAGTCGCGCATCTCGGTCAGGTAGTC
Source organism: Roseovarius sp. THAF27 (assembly GCF_009363655.1). Taxonomy (NCBI): domain Bacteria; kingdom Pseudomonadati; phylum Pseudomonadota; class Alphaproteobacteria; order Rhodobacterales; family Roseobacteraceae; genus Roseovarius; species Roseovarius sp. THAF27. Next base: position 2,516,819 of record NZ_CP045393.1, read on the forward strand.
GAGCTTCTGCCCGAACTTCAGGTTCACCTCGCGGTCCGGCACATCGCCGCCCGCGGGCACATAGAAGTTGTGAATCACCACACCGTTCTCAAGCTCTCCGGCCACGTGGCGCGCATGGCCCAGCGCCGCGAAATCCCGCTCGCCCACATCGCGGATGGGCAGCTTCGACAGGATCGCCACACCGTTATAGCCCTTCTGCCCGCGCGCGATCACGTAGGGATAGCCAAGGGCCGCGAACCCCTCCAGCGGGATCTTCTCGACCGGCGACTTGCACTCCTGTAGGCACAGGATATCCGGCGCCTCCTCCTGCAACAGTTTCAGGACGATAGGTTCGCGCAGGCGGACCGAGTTGATGTTCCAGGTGGCAAGGGTGAAGGGCATGGGACTCCTGTCGGTTCGGCGTTTCAGGTTCGCCGGGATATAAAACCCAGCGTCCCTCGCAGCACAAGCAGGAAGGCATCGGGCGTCGCGCTGCCGAACGGTCGGCAAGGCGCAGCAAGAGACGGCACCGCGCCGCCCTCGGCCCTAAGTCGACCGATACCGGCCGCCTGCCCGAGGCAACAAAAAAAGACCCCGGCCAGGCCGGGGTCAGTCCAACAGGGAGGTGCATAGATTTAAACCCGTATGCGGCGGGTTGGGTATCACGTTACCGGGCCGACCGCGTCGCGCCCTTGACCCAGATCAAGACAGGAGACGATAGCCGCCTGACTCTGTCACCAGCAAACGCGCGTTGGAGGGATCCGGTTCAATTTTTTGACGCAGGCGATAGATATGCGTCTCCAGCGTGTGGGTCGTCACCCCGGCATTATAGCCCCAGACCTCGTGCAACAGCACGTCACGCGCCACTACGCCGTCGGGCGAACGATAGAGGAATTTCAGAATGTTGGTTTCCTTCTCCGTCAGCCGGATCTTGCGATCCTCCTCGGTGATCAGCATCTTCATCGCGGGCTTGAACGTGTAGGGTCCAAGCTGGAAAATCGCATCCTCCGACTGCTCGTGCTGGCGCAGTTGCGCGCGGATGCGGGCCAGCAGAACGGGAAACTTGAACGGCTTGGTGATATAGTCATTCGCCCCGGCGTCGAGGCCGAGGATCGTGTCGGCATCCCCGTCATGGCCGGTCAGCATCATGATCGGCGCCTTGACGCCCTGCTTGCGCATCAGGCGGCAAAGCTCGCGTCCATCCGTATCGGGCAGACCAACGTCGAGGATCACCAGGTCATGGAGTCCGTCCTTCGCATGCGCCATCGCCTCCGATCCGTTGCCGGCCTCGAGGACGTCGAAATCCTCGGTCATCACCAATTGCTCGCTCAGAGCTTCGCGCAGGTCCTCGTCGTCGTCCACAAGCAGAATTTTCTTCAGCTGAGCCATTTTCCTGTTCCTCGTTGCCTGTCAGCTACTTGTGCCGAAGCGTCGCATCGCACAAGTACTGTGACAGGCCAATCACGGGCTAGTTATGGCGAAGCGTGTTTTGTTTCATTCAGTTACAAAACGCTGTAGGTGAAAGCCTCGCCGTGATCTGACAAAAAAGAAAGGGCGCGTTATGCAGCTTGGCCCCGGCAAGACGGAATACCTGGCACGCGCCCGCGCGGACCTTCGCATGGGCGTGCCGGTGGTCTTGCGGGATGGCTCTGCACTGGCCATCGTCGCGGCGGCAGAGACCTGCGATGCGGACCGTCTGAAGGCGCTGCAAGCGACGGGGCTGGACCTGCATCTTGTCATCTCATCGCGCCGCGCCGACACCTTGAAGGCCCGGGTTTATGATGGCGACCTCGCGCGCGTCAAAGTTCCGCACGACGCGCCGCTTTCCTGGGTGCAGGCCGTGGCCGATCCGGCCGACGATCTGCGCACGCCGATGAAAGGACCGCTGACCTCGGCCCGCGAAGGCAAGGCCGACACGCATCGCGCCGCGCTGCTGCTTGTAAAATCCGCCCGCCTTCTGCCTGCTGCACTGGTCATGACACTCCCGGCCGACGCGCTGGACCCTGCGTTGACCGTGCTCGAGGTGGCCGACATCACCGCACATCTGAAAGAGGCCAGCCCCCTGCACAAGGTGGTCAGCGCCCGCCTGCCGCTGGAAGTGTCCGAGGCGGGTCGCCTGCATATCTGGCGCCCCGAGGATGGCGGCGAGGAACATTACGCCATAGAAATCGGCAGCCCGTCCCGCAGCGAGCCAGTGCTGTCGCGCCTGCATTCCGCCTGCTTTACCGGCGACATCTTGGGGAGCCTGAAATGCGATTGCGGACCTCAACTGCGCGCGGCCCTGGCGCAGATGGGCGCGGCGGGCGCGGGCGTGCTGCTCTACCTCAACCAGGAAGGCCGCGGCATCGGCCTGGCCAACAAGATGCGGGCCTACGCGCTGCAGGACCAGGGCTTTGACACGGTCGAGGCCAATCATCGGCTGGGGTTCGAGGATGACGAGCGCGATTTCCGCATCGGCGCCGACATCCTGCGCAACATGGGCTTCGGCGCGGTGCGGCTGCTGACGAACAACCCCGCCAAGATCGAGATGATGAAAAGTTGCGGCATCGACGTGGTGGAACGCGTGCCGCTCAAGGTGGGCGAAGGCACGCACAACCGCGCCTATCTTGCCACCAAGGCTGCGAAGTCAGGCCACCTGCTTTGACCTAGTCCCGTGCGTCCGGGTCCGGCTGGCCGACGCCGCGAAAGACCGGCTTCAGCGGCACGATCCACGCGATGCCCAGCACGACGAAGACCACCAGTTCGGTCAGGATGCCCACGTCGTATTCTGCCCGCAGCCAGTCTGTCAGGTTGACCGCCACCACGATGTAAAGCGGCAGAGCGATCAGCAGGATCACCAGGGACCAGCGGCGGCGGGCTTTGTAACTCAGGGCCATGCGGTCCTCTTGCGGTCTGCCGGTTTCAGTCGGCGAAGGGGTCGGTCACGAGGATCGTATCCTCACGCTCCGGCGAGGTTGAGAGTAGAGCGACGGGGCACTGGATCAACTCCTCGACCCGGCGCACGTACTTGATCGCGTTGGCGGGCAGGTCTGCCCAGCTTCGCGCGCCTTCGGTGGTCTCGGACCAGCCCGGCATTTCCTCGTAAATCGGCTTGCAGCGCCACTGCTGGTCGGTCGCCGTGGGCAGGTAATCCAGTTGCTTGCCGTCCAACTCGTAGCCGACACAGATCTTCAGCGTGTCGAAGCCGTCCAGCACATCCAGCTTGGTCAGCGAAATCCCGGTCACGCCCGAGGTCGCACAGGTCTGGCGCACCAGCGCCGCGTCGAACCAGCCACAGCGGCGCTGGCGGCCCGTGACGGTGCCGAATTCGCGACCCCTCTCCCCCAGTCGCTGACCATCGTCATCCTGCAACTCGGTCGGGAACGGACCTTCGCCCACGCGGGTTGTATAGGCCTTGACGATCCCAAGCACGTAATCGATCGCGCCCGGCCCCATGCCGACGCCTGTCGCGGCCTGTCCCGCGATGACGTTGGAGGACGTCACGAACGGATAGGTGCCGAAGTCGATATCCAGCAATGCGCCCTGTGCGCCCTCGAACAGAATACGCTTGCCCGCCTTGCGCTGGTCGTTCAACACTTTCCAGACCGGCGCAGCATAGGGCAGCAGATCCTGCGCGATGGATTTCAGCCGCACCACCAGCGCGTCGCGGTCCACGGGCTCGATGCCCAGCCCCTTGCGCAGCGGATCGTGGTGCTGCAACGCGCGGTCCACGCGCGCTTCGAGCGTGGCGTCATCCGCCAAGTCCGCCACGCGGACCGAGCGACGGCCGACTTTGTCCTCATAGGCCGGCCCGATGCCACGACCCGTGGTGCCGATCTTGGTGCCCTTGCTGGCCGCTTCCTCACGCGCGCGGTCCAACTCGCCGTGGATCGGCAGGATCAGCGGCGTGTTCTCGGCGATCATCAGCGTCTCGGGGCTGATCTCGACGCCCTGCTCGCGGATCGAGGCGATTTCGTTGACCAGATGCCACGGGTCCAGCACCACGCCGTTGCCAATCAGGCTTAGCTTGCCGCCGCGCACCACGCCCGACGGCAGCGCGTTCAGCTTGTAGACCTTGCCGTCGATGACCAGCGTGTGGCCCGCGTTGTGCCCGCCCTGGAACCGCGCGATCACATCCGCGCGCTCGCTCAGCCAGTCAACGATCTTGCCTTTACCCTCGTCACCCCACTGGGCGCCGACAACGACGACATTTGCCATGAAAACCTCTCAGGCGGTGGTTGAACCCCGCGCCCGTATACCCACACCGTCCCGCCTGCGAAACCGGAATTTCGCGCCCGGGCTGGACAGCCCGCGCCGGGCCGGGCACTTCTTGACCGGACGCAAGGCAGGAGAGCACGCATGACCGGATTTATCGTGAGGTGGGCACTGGCCTTTGTCCTGCTGGCCGCGACGTTCAACCCGACCCGGTACAATTTCATCGTCTGGGCGCAAAACAACTGGGACGCGCAGATGCCGCTGACCGTGCTCTTCGCGCTGCTGCTTCTGGTGGGCTACATCATCTACCTGCGCGCCACGCTGCGCTCGATCGGGGCGTTCGGCATGGGGCTGATCCTCGCCATTGCCGCGGCGGTGGCATGGGTGCTCGTGGACTACGGTTTCCTCAACATCGACAGTCCGACGCAAAATCTGTGGCTGGGCCTTGCCGCGTTGTCGCTGGTCCTCGGAATCGGGCTCAGCTGGAGCCACGTGCGTCGCCGCCTGTCGGGCCAGTCCGACATGGACGACGTGGACGAATAATCTTCAGTCCCCAAGATCCGCTCCCGGCCATGCACGCGGCTGCGCAAACTGCGAAAACGGCGGGTTGCGGGGGACGCCCGAATTGCTTAGATACCGCCCATCCGAACCCGAGGGACCGCGTCTTATGGAAAATGTCATCCTGCTTGTTCACCTGCTGCTGGCGCTCGCGCTGATCGGTGTCGTGCTGTTGCAGCGCTCCGAAGGCGGCGGCCTTGGCATGGGCGGCGGCGGCGGCAACGTGAACACCGGGCGCTCGGCCACCACCGCGCTTGGCAAGCTGACCTGGATCCTGGGCCTGTCGATCTTTGCGACCACGCTGACGCTGACCGTGATCGCGGCGCAGAACTCCGGCGGCTCCTCGGTTCTGGACCGCATCACCGATGACCGCCCCGCGGCCGAGGAAAGCAACCCTGGTCTCGACAGCAGCGGCGACGGACTCCTGCCTCCGTCGGCCGGCGATGACGCGCCATTGACACCTACCGCAGACTGACCCAGAAACACCACTAAGGCTTGCGGACGCGCACCCGCGCGTCACAGCATATTGCGCCTTTCATCCGAATCCTTTATGGCTCGAGTCCCGTGGTGATGCGGTGCTTATGGCTTCGATTCGACCGCATCTAACTGGCGATAAACGCCGCAATCACGGGGGATTGCCAGCGCATGGCACGTTATATTTTCATCACCGGCGGCGTTGTTTCCTCTCTCGGCAAGGGTCTTGCCTCGGCGGCACTTGGCGCGCTGTTGCAGGCGCGCGGCTTTTCGGTGCGTCTTCGCAAGCTGGACCCCTACCTGAATGTCGATCCCGGCACGATGTCGCCCTTCGAGCATGGCGAGGTCTTCGTCACCGATGACGGCGCCGAAACCGACCTCGACTTGGGCCATTACGAACGCTTCACCGGCGTCCCCGCCCGGATGACGGATTCGGTCAGCTCGGGGCGCATCTATTCCAACGTGCTGGAGCGGGAACGCCGCGGCGATTACCTCGGCAAGACCATCCAGGTGGTTCCCCACGTCACCAACGAAATCAAGGATTTCATCTCGATCGGCGATGACGAGGTCGATTTCATGCTGTGCGAGATCGGCGGCACGGTGGGCGACATCGAGGGCCTGCCCTTCTTCGAGGCGATCCGGCAGTTCAGCCACGACCGCCCGCGCGGGCAGTGCATCTTCATGCACCTGACACTTCTGCCCTATCTTGCCGCCAGCGGCGAGCTGAAGACCAAGCCGACCCAGCATAGCGTGAAGGAGCTGCAATCCATCGGGATCGCGCCGGACATCCTCGTTTGCCGTTCGGAACAGCCGATCCCGGAAAAGGAACGCGAGAAGATCGCACTGTTCTGCAATGTCCGGAAGGAGGCGGTCGTCGCCGCCTACGACCTCAATTCCATCTACGAAGCGCCGCTGGCCTATCACCACGAAGGGCTGGACCAGGCCGTGCTCGACGCCTTCGACATCTCGCCGGCGCCGCGTCCCGACCTGACCATCTGGAAAGACGTCGTGGACCGTATCCACAACGCCGACGGCGCGGTCAACATCGCCATCGTCGGCAAGTACACGCAGCTGGAAGACGCCTACAAGTCGATCAAGGAGGCGCTCACCCATGGCGGCATGGCCAACCGGGTAAAGGTCAATGTCGAATGGGTCGATGCCGAGGTGTTCGACCGCGAGGATGCCGCTCCGCATCTGGAAGGTTACCACGCGATCCTCGTGCCCGGCGGCTTCGGCGAGCGCGGCACCGAAGGCAAGATCAAGGCCGCGCAATTCGCCCGCGAACGCAAGATCCCCTACCTGGGCATCTGCCTGGGGATGCAGATGGCGGTGATCGAGGCCGCCCGGAACAAGGCGGGGCTCAAGGATGCCGGCTCGGAGGAATTCGACCACGAGGCCGGCAAGAAACGGTTCACGCCGGTCGTTTACCATCTCAAGGAATGGGTGCAGGGCAACGAGAAGGTCAAGCGCAAGGTGACCGACGACAAGGGCGGCACGATGCGGCTGGGCGCCTATGATGCCGTGCTCAAGGACGGCTCGAAGGTGGCCGAGGTCTATGGCGGTACTGCCATCGACGAACGCCACCGCCACCGCTACGAGGTGGACATCGAGTACCGCAAGAAGCTCGAGGAATGCGGGCTGGTCTTTTCCGGGATGTCGCCCGATGGCCGCCTGCCCGAAATCGTGGAATGGAGCGATCACCCGTGGTTCATCGGCGTTCAGTTCCACCCCGAACTGAAGTCGAAGCCGTTCAAGCCGCATCCTCTGTTCGCCGATTTCGTGCGTGCGGCGGTGGAGACATCGCGCCTCGTCTGAGATATTTTTCAATTATTTCAATGCGAAACCGCAGCGTCCCATTTTTTCAACACGCGGTTTGAACCCTTTCCCAGATCACGCCGACCCATGTCCGAGCCCCGGGATTGTCCCGGGCCGATAACTGACATGAGGTTCCATATGAAAACGATCTTTAAATCCCTGACTGCCGCCGCTGCACTGGTCTCGGCCATCGCCACCAACGCCGCCGCACAGGATGCCGAAAAGTGGCAAGGCTTCTACCTCGGTGGCCGCGTGAACATGCAAAATCTCGAGATCTCGGACGTGCCCTTCGGCATCAACCCCGAGATCAATGCCGGGGTCTTTGGCGGCTACAACCACGCCGTTGCCCCCAATTTCGTGATCGGCGCCGAACTGGGATATGACAGCAAGCTCGACTACACGGTGATGGGCACGGGCCTGGACCTGGAAAACAACGTCAGCGTCCGCGGTCGCGGCGGCTATGCCTTCGGCAACTCGCTGCTCTACGGCTCGCTGGGCTATGGCTGGACCGACTGGGATGTCGCAGCGGCCGGGGTTTCGGGATCCGGCCAGGGCATCTCCTACGGTGTGGGCCTGGAGACGATGCTGACCGACAACATCACCACCCGGTTCGAGTATACCCGGACAAGTTACGATTTCTCGGGGCCGGGCCTTGGCGGACGCGACGGTGACGTCGACGCCTTTACCGTCGGCGTGGCTTACAAGTTCTGATCGCGGGTCCAGAGAATGATCAGGGCGCCTTGCACCGGGCGCCCTGTTGCCGTTTCCGGCCCCATGTCAGTAGCGCAGGTTGGTCAGATCGCCGTTCGGATCTTCCTGCGGCGGATGAAACCGAAGCATCCTGCGGGACACGCCGAGTTCCAGGACCGGACTGAAAAGATCGCGCAACAGCGACCGGTTTTCGTGGTAGACGGCCGTCTCCGCCCTGGGATCCAGGCGCAGTTCATCATCCAGAAGCGTCGCGACGATCCGTTCGTCAAGAATATAGCGCCCCTGCCGGCCTTCCTGCCGATCCTCTGCCTGGGCATCCATCCAGCGCAGGATCCGGGCACGATCCGAGACATCCTGATCCGGCCAGGCAAGATAGAAGCCCGAGTTCAGCCTGAGACAGATCGTATCCAGCATCTGTGCCGCGCCGCAAAGCTCGTGCGGGACATCGCGCTTGGGCATGTAGTTGAACCGATGCGGCATCCCGTTCAGGAACACCGTCAACGCGGTGCCGAGATCCATGAATTTCTGCGCCATGACCCACCCGAGAACCGGCCTCGGATCGCCCGACCAGTCATGCTCTCGCGCGAACCGCCGGGCCTCGTCGGGCTTGCACTGGCGCAGCCAGGCCAATTGGTCCTCCGGTGCGGCGGAACGAAGATCGACATTGGACTGTGCAGTGCTGCGCGACATGCCTGACATCTCGAAATCGGTTTTCCCTGGTCGACCGCCAGATTGATCCGGAAATCCGCCGTTTGTTAGGAGCAAATGTGTCACGGTTCGGACCCATGCCGCGCACTGGCGCGCACAGGCCGGTAAATCTGTTTTCTACGTCCCGGAGGCGCGTTAAACCTGATTGAAACAGACCTGTTTTGCGGAGTCGCCCGATGCAAAAAACCTCGCTTCTGCACCGATTGCTGCACGCGTTCGACGCGCCCGAGCCGCCACCGCTGCCCGCGCCCGACGAAAAGCTCGCGCTTGGGGCGCTGATGGTGCGCGTGGCGATGTCGGATCACAGCTACAAGTTCGCCGAGGTGCACCGGATCGACCTGCTGTTGCGCCGGCTTTACGGGTTGGGACCGATCGAGGCCGCCAAGATGCGTGCGACCTCGGAACGGCTGGAACGCGAGGCGCCGGATACCGAGGCGTTTGGCGACATCCTGCGCAAGACGGTCAGCTTCGCCGCGCGCGTCGATGCGCTCGAAGCCCTTTGGGAGGTCGTGCTGTCCGACGGTGTCCGCCGCGAGGAAGAACTGGACGTGCTGGAAGACGTGCGCCGGACGCTGGGCCTGTCGCCCGACGACAGCGACGCGGCCCGCGCCCGCGCGGAAACCGAGCTGGGAGGCAGCCAATAGTCCCGGGCTGCACATTTCACGTTGGCGGCAGCGGGCAGGTTGCCTATATCCGGTTCATGTTTGCTGAATTCTTGAGAAAACTTACCGAATCGACGCCGGAGACCTTGCCGCACGAGGACGCGCGGCTGGCGCTGACCGCGCTCCTGGTCCGTATCGCCAAATCGGACGGCCATTTCGACACGGACGAGCGTCAACGCATCCTGGCCATCGCGCGGACGCGCTACCAGTTGTCCGAACCGGATGCGTCCGCCCTGCTGAACAAGGCCGAGCAGCTTGAGGGCGAAGCGCCCGACACCGTGCGGTTCACCCGCGCGATCAAGGACGCCGTGGCCTACGAGGACCGGGTGCGCGTCATCGAGGCCTTGTGGCAGGTGGCGCTCGCCGATGGCGAACGCGACGCCAGCGAGGATGCCATCATCCGCATGGCGTCGAATTTCCTTGGCGTGACGGACATGGACAGCGCCCTGGCGCGGCAGCGCCAGGAAAAGGGATGATCGCCAGCCTGCCAATGTACGACCGTGACGAGCTTCGGTCCGACACCGACAGGCTCTGGCAGGCCATACGACAGGCTCTTGGACACGGTCCCGATACATTGACGCGCGAAGGCGATTCCTGGGATCAATGGCAGTCCCCCGACCTTTTGCTGTCTCAGACCTGCGGCTATCCCTACCGCGCCCGCCTGCATGGCAAGGTTCAAATTGTCGGTACGCCGGATTACGGGCTGCAGGGGTGCGGCCCCGGCGAGTACCGCTCGGTTTTCGTGGCACGCAAGACCGATGCCCAAACCGACCCCGCGGATTTCGCGACGGCGCGTTTTGCCTATAACGAACCCATGTCGCAAAGCGGCTGGGCGGCGCCGGCCACTTGGGCCATGGCGCGCGGCTTTGCCTTTACCGACACCCTGCGGACCGGCAGCCACCAGGCCTCGGCGCGCGCGGTGGCCGAGGGCCGGGCGGATCTGGCGGCCCTGGATGCGCAAAGCTGGCGACTGATGCAGCGTTACGACGAGTTCGCGGCCCAACTGCACGTGATCGCCGCAACCGACCCCACCCCCGCCCTGCCCTTCATCACCGCCTCGTCGAATGACGCGGACCGGATTTTCCGGGCCATCGAGGCCGCAATCGGAGCCCTGCCGCCCGACACACGCGATGCGCTTGATCTGCGCGGACTCGTGCGCCTTCCGCCCCAGGCCTACCTCGCGGTGCCGACACCCGCACCGCCGCCTGCTTGACGCAACGGCACCCCCTCGCATTCGCCCAAAACGCGGGCAATACGGGCGAAACGGACGAAAAAACATCGTTTTGCAAGTTGCATTGGCCCAAAATTACTGCCCTAGTGTCCGGTGATACTGCCTGACTTGCAAACCGGAACCTGCCTTTGCCTGACGAAACGCCCGTCATCGAGATCCGCAATCTGCACAAGGCCTATGGCAGCCTTGAGGTCATCAAGGGGGTGGACATCACTGCGCCCAAGGGCAGCGTGGTGTCCCTGATCGGATCTTCGGGATCGGGCAAGTCGACCATCCTGCGTTGTGCCAACCTGCTCGAGGACAGCCAGCAGGGCGATATCCTGTTCAAGGGAGAGCCCGTGACCTGGAAAGGGTCCGGCCTGAACCGGCATCCTGCCGATGCAAAGCAGGTTCTGCGCATACGCACGAACCTGTCGATGGTGTTCCAGCAGTTCAACCTGTGGGCGCACCTGAGCATCTTGCAAAACGTAATGGAAGCGCCGGTGACGGTGCTGGGCCGCCCCAAGGACGAGGTCGAGAAAGCCGCGCGCGGATACCTGGAAAAGGTCGGCATCGGAGACAAGTGCGATGTTTATCCCGCGCAACTGTCGGGCGGCCAGCAACAACGCGCCGCCATCGCGCGCGCGCTTTGCATGGAGCCCGAGGCGCTCTTGTTCGACGAGCCCACCTCAGCGCTCGACCCCGAACTGGAACAGGAAGTCGTGCGCGTGATCAAGGACCTGGCCGCCGAAGGGCGGACCATGATGATCGTGACCCACGACATGAAAATGGCCCAGGACGTGTCGGATCACGTCATATTCCTGCACCAGGGCCTGATTGAAGAAGAAGGTGATCCGAAGACGCTCTTCGGGTCTCCGAAATCCGAGCGGCTGCGTCAGTTTCTGAGCTCGACGATGGCCGCCTGAACCAAAGAACCAAGCAAGGGAGACACTTATGAAAAAGCTAGTTCTTTCCACACTCGCCGTGGCGCTCGCCGGCGGCATGGCGATGGCCCAGGACAAGACGATCCGCCTGGGCACCGAGGGCGCTTATGCGCCATGGAACTTCGTCAACGACGCGGGAGAGATCGACGGATTCGAGCGCGAGTTGGGCGACGAGCTGTGCACGCGTGCCGAGCTGACCTGCGAATGGGTCAAGAACGACTGGGATTCGATCATTCCCAACCTGGTGGGCGGCAACTACGACGTCATCATCGCGGGCATGTCGATCACCGACGAGCGCGACGAAGTCATAGACTTCACCCAGAACTACACGCCGCCCGATCCCTCGGCCTATGCCGGCATGTCGGAAGACGTTGATGTTTCAGGCGGCGTGATCGCCGCGCAGACCGGCACGATCCAGGCCGGCTACATCGCGGAATCCGGCGCCACGCTGGTGGAATTCGCCACGCCCGAGGAAACCATCGCTGCCGTCAAGAACGGCGAGGCCGATGCGGTTCTGGCCGACAAATCCTTCCTTGCGCCGATCGTGGCGGAGGACGCGGACATGATGTTCGTGGGCGAGGACGTTCCGCTGGGCGGTGGCGTCGGCATGGGTGTCCGCGAATCCGACACCGAGCTGAAAGAAACGTTCAACGCCGCCATCCAGTCGATGAAGGACGATGGCAGCCTGAACGAACTGATCAAGAAATGGGAAGTCGCGTCGACTTTCGAATAAGCTGACTTTGCCGCGCCCCGGGCTTTCCGGGGCGCGCGCATCGGGCCTGACGGGGACACATGGCCAACACCACGCGCATCTTCACGCCAGGCGCCTCGCGCAGGCCATGGCCCTTGGGCCGGGCTGCGGGGGACCGCGATGTTTGAGTTCTGCACCGACCCTTCGATCCTGGGCGATGTTCAGTGGCTGGCCTGCTACCTGACGACCGCCAAACACGCCAATCTCTATTTCGCCGTCGGCCTGGTGCTGGTCCTCTTGGCCATCACCGCACCGACCGCGCTGGCCTTCGGCTTCGGGGCCGCCACCGCCGCACGCTCGAAATTCCCGCCGCTGGCCTGGCTGGCGCACGGTTACATCAACCTGGTACGCGGCGTGCCCGATACGGCGTTTTTCCTCTTTTTCATCATCGCGCTCGACCAGGGCGTGGAATGGGTCCGGCACAAGGTCAAATGCCCGGACTGGAGCGAACCCATCCGCCAAGGCAACGACTTCATCGTCTGCCAGTCGGCCAAGATGCCCCTGGGCGAAGCCGATCAGTGGGTGCACGAGATCTATGGCTTCTCCCTTGCAGTGCTGACCTTTGCGCTGGTCTTTGGCGCCTTTGCGGGCAACGTGCTTTACGGCGCCATGCGCAACGTACCGCGCGCGCAGATGGAAACCGCCGAGGCCTATGGCATGACCCGCCGGCAGAGTTTCTGGCGCATCCTCGTGCCGCAGATGTGGGTCTATGCCCTGCCCGGGCTCAGCAATGTCTGGATGGTGCTGACCAAGGCAACTCCGCTTCTGTTCCTGCTGGGCGTCGAGGATATTGTGTACTGGGCGCGGGAACTGGCCGGAACCGCGCTGCCGAAGTTCACCGATTACCCGCATGGCGACTGGCGTATGTGGTATTTCCTGGCGCTGCTGGTCTTCTACCTTGGCCTGACGCGGGTGTCCGAGATCGTGCTGGACCGGCTGATGATAAAGCTGTCGCACGGGCAGGCCACGACAGGCGGCGAAGCCTTGCGAAAGGCGGCGGCGTGATGAGCTGCTGGCAGACCATCCAGGATTACGCGCTGCGGTCCATCGGGCTGGGAGAACGTCTGCTGCCACGTGAGGACTTCACGCTGTGCCAGCAGGTCACGCTGATCGGTTCGGGCATGATCTGGAATATCTATTTCGGCGTGCTGGCGATCATCTTCGGCTTCGGCCTCGCCACGGTGGTGGCCGTTGGCAAGGCCTCGCCCAATCGCCTGCTGCAAAAGCCCTCGGCCTGGTTCATCTACATCTTCCGTGGCTCACCGCTCTTCATCCAGTTCTTCTTCGCCTACGCGGTCTTTCTGAACCTCAAGTCGCTCTATCCGGTCTTTGACGCATTCACCGCGGCCTGGCTGGGTGCGCTGATCGTGCTTTTCCTCAATACGGCCGCCTACTCGGGCGAGATTTTCTACGGTGCCCTGCGCTCGATCCCCAAAGGCGAGGTCGAGGCGGCCGATGCCTACGGGTTTTCCGGCTTTACCCGGTTCCGGCGGATTATCTGGCCCACCATGCTGCGGCTGGCCTGGCCCGCCTATACCAACGAGGCGATCTTTCTCTTCCATGCCACCACGCTGGTCTTTTTCTCGGCCTTCCCGGCGTGGCAGCAACGCGGCGACGCGCTTTACTATGCAAACTACTTTGCCGACAAGACCTTCAACCCGTTCGTACCCTACCCGATCCTTGCGGGGTATTTCATCCTGCTGACACTGGTGGTGATCTCGATCTTCGGGCTGGTGAACCGGCGGCTGAACCGTCACCTGCCCCAGGAACGCCGCGCCCGGATGCGCTTTCGTCCGAACCTGATCCGCTAGGCGTTCCGACGCGCCCGCTGGCGTCAGGCCTGGTCGTTGTCGCTTTCTCGAGCCTTCATGTCCCGCATTGCGCGATCCCACTGGCGCGGCGCCAGAGATTTGCGAAAGGCCCGCTCCAGTTCCGCCGTGCCGTCGCGGTCATACCAGCGCCCGTGCGCGATGATCACGCGCCATGCGCCCCAGCCGACGATGGTTTCGATATCCTCGGCAAAGGCCTGTTTGTCGCGGAAGGTCCAGCGGATCAGGGGCGGCGTCTTGCCATCGCTGTCGTCGATCCCGTTCAACCACACGAAAGGCCGGCACCGGGCGGGCAGCTTGGCGGTCTCGAAGGCTTCGATCAGGTCGGTCAGGATCGTTGTGGTGGACGCCTTGTGAAAGAACGCGACTTCCTTGTGCGTGCGACTGCCGCGCACCAGAAGCTGGGCGATCTGCCCGTCCCACGGCAGCTCTGCCTCTCGGGGCTGCAATTCCTGCCCCTCCGGCAAGCCGATCCCGTGCTTTGCCGCACGCTCCGGCGTACCGGGCGCCATCCAGAATTGCGCCTCCGGAAAGGCCTCGGCCCATTCGGGAATATGCAGAAAGTGAAACTGGTTCGGCGCAACGAGGTGGCGCACCGGGCCCAGCTCCGCCAGGGCATCCTTGAGACCGTTGGTGAGCAGGGTCGGAGAATGCACCCAGAGGTTGCCGTTCTCCAGCCGGATCACGGTGGCGCGGGTGGGAAATGGAAACCCCATCACCGTCACCGGCGCACCGTCGATGATCCAGATGCGGTCGGCCACGGGTTTGAGCACATTCAGCGGCTCGTACCCCGTGGCCGTCACGCGTCTTACTCCGTGACCGTGACCGAGACCATGCGGTCCGGCTCGCCGATGACGGCGCCATTGGGGCCCTCGCCCCGCTTGATGTCATCGAGCACGTCCAGACCTTCCGTCACGCGGCCCACGACGGTGTATTCCCCGTCCAGGAACGGGCCCGGCGCGAACATGATGAAGAACTGGCTGTTGGCGCTGTCGGGGTTCTGGCTGCGGGCCATGCCGACGACACCCCGGTCAAAGGTGATGTCCGAGAACTCGGCGGCCAGATCGGGGCGGTCGCTGCCGCCACGCCCGGCCATCGACATGTCGCCGCCCATCTTGCCGAACTCGACGTCGCCGGTCTGGGCCATGAAGCCATCAATCACGCGGTGAAAGACCACGTTGTCATAGGCGCCTTCCCGGGCAAGTTCCGTGATCTGTTCGACATGGCCCGGGGCCACGTCCTCCAGCAGGTCGACCTTGATCGTGCCATTGGCTTCGCCGGCGACCTCGATTTCAAGGCCGGTGGCCAGGGCCGGTGCGGCCAAAAGGGTGAAGAAAGCAGAGAGTTTAAGCATCGGCGGCCACCTTTACACTGATCATCCGGTCGGGGCTTGCGGGCGGCTCGCCACGGGTGATGGCGTCGACATGCTCCATGCCGTCGATGACGCGGCCATAGACCGTGTATTGCCGGTTGAGGAAATGATTGTCCGAGAAGTTGATGAAGAACTGGCTGTTGGCGCTGTCGGGGTTCTGGCTGCGCGCTGCACCCAGTGTTCCGCGGTCATGGGGCACCCCCGAGAACTCGGCCTTGAGGTTCGGCAACTCGCTGCCGCCGGTGCCGGCCATGCGCAGGTTGAAATCGTTCTCCATATTGCCGTTGGCCACGTCGCCGGTCTGCGCCATGAAGCCGTCGATCACACGGTGAAAGGCCACGTTGTCGTACTGACCCGAGCGCGCCAGCTCCTTCATGCGATCACAATGGCCCGGGGCAACGTCGGGCAGAAGCTCGATGGTCACGGTGCCATCCTTCAGCTCCATCAGGATCGTGTTTTCAGGGTCTTTGATCTCGGCCATCCCGGGCCTCCTTGTTGACTTGGGCTGGGCAATACCTAGGCGCTTGGAGCGGGATTGCCAAGCCAGAGGTTGACGCCCCTGCAAGGTCGCGCCAAAAGGCGCGCGACCGCCACCTTACGGAGAGCACGCGATGGCCTGGAAGACGCTCGATGACATGGACCTCGACGGCAAGACGGTGCTGACACGGGTGGACATCAACGTCCCCGTCGAAAACGGGCGCGTCACCGACGCCACGCGGCTGGAGCGGATCAAGCCCACCATCGATGCCATTCTCGAAGCCGGCGGGAAGCCCCTTTTGCTTGCGCATTTCGGGCGTCCCAAAGGCAAGGTCGTGGACGAGATGTCGCTGCGCCATGTGGTCCCTGCCCTGCAGCAGGCCACCGGCCACAGCGTGCAATTCATCGAGACCCTGGAGGGCGCCGAGGCCCCCACAGCAGAAGCCAAGGCGGCCGAGGTGCTGCTTCTGGAAAACATCCGGTTTCATCCCGGTGAAGAGGCCAACGATCCAGAGTTCGCGGCGCGCCTTGCCGGGCTTGGCGACGTCTACTGCAACGATGCCTTTTCCGCCGCGCACCGCGCCCATGCCTCGACCGAGGCGCTGGCCCGCCTTCTGCCTGCCTGTGCCGGACGCCTGATGCAGGCCGAGCTGTCGGCACTGGACGCGGCACTTGGACAGCCGGACCGCCCGGTCGTTGCCGTTGTGGGCGGCGCCAAGGTGTCGACCAAGCTGGACTTGCTGGGCAACCTCGTCGAGAAGGTGGACAAGCTGGTGATCGGCGGCGGCATGGCCAACACGTTTCTGGCCGCGCAGGGACTGAGCGTCGGCAATTCGCTGTGCGAACACGACATGGCCGAGACCGCGCGCCAGATCATGGTCAAGGCCGGTGGAGCGGGCTGTGAAATCCTGCTGCCCGCCGACGTCGTGGTGGCCGAGGAGTTCCGCGCAGGCGCCGCGCATCGGACCGTGCCCGCCCATGCCTGCCCCGACGATGCGATGATCCTGGATGCCGGACCGCAGGCCGTGACGCGGATCACCGCTGCATTCGACACCGCCAGGACGCTGATCTGGAACGGGCCGCTGGGCGCCTTCGAGATCGAGCCGTTCGACGCCGCCACCAACGCCGCTGCGGCTCATGCCGCCGCGCGCAGCCGCGCCGGACACTTGGTGTCCGTCGCGGGAGGCGGCGATACGGTTGCGGCCCTGAACCAGGCCGGCGCGGCAGGGGATTTCACCTATATCTCGACAGCGGGAGGCGCGTTCCTGGAGTGGATGGAAGGCAAGACCCTGCCCGGTGTCGCCGCCCTTGGCGGCTGAGAGCGGGTCGTTCCATAGGCCGCGAGCCGCGATTTTCACAGGTATGGAAAACCGGACTGTGGTACGGATCGTCGCAGCCGTAGCTTTTCGGCGACGCCAATGTTCCCGGGGGGAGTTCTCATCATGAATCCGTTCAAGTCCGCAATCGCCGTTGCGCTTTGTCTCGGCCTTGCCGCGCCCGCGCAGGCCGAAGGCGACCCCAAGCCGGGTCTGCTTGATCTCTTCTCCGTCGACAGGGTCGCGGATTCCCTGGCCAGCATCGCCATTTCGGCCCTGCGCACCCAGATGGAGGTCGAGTACGAACACCTTCAAACGGACATCCTGCGCGGCACCGTCGCGCTGACCGGCGTCACCCTGCGTCCGCAGCTGGCGCATGATCGCGCGCGTCAGTGCGAGATCACCGTTCAGCGCGTCAGCGTCGACATCGGACAACCCTCCGCGGCATTCGGCGTGGCGACCATCTCGACCACCATGGTCGGCGCCGAAGCCGCCATCGCCTGCGTGCCGCGTGAAGCGGGGCTGGCCCTGCGGTCCGCCGGTTATAGCGAGATCGAGGTCGACCGGCTGACCTACCAGACCGAATACGTGCACAGCACCGGCGAGATCCGGGTTACGGGCTCGGCCGCGGTGAACGACCTGGCGATCCTCGACCTCGAGGCCGCGGGGGCGGTCCTTCCGCGTCTGGACCAGTTCGGCCTGCCTGGCGATCCGGCCATCCGCGTGCGCCGCGCTGTCCTGGGCCTTCAGGATCAGGGCGGATGGGAGCGTCTGTCGTCGCTCATCCCCGAGAACCTGCGCCAGCCCGAGGTGATCCAGAGCCTTGGCACGGAAGAGTTGACCAACATGCTGAGCAACAACGGCACGCGAGCCCTGACCGCGACGGAGCGGCGGTTCATAGACGACCTGATGGCGCATGTCGCGGGCTTCGTGCGCGCGCCGGGCGAGATCACCGTCGAGGCGCAGTTGCCCGCCAGCGGCATCGTGCTGGAGCCGGACGTCTATCAGGCCCCCGAAGAACTCTTGCAGGCGCTCGCGCCCGATGCGCGCACCGCACCGCTGGCCCAGTCCGACCTGCTGGGCGCCGATGTCCTGGGACGGCTCGACGGCGGTGACGTCAGCACGGCAGAGCGGCTCGATATCGCCAGGGCTCTGCTGCAAGGCAGTGGCGTGCCGCGCGCCGAGGCGCTGGTGCCAGACATCCTTGCCCCGCTGATGGACGAAGGTGGGGATGCGGCGTCCGAGGCGGCCCTGCTGATCGCCCAGGCACAGGCGCCCCGCGACCCGGCCGCGGCCTATCAGAACACGCTGACCGCCGCCGAAGGGCGTCAACCCGGAGCGATTGCGATGCTCGACCGGCTGGAAGAGCGCTTGACCACGATGCAGGTCCTGGCGGCCCAGGATGCCCACATCGAGGCTCGGCCCGCCGTTCCTGCGCTGCCGGCCGGCGAGGATATCCGCGCCGTGCGGACCCAGGCGCTGGCCTATTTCACCGGCCTTGGCGCGCCCCGCTCGTACCGCCAGGCGTATTATCTCGCGCTTATCGCCGAGGCGGCTGGCGATATCGGCGCTGGACCCTTGCGCGAAGACATCGAGAATCGCTTCGAGAATCGCGGGCCGGAGGTGCGGGAGACCTGGTCGGCCTTGCGAACCGAAATCCAGACGCGCGCCCTGACCGACTGGATCGAGGGCAACTTGGCCGGCCGCTACGCCAAGGAGGAGTGATCCTGCGCCGTGGGCTTCTTGCAGGCGGCGTCTTACTCATCCTCTCGGCGCTGGCGTGGCGTGTGGTCGACAGGTACGAGCGGGGGATTCTCTATCCTTGGGTCGAGGCGCTGATCTACCCGGCCAACCCGCATGACGGATTTTACGTGATCGACCGCAGCCGCACAGCGGAGGATCCGCTGGCGGACCGGATCGCGCAGACGATTGCGCGGGGGTCGGCAACGCCGACGCTGCAGATCCGGCAGCATCGGGCCTTTTTCAACGAGCGGCTGGCCTATAGCCCGGTCGCCATCGGACTGCTGTCGCTCGAGGTCTGCCTGCGGGACGATGGCGCAATCGAGCTGAATTCCACGAGTGGCTGGGCGGTCCGGTATTGCCACCACGAGAGTGCCGACCCGATCGTGCTGAGGCCCGGTGACGGTGGCCGCCTGACATGCCGGGGGTGCACCAGCTGGGGACTGCCGACGCACTACCTGCGCGCCGACCCGCCGCGTTAGCGTCACCGAGCATTGCGCGGCACGCGGCCCTCACGTATGAAACGGGAAAACCTGAATGACCGACAAGAGGGATGGCATGTCGAAGGCTGAACAAACACAACAGGTGCGCGCAGGGCAAGGCTTCATCGCGGCGCTGGACCAGTCGGGCGGATCGACCCCCAAGGCGCTGCGGCTCTACGGGATCGAGGAAGACGCCTATGCCTCGGACGAAGAGATGTTCGACCTTGTCCACGACATGCGGACCCGTATCGCGCAGGCGCCTGCCTTTACCGGCGACAAGGTGCTTGGCGCGATCCTTTTCGAGATGACCATGGACCGCGAGATGGGCGGCAAGCCGTCGGCGCAGTATCTGTGGGAAGAGCGTGGCGTGGTGCCTTTTCTGAAGGTGGACAAGGGGTTGGCGGACGAAGCTGATGGCGTTCAGCTGATGAAACCGATCCCCGACCTGGAAAAGCTGCTGGGCCGGGCCAACGATGCGGGCATCTTCGGCACCAAAATGCGGTCGGTGATCAACGCGGCTTCGCCTGCGGGGATTGCCGCCGTGGTGGACCAGCAGTTCGAGATCGGCAACATCATCCTCGATCACGGGCTGGTGCCGATCATCGAGCCGGAGGTGACCATCTCGATCAGTGACAAGGCCGAGGCCGAGACGATCCTGCGCGACGAGATCGCCAAGCATCTCGACACCCTGCCCGAGGGGCGCGAGGTTATGCTGAAGCTGACGCTGCCCGAGACCGCCAACCATTACAAGCCGCTGGTCGATCATCCGCGCGTGCTGCGGGTGGTGGCGCTGTCGGGCGGATATTCGCGGGAGGAAGCCAATGACCGGCTGTCCAACAACACCGGCATGATCGCCAGTTTCTCGCGCGCGCTGACCGAGGGGCTGTCGGCCCAGCAGTCGGACGCGGCGTTCAACGACACGATCGCGGCGTCGATCGACAGTATTCACCGGGCGTCTGTTTCTGGCTAACCTAATGAAATAGAAGACCTTTACCCGGAAAATACGGTGCCGACGAATCTATCTGGTCCCCGGCAACCTTTCTGGGTAAAGACATCCATCATGGACCTTTCGACATTCCAGACCTTTCGCGTGGCGGCGTGCGACCTCAATGGTCGTATGCGCGGCAAGCGCGTGCCGGGTGATTATGCCGGCAAGCTGGACAAGGGCGCGATCAGGATGCCCATCTCGGCGCTCAACCTCGATATCTTCGGGGCCGACATCGAAGACAGCCCGCTGGTGTTCGAAACGGGCGATGCCGATGGCATCCTGTTGCCCACCGGGCGCGGCGCCCTGCCTCTGCCTTGGCTGGAGACGGAACAGCCGCTGGTGCCGATGGCCATGTATCACGAGGATGGCCGCCCGTTCGAGGGCGACCCGCGCCATGCCCTGGACGCCGTACTGGCGCGCTATGCCAAGCGGGGATGGCGCGTGGTGGCCGCGACCGAGCTGGAATTCACCCTGGTCGATGACAGCGACGATACACTCAGTCCGGTTAAGAACCCCCTAACGGGGCGTGAAATCGGGTCGGAAGAGATCCTTTCGATGGCGCAGCTGGACCTGTTCGACCCTTTCCTGTCAGAGCTTTACGAGGCCTGCGCCGCCATGGACATCCCGGCGCAAACCATGACCAGCGAAAGCGGTGTTGGGCAGTTCGAGATCACGCTGAACCACCAGGACGCGATGCGGGCCGCCGACGACACGTGGCTGTTCAAGCGGCTTATTCGCAACCTTGCGCGCACGCACGGATTCGCCGCGACCTTCATGGCAAAGCCCTTTGCCGACGACGCGGGCAACGGGATGCACCTGCATTTCTCGGTCTGGGGCGAGGACGGAAAGAACGTTTTCGACAATGGCGGGGACGAGGGAACATCCCTTTTGAAACAGGCGGTTGCGGGGTGCATCGCGGCGATGCGGGAAAGCACGTTGCTCTTCGCACCTCATGCAAACAGCTATGACAGGCTGGTGCCCGGCGCCCATGCGCCGACGGGGGTGGCCTGGGCCTATGAGAACCGGACGGCGGCCATTCGGGTGCCGGGCGGCAGCCCCAAGGCGCGGCGGATCGAACACCGGGTCGCGGGGGGCGATACCAACCCGTATCTGACCTTTGCGGGCGTGATGGGCGCCGCGCTGACGGGCATCGAGGACGCGCTGGAGCCGCCGGAGCCGATCACGGGAAATGCCTATGATCTCAACCTCTTGCAGCTTTGCGAGGACTGGGAGAGCGCCATCGACATGTTCGAGACCGCGCCCATCCTGGCCCGCGTGTTCGAGCCGATGCTGATCCAGAACCTGGTGATGACCAAGCGGCAGGAACTGGCGCTTTTCGCCGAGATGGACCCGGCGGAGCACTGGAAAGTGTACCTGGAAACGGTCTGAGCGACTCGCAGGTTAACGCCGCAACCCCACGTCGGTATCGCGTCGGTCTCCGGGTGGTATCGCGGCGGTATTCTTTCAAAATCCGAAGTCGTTACCATACCGGACGCGCGGACCCCGTGGCGCGGGCGCCGGAAATGGCCTAGAACGGCCTTGAACGGGCCGATTGGCTCGGCTAGCGTAAATTTGATCAAATTTCTGGTGTGACATGAAGATCGGCATCCTGATGACCGGACACGCCCTGCCCGACCTGGTCGAGAGCACGGGCGATTACGACGCGATGTTCGCGGACCTGCTGGGGCGGCACGGCTTTACCTTCGAGCGGTACGACGTGGTGGACGAGGTCTACCCCGAGAGCCCCGATGACGCGGATGGCTGGCTGATAACCGGCTCGAAGCACGGGGCCTATGAGGACCATCCGTGGATCCCCCCGCTGGAGGCGTTCATCCGCGACATCCGCGACGCGGGCAAGCCGCTGATCGGGGTGTGCTTCGGCCACCAGATCATCGCGCAGGCCCTGGGCGGCAAGGTGGTGAAATTTCCCGGCGGATGGTCGGTGGGGCGCACCGAGTACCAGATCGACGGCAAGCCCATGACCATGCACGCCTGGCACCAGGACCAGGTGGTCGAGTTGCCCGAGGGGGCCGAGGTGATCGGGCATTCGGAGTTCTGCGAGAACGCGGCGCTGATGATCGGGGACACGATCCTGACGATCCAGCCGCACCCGGAATTCACCGCGCATGTGTTGCAGACCATCATCGATCAGCGCGGCGCGGGCGTGGTGCCGGACGATCAATTGGCCGAGGCGCAGGCCAGCGCCCAGACGCCCACGGACGCCGGCGCCTTTGCCGAACGTATGGCGGCGCATTTCAGGAAAGGGGCCTGACATGGCCGAAGACTGGACGAGCGGACTGCCCGAGGCGGCGCAGGCCTATCTGGAGAACCGGCGGCTGGACGAGGTGGAATGCATCGTCGCCGACCTGCCCGGCATCGCGCGGGGCAAGGCGGTGCCGGCCACCAAGTTTGCACGGCAGGAGTATTTCCACCTGCCCGACTCGATCTTCTACCAGACGATCACCGGCGACTGGGGCGAGGCCGCGGGGGCCGAAGGCTTCATCGAGCGCGACATGATCCTGACCCCGGACATGAGCACGGCGACGGCGGCGCCCTGGACCGGGGACTGGACGTTGCAGGTGATCCACGACGCCTATGACCGCGACCGCAAGCCCATCCATTTCGCGCCGCGCAACGTTCTGAAACGCGTGGTGCAGCAATACGAGAAGCTGGGGCTAAAGCCCGTGGTGGCACCGGAGATGGAGTTCTTCCTGATCGCGCGCAATCTCGACCCGCGGCAGGAGATCGAGCCGATGGTGGGCCGGTCGGGCCGGCCGGCCGCCGCGCGTCAGGCCTATAGCATGACGGCGGTGGACGAGTTCGGGCCCGTCATCGACGACATCTACGATTTCGCCGAGGCCCAAGGGTTCGAGATCGACGGGATCACGCAGGAAGGCGGCGCGGGCCAGCTGGAGATCAACCTGCGGCACGGCAACCCGGTAAAGCTGGCCGACGAGGTGTTCTATTTCAAGCGGCTGATCCGCGAGGCGGCGCTGCGGCACGATTGTTTCGCGACCTTCATGGCCAAGCCCATCGCCGCCGAGCCGGGCAGTGCGATGCATATCCACCACTCGATCATCGACATGGAGACCGGCAAGAACGCGTTTTCCGGGCCGCAGGGTGGTGAGACGGACATGTTCTATCACTTCATCGGCGGCTTGCAGGAATACATGCCGGCGGCGATCGGGGTGATGGCGCCCTACGTCAATTCCTATCGCCGTTACGTCAAGGACAACGCCGCCCCCATCAACCTGGAATGGGGGCGCGACAACCGGACCACGGGCATTCGCGTGCCGCTGTCCAAGCCGGAGGCGCGGCGCGTGGAAAACCGGATCGCGGGGATGGACTGCAACCCCTATCTGGGCATCGCAGTCAGCTTGGCCTGCGGTCTGTTGGGGATCAAGAACGAGCTGCGGGCCAAGCCGCAGTTTCGGGGTGACGCCTATGAGGGCGAGCCGGATTTCCCCGACGGGCTGGGCGCGGCGCTGGACCTGTTTGACGAGGCGACCGAGTTGCAGGAGGTCCTGCACCCCGAGTTCGCGCGGGTCTATTCCATCGTCAAGCGCACGGAATATGCCGAGTTCCTGCAGGTGATTTCCCCCTGGGAGCGCGAGCATCTCTTGATGAATGTCTAGGGCGGCGGGACTTGCCCTTGGCATGATGGTCCTTTTGGTGGCCGGGCTGTGGCTGTTGCGCGAGGGCCCTGCCCCGGCCCCAACCGACGCCGACACATCGGGTGTCGAGCGGCATGACTTTCTGCAGGGGCTGCCGCTGGACGAGGTCGCCTATGCGCTTTTGCTGCACGATCAGGTGACGGGAGACGGGCTGCGCGTGGTGCGGGATGCCGCCGCGCTGAAGGCGGCGCAGGGACGGGCCTATTACACCGACAATCCCGGTGCGCAATTGAAGCGGACGCTGTTGTCGATCCTGTTTCTCAGCCCGCCGGGGATGCCGCCGGACGGGGCTTTCGTGACCGTTCTGAAGGACAAGCAGAGGGTCGAGACGTACCGCTGTTACCGCGCCTTCTGCGCCGGGACCGAGGCCTTCGATCCGCCGCATGAACGCGACATGGCGGGGCTGGTCGAGGCGTCGGAGCCGGTCGAGTTGGTGACCGAGCGCTTTGACCACCACGACGCCGCGCGGGCGCGGATGTTCAAGCTGATGCAGGACCCGGAGGTGGCGCTGATCGAACCTGCGGACCTGCCCGCGCCGGGCACCATCGTGTTTCCCCAGCGGGTGCGGCTGAGCCTGCCCGCGATCCTGCTGGAGACGGACGAGACCGGTCACGCGGCTCGCGTTCCGTTCGATCAGACCGCGCTGGAGGCGCAGTTTGCCGCCGCGTTCGCCCATGTCTTTCCAGAAACGGACGCCTATCGGCTGAACCCGATGCAGGTGAGCGAGATCTACCCGCCGCAGCCGGGCTGGCCCGTGGTGGGTGAGGAGATCGACGGGTACTTGCGCGACCCGGATGGGAACCTGCGCGGGCTGGACGGGATCTTGGTGATCGAGCCATCGCTGACGGTCGATCTGACCGAGCGGATGGTCGAAGCGCTGCAAGCCGAGGACGCGTTTGCCGCTATCCCTGAGTTTGCGCCGCCCGAGCCGCCCTTTGTGGCGGACCGACTGGCGGAGATGGCCGAGGCGCATCTGGGCCGCCCCTGCCCCGTCTGTTTCAAGATCGAACTGCCCGTGGCGACGGTGGAGGGCATCCGGGTGGATCGTCTCGACCCGCCGTCCTTTACCCTGGCCCATTACAGGATCGCCCCGCAATGAACCTGCTTTATTCCAACGACACACCCGGAACATACCCCGACAGCTGGTACGCGGCGACGACCGAACCGCTTGCGCCTTTCGCGCCGTTGCGCGGCGAGACCCGCGCGGATGTCTGCGTGGTGGGGGCTGGGTTCACCGGGCTGTCGGCGGCGCTGCATCTGGCCGAGGCGGGGCTGGACGTGGTGCTGCTGGAGGCGCATCGCGTGGGGTTCGGCGCGTCGGGGCGCAATGGCGGGCAGCTGGGCAGCGGGCAGCGGCAGGATCAGCGGACGCTGGAAAAGATGGTGGGGCGCGACGATGCGGCCAAGCTGTGGGAGCTGGCGGAGGGCGCAAAGGATCTGGTGAAGGGACTGGTGGTCAAGCACGGGATCGACTGTCACCTGAAGCCGGGCGTGGCGCATATGTGCTTTTCCAAGGCGGAGGTGCGCGAAGAGCATGACTATGCCGATTTCCTGTTTCGCCGCTATGGCTATGACCAGATCGAGACGCTGGACCGGGACGCCGCGCAGGCGCTGTGCCCGTCACCGAAATACGTGGGCGGCTCGTTGGACATGTCAGCGGCGCATTTGCATCCGTTGGCCTTTGCCCTTGGCCTGGCGCGGGCGGCGCGGGATGCGGGCGTGCGGATATACGAGCGAGCCGAGGTGCACCGCATCGACGAGGGCGCGCCGGCGGTGGTGGCCACCGATGCGGGCCGGGTGACGGCGGATCACGTGATCCTGGGATGCAACGGGTATCTGGGCGGGCTCAATCGCGAGGTCGCGGCGAAGGTGATGCCGATCAACAATTTCGTGGTGGCGACAGAGCCGCTGGGGGACGATGCGGAAAAGGTGCTGACGCGGGACGTGGCGGTGGCGGATTCGAAGTTCGTGGTGAATTATTTCCGCCTGAGCCATGACAGGCGGTTGCTGTTCGGCGGGGGCGAAAGCTATGGCTATCGCTTCCCGGACGATATCGCGGCGCTGGTGCGCAAGCCGATGACGCAGATCTTTCCGCATCTGCGGGACGTGAAGATAGACCATGCCTGGGGCGGGACGCTGGCGATCACGATGAAGCGGATGCCCTACCTGACGCGGGTGGCGCCGAATGTCCTGTCGGCCTCGGGCTATTCCGGGCACGGGGTGGGCATGGCCACCTTCTCGGGCAAGCTGATGGCCGATGCGGTGCGCGGAGACACGCAAGGCTTTGACACGCTGGCGCGGGTGCCGGCGCAGACCTTCCCCGGCGGGGCGGCGTTCCGCTCGCCGCTCTTGGTGCTGGCGATGACATGGTACGCGACGCGCGACCGGCTGGGGATCTGAGGCGGGTCAGCCGCGAGGCACGCGAAAGGCATGATGGCGGGCGTCCGGGCCGGTGTGGCGGACGACCCTCAGGGAGCCGCGCCGCCAGGACGTGATCCCGGACGGATCGGTGCGGATGGCCTCGAAGCCGAGGTCCGCCAGAAGGTGCGGCGAGATATCGGCGAGGCGTTCGAGATCGGCCAGCATTACCGGGTCGGCCGGATCAGGATTTCTCACGGGCCGCATCCAATGGCGCAGACGCTGCGCGAGCGATGGGCGTGACTGTTTTGACAGAGTAATGTCGAACATGGAACGACCTCACGGGATCGGGGTGCCTGGTGAGAATAAAGCGCGACGCGGCTTGCGCTCAAACCATTCTTTCTGGCACCATGGGTGAGAAAACCTGATCCATGGAGCGGCGATGAGACTGCCCCCGCTAAATGCCCTTCGCGCCTTCGAGGCCGCTGCCCGCCACGGTGGCTTTGTCGGGGCGGCGGAGGAATTGCACGTGACACGCGGGGCGATCAGCCGGCAGATCAAGCTGTTGGAAGAGCATATCGGAACGCTGCTGTTTCGCCGCCACGGCAAGGGGGTCGCACTGACCGAGGCCGGGCGGCGGTTGCAGCCGGTGCTGACACGGGCCTTCGGCGAGATCCTGGCCGAAACCTCGCGGATCGGGACGGAGGCGTCGGACTTGCGGATCATCTGCCCGCCCGCCACCTCGATCCGCTGGCTGCTGCCGCGGCTTGAGAGGTTCCGCGCCCTGCACCCCGGGATCGGCGTGCGGCTGACCACGGATTTCGTGGGGCCCTATGGGTTTGACGCGCACCAGTATGACGTGGGGTTTTCGGTCACGCACTGGCCGGACCGGCCCGGCGAGTTGAAGGTGGAAACGCTGTTTCCGGTGGAAGTCACCCCCGCCTGCGCGCCATCCCTGCTGGCCGCACAGGGACGTCCCGAGCGGCCCGAGGACCTGGCCCGGTTCCTGCTGCTGCACGAAACGCCGCGCCACGCCGATTGGCGCGCGTGGCTGGAGGCCTTCGACGTGCGCGGCGTGGACGCCGGCAGCGGCAGCGATTTTCCCAATCTCGACATGGCGGCCAAGGCGGCAACACTGGGGGCGGGCGTGGTGATGGCGGACCTTGCGCTGAACCGGGACGAACTGGAATCGGGCCTGCTGGTGAAGCTGTTCCCGGAGATGGTCTGCACCTCGCCCACGGGGGGCATCTGCCTGATCGCATCGCGCGACAGGTGGGACGACCCTAAGGTGGCGGCGTTTCGCGAGTGGGCGGTGGCCGAGACGCGGTGAGGTGTCAGCGACGTCGGAGGGGGACCAGTCCCGCACGTCGAAACGGAGTTTCGACGCCCCCCTGGGATATTTACCGCCAGAGGAAGAGACGGCGAAGCGGCGCCGTTGCCAAAACTTCGCTTTGGGGTTGGACGGTTTTGGTGTAGAGGTTTCGGAAAATCGAAAAACGAGCTTCAGGAAATCCGAACATGACCCAGGCTAGCACGTCCCCCGCCCCCAATGTCTATGACGCCGAACCCATCCCCGGGGCGGCCCGGGCCGAGATCGACCGGATGCTGCAATCGGGCGACCTGTTCCGCTATACCGCGCCCGAGGATGCGCCGGTCAGCCTGCTGGAGCGCGAATTCGCGGCGCTGATGGGCACGCGCTATGCGCTGGCGGTGTCGTCCTGTTCGGCGGCCCTGTTCCTATCGCTGAAGGCGCTGGGGCTGCCGCGGGATGCGCGGGTGCTGATCCCGGGGTTCACCTTTGCGGCGGTGCCGTCGTCGGTCATCCATGCCGATTGCGTGCCGGTGCTGTGCGAGGTGGGCGAGAATTACCGGATCGACATGGCCGATTTCGAGGCCAAGTTGGACGAGCGGATCGACGCGGTGATCGTCAGCCACATGCGCGGGCATACATCCGACATGGACGCGATCATGGGGCTGTGCGACGTGCGCGGCATCCCGGTGATCGAGGACGCGGCGCACAGCCTGGGCACGGTCTGGGGCGGGCGCAAGATCGGCACGATCGGGCGCGTGGGCTGTTTCAGTTTCCAGTCCTACAAGCTGGTCAATGCGGGCGAAGGCGGAATCCTGGTCACCGACGACGCCGACCTGGTGGCGCGGGCCGTGATCATGTCGGGCGCGTATGAGCATAACTGGGCCAAGCATATGGCGGGGGACGACCCGATGCTGGCGGCTGCCTTTGCCGACTGGCAGAACCGGCTGCCGCTTTACAACCTGCGCATGGGCAACCTGAGCGCCGCGATCATTCGACCGCAGCTGCCAGAGGTGGCGCGGCGGGTGCGCGACGGGCGTGCCAACCACGATCATGTCGCCGGGCGGCTGAACATCTCGCCCTGGCTGCGTGTGCCGGACAAGCTGGACCGCGAAGAGCGGGCGCCGGATTCGATCCAGTTCAACCTTGTCGGCATGAGCGATGCCGAGGTGCGGGCCTTTGCCAGCGCCGCTGCCGGGCGCGGCGTGAAGGTGCAGGTGTTCGGGATGTCGCAGGACAACGCCCGGGCCTTCTGGAACTGGCAGTTCCTGCCGGGGCCGACGCCGGACCTGCCGCAGACGCGGGCGATGCTGATGCGGGCCTGTGACGTGCGGCTGCCCGCGCGTCTGAGCCGGGACGACCTCGACTTCGTGGCCGACGCGCTGATCGCGGCGGCGGAGACGGCGGCGGGGCCGATGGAGCCGGAACGGGCCTACGGCACCTGAGGAAGGCGCGCGCCCGACCTGAAGCGTTTCGCACATTAGCCAATCCTTGCACGCATTTCGCCTTTCTCTGATGGCCCCGGTAACAGGCGAAACGCTTCAGAGCAGTTCGAGCTGATCGGCGAGGAACGGGTACGCCTCCTGCGCCGGGGCGAGGATCGTGTCGCGCAGGATCGGGCGCAGGGTTGCGGCCAGTTGCGCCGGCAGGTCCTGAAGGATGTCCTTGCGCGCGGTCAGGCTGATGGTGCGGGTCAGCGGCTCGAACGGGAGCGGCATGACGTCGATCTGAGCGGCAAAGCGGCGGGCGCGCATCAGCGCCAAGGGGGGCAGGATCGTCCAGCCGGTCCCCTGCCCCACCAGCGCCAGGATGGCGTGGTAGCTGTCGAGCTCGAAGCGGTGCGGCAGGCTGAGTTTCTGCCGCGCGAGATGGGCCGAGAGCAGACGGCCCATGTAGTGGCGCTGGGTATACTGGATGAGCGGCAGGCGTTTTAGCTGGCGCAGCACGTCGCCGTCCGGTTTGATCCGAGCCTTGGGGGCCGCGACGACGAACCCTTCCCGCAAGAGTGGATGAACCTCGGCCCAGTCGTCGCCGGCGTTGAGTTCGGCAGCGACGATCATGTCGAGCGTGCGGCTTTCCAGGAGATCGTAGAGGTAGTGGCTGGCGCCGGTTTCCAGCAGGAACTGGCTGGTCTTGAGCTCGGCCGCCACATGGGTCAGCAGCTGCGGCGTGACGTCGGCCTCGAAATCCTCGATCATGCCGAGGCGAAAGCGGGTCAGCATCGACATATCTGACATGGCGAGTTCGGCGCGGGCCTGGGCCGCCTCGTTGAGGATGGCCTGGGCGCGGCGTTTGAGGATCTCGCCCGCCGGGGTCAGGCGGATGGGGCGCGCGTTGCGTTGCAAAAGCGTGGCGCCGACCGCGCCCTCGAGGTTGGTCAGTTGCTGGCTGACCGCCGAGGGGCTGGCGCCGAGGCGCTTGGCAGCCGCGGAGATCGAGCGCTCGTCGGCCGCGGCCATGAACACCTCGATCCCCCACAGGGTGATACGGCCGGGGCTGTCGACCATGGCCGGGCCTTACTTGCTGAGCTTGGACAGCTTGTCCTGCAGATCGGCCAGTTGCTTCTTGATGTCGTCGAGGCCCTCGTCGCCGGCCGCCCCCGTGGCAGGCTCGCCCTCCTCGGGCGTCTTGCCGGTCATGCCGGGGACGCCGCCGCCGGTCATGGCCTTGAGGAACGCCTCCTGCTGGGCGCGCATGGCGTCCAGGCCGGGCATCTGGTTGAAGGACTTGGCCAGCGGGTTCGCCTTGGCCATGTTCTCCATCATCTGGGACTGGCCCTGTTGCAGCATCTCGAAGCTGGCCGCGAGGAAGTCGGGCACCATGGAGGTGGCCTGGGTGGTGTAGCTGCGCACGAGATCGGTCAGAACGTTGATCGGCAGCACGTTCTCGCCCCGGCTTTCGTGTTCGGCGATGATCTGGAGCAGGTATTGCCGGGTGAGGTCGTCGCCCGACTTCAGGTCGATGATCTGCACCTCGCGGCCGTCGCGGATGAACTCGGAGATGTCTTCGAGGGTCACGTAGTCGGACGTCTCGGTGTTGTAGAGACGACGGCTGGCGTACCGTTTGATCAGAAGCGGTTTTTCGTCTTCGGCCACGTGTGTCCTCCCCGGAATGCGTGCACTGCAGCAAAGCCTATGCCAGTGCAGAACAAAAAGAAAGGGCGTGTGAGGGGGCCGCCCTCGCGCGGCGGATCATTCGCCTTGCGTCATGGCCTGCCAAAGCCGATTGATTGCGGGCAGTGTTTCGAGGGCATGCCGGCCTGCGTCATCAGGCGTCAGGCCATGCGACGGGACATGCGCCTCGATTCCCGGAGCAACGTCGATGGTGGCGCGGCAATAGCGCCCTTTCCAATGATCCCAACACGCAAGTGACTTGATTTGCTCGGGCGCTTCAAAGGGTTCGGCACCCTGGGCCTGTCCCCAGGGCGCGCGGGTCCGGCCTTGCAGTTGAAGCGTGAAATCGCGTGTCCGGTGCCGTTCGCACCAGGCTGTATCCGCAATATCGGATCGGCTGGCGCACCACGTGGTGAATTCCTCCGCGAAACTGGTGATGCTTGAAAATTGCATCGAAACCAGGACCAGATCATCGGCTGGCGCCTGGTTGATACCTTCCGCTAACCAGCTGGTCACACAGACCCGGCTTTGATCTTTGCAGAAATGCCTGATCGTCAATCCCGGGCTTACCGGGAAGGTCACGGAATGTGCGCCGAAATTCGCGCTGAGTGTCTGGCTTCGGAACGCCTTTCGGGCTGCTATCTTGGCGGCTTCTTCGGCTTCCCGGTGACGCTCAAGCTGATACGCCGCCAATCCGCAGAGCGCGGCGGGAACCGCCATCGTCGCACAGACCGCAAGGGTGCGTGTCGTGCTCTTTGTCCGGAGCCGCGCCACTTGAGCGCCAAGCAGGATACCCAGGCCCAGCAGGAAAACCAGCACCATGAACAAGATCGCGAACACCTGGGTTACGGCCGTCATGGCGGCGGTGGTGGATTGGCCGAATTCCCAAATCGCGAAGGCCACAACACCCGCCACGATCATGACCCTCGCACCACGCCGGGACGCACCGGGCTTGTGGGGGATCAATCCGTTCGCGACGCCCATGTAGAAAGCCGCGAGGAGGAGTCCGAATGCGAACAGAAGTGTCATGCGGCCCTTCTGGTCGGCAATCGCGTCAACACGAAGACTGGAATACGGTCAATCTCTTGCAATCCGCGGGAACGGGTCGGCCGAGCCATTTGCCCTGCCCCGGATGACCGGTTCATTCCGGACACCGGGCGCGCCGAAAGCGCGGCGCGTCGTCGGATGACAGCCGGCGTCGGGTTCACCTTAATGACACGCGGGCGGCCATGGCGAAGCCTGGAGAGCGGGTCAGGCCCGGTCTTTTGAAAGCGTCATGGCGCTTGTCATCGCACCACACGCCTGCCGTCGCCCGGATGCGTGGCGCCTCACTGGCTGGCTTCGTACTCGGCCTTGCGCCGCTGTTCTTCGGCGACATAGGCATAGACGCTTTCCGGATCGACAGGTTTCGGGACCATTTCGCCGCCCCGGTTCGCCGTCTCGACACCTTCCGCCGCCACGGACTCCTCGTAGCTGCGCACCACGACCGGAGCGCCTACATCCACGCGTGCGTGAAGGTCGATGATGTCCTGGTTGAAGAGCCGGATGCATCCGGCGCTGCCCTGGTTGCCGATGGTGGCCGGGTCGTTCGTGCCGTGGATGCGGTAATAGGTGTCGCGACCGCCGCGGTAGAGGTAGAGCGCGCGGGCGCCGAGCGGGCTGGCCTTGCCGCCGGGAATGCCCTTGGCGAAGGGCGCGTAGGCGTCGGGGTCGGATCGGATCATGTTGGCGGTGGGCGTCCAGCCCGGCCATTCCGCCTTGCGCCCGATGGTGGCCCGGCCGCTGAAACCGCGGCCTTCGCGACCGACGGCGACGGGGTAGCGAATGGCGCTTTCGGGGCCTTCGACGAAGTAGAGGAACTTGGCGTAGGGGTCGACGACAATGGTGCCCGGCGCCTCGTCGCCCTGGTATGTCACGGATTTACGCCGGTTCGGCTCGCGCAGGTATTGCGGGTCGATCGCGTCGATGGTGATGTGCCCTTCCTGCATTTCGCCGTATTCGGGGTAGGTTGCCCCGCCGGGTGTGTCCGAGGGCATCGTTCCCGCGCAGGCAGCGAGAAGAAGGCTGCACGCCAGGAGAACGAAATTTCTTGCTGCGGCAATGGGCATGGGTCAGTCCGATGAGTCGTTGCGATTTGGGGTCACCTTACGCCGCTGCGACCTGATGGCAATCACTTGGTCCCGGAGGTGTGGTCATGGGGTCACAAAGGAGTTCCCGCGACCGGCGAATAGCGGCCGGTCGACGTCAGTTGGCGATGGTCCGGAGGGTGCCCATCCTGATCACGCGTCAGCGTGTGGCGAATGACCGAAATCCAATTGAGTATTCTCACAGGCACGGGTAGCATTGCGCATGGCCTTGCTCGGGCCTCCCCCCTCCACTGGGGCAGCATTCGACATGCGGAGCGACACGATTTCGAACCTATCCCGTTCGAGCACGCGCATAAGGAGGGATTGCGTAGACCGCTCGAAATTGGAGGTTCAAGATGAAACTGTCTTCACCAATCTACACACTCAAGCGTCAAGCAAAACTGCTCGCGCGCGACAATGGCATCAAGCTTCACAAGGCACTCAACCAGCTTGCGCGCAAAGAGGGCTTCAGGGACTGGAGCCACCTGGCGTCCAGCTATTCCAATTCAACACCCGCCAAAGACGTTTTGAGCCAGCTCAATTCAGGCGAGTTGGTGCTGATCGGTGCGCGCCCCGGTCACGGGAAAACCCTGCTTGGGTTGGAGCTGGCCGCATTGGCTGAGAAAACCCGTCGCAAAGGTTACGTTTATTCATTGGATTACAATGAAGTGGATGTCTGGGATCGGTTTGCGAAACTTGGATTCGACCAAGATGCAAACGCCCGTTCAATCGTCGTTGATACCTCGGACGATATTTGCGCGGCCTACATTATCGAGTGCCTCGATAATGCGCCTTGTGATGCACTGGTCGTTGTCGATTACCTGCAGCTCCTGGATCAACGGCGAAGCCATCCTCCGCTTGAAGAACAAATCCGAGCGCTCAAGGAATTTGCCATCGGACGAGGGGCGATCGTGGTTCTGCTCTCGCAGATCGACCGCGCTTTTGAGCTATCGTCCCGCGGCATGCCAAACATCGAAAATGTGAGGCTGCCCAACCCCGTCGATCTGTCACTTTTCGACAAGCGGTGCTTCCTGCATGATGGCGAAATCCGGTTGGAGAAGGCGGCATGAGGCCTGCCTAGGCTCCTTTGCGGACGTTCGGTGAATGTCCGCAACCTCCGCATAGCGCCCGGTTGACGTAAATTGGCGATGGTCCGGAGGGTGGTGCCCAAATTTCGCCACGCTTTGCCATTAACGTTCAGCTAAGGAATTTACCTTACAACTTTAAAAAATTTATTTTCAACCATAAGCAATTCTTTGGAGGGATTGATGAAAACCGGAATGGTCACACTCGCAATCGGGTTCGGAATACTGGCAGCAACGGGTATCAGCTATGTCCGGGCAATCGCGTCCGAGACTGCGGTTTATACCTTTCAGGTGAAGGATGGCAGTGGCTCGATGAGCTATCGCTGCGCGATCGCGGCAACGCTGGCAAGTTCAGAGACCAATGCCCGTGCCGCTCATGCGATGTTTGAACCGGCCATGCGGACCTCTGCGCGGCTACAGGCAAAAGCCATGGTTGCCAGAATCTCGCCGGACCGTGCTTCCTCTGATTTGGTGGCCGACCTTGAAAGCATCAACGCCGAGGCTGACGCGCTTCGAGGAGCAACGCATCGCGAGATGCAACGTCGGTTCGGCTGCAATTACATCGGCAGCACCTGAAAACGCTCGGCGTCCGTTTCTCGTCAGCCGTGTCGCCTTCTGGCTGTCCACCCCGAAATACTGACATCGAAAAAGGGCGAGCCGGTGAGGCTCGCCCTTCGGTGATCCGGGCCAAAAGGGAGGAAGTTGACCCGTACTCGTTAAACCGTTGACCGGCTCCGCTTACTTGGCAGCGGTGGTCGAGGCTTTCTTGGCCGCGGCGGTCATGTCGTCGGTGGCTTTCTTCACGGCCTTGGACGCATCTTCCTGCAGGTCTTTTCCAGCAGCCATCATCAGCTCGACCGTGTCCATCTGGACCTTCTTCGCGATCTCGGCGAAGGCAGCCATGTGCTCGGCAGCCGATTCAGCATTGGCCGACGCGAAGTCGGTCATGGCCTTGGCGTAGTCTGCCGGCTCGGATTTCGCCTTGGTGACGTCGCTGAGCTTGGACAGGGTTTCCTGGGTCCATTTGCCCGACAGCTCGGCCGACTTGGTGGCGGCTTCGAGCGCGACGCCCGACATTTTCTCGCTCAGGGCGGCCTGGTTCTTGAACGCTTCTTCCATCGCCTTGGTGTCGACGGGGAATGCGCCCATCATGTCTTTCATCATCGCGTTGATGTCTTGTGCTTGTGCTTTTGCCATTGGTTTGGCTCCTTACTGTTCGGTTTCAGTCGTGTTCGTTTTGCAGGCGGTTGGTCCGCTCTTTGCATCTGCAACATATATAGATGCTGCATTGCAGCATTGCAACCCTTTTTGCTGCACTGCAGCAAAACTTTCACACGATCTAAAAAAGCGTTTCGCGTCAGGCAGTTGCCTTGCGCAAAACGTAGGTTCCGGGCGCCGGACCAAGGCTGGGATGCTCGGAATCGCCCGGTTTGCGGGCCTTTACCTTGGTGCCCGAGCGCTTGCGCAGCCAGGTTTCCCACGTTGGCCACCAGGAGCCTTCACGCTCGGTCGCGCCCTCCAGCCATTCTTCGGGCGTGGGCGGCAGGTCCTTGTTCATGTAATAGCCGTACTTCTTTTTCGACGGCGGATTGACGATGCCGGCGATGTGGCCGGACTCGGACACGATGAAGCTGCGGTCGGTCGATCCGGTCTGCAGGAAGCCGCGGTAGCAGTCGCGCCAGGCGGCGATGTGATCGCTTTGGCAGGTGACGGCCATGATCGGCACGGTCACGTCGCTGATATGCACCTTTTCGCCGCAGACGGTCATGCCGTCGGTGACGAAGGCGTTGGCCTGGCAGAGGTCGCGCAGGTATTGCTTGGTCATGGCGCCCGGCAGGTTGGCGCCGTCGCCGTTCCAGTAGAGCAGGTCGAAGGCGGGCGGGGTCTCGCCCATCATGTAGCTGCGGATCGCGGGCTTGTAGATCAGGTCGTTGGAGCGCAGGAAGGACATGGTGCGACCCATGATGAACGAGCGCAGGATGCCCTGCTCTTCCACCTCGCGTTCGATTCCGTCGACGAAATCGTCCTGCAGGAAGGGCACGAACTCGCCCTGCTCGCCAAAATCGGTGAGCGCGGTGAAGAAGGTGGCGGATTTCACGGACGTGTCGCCGCGCTTGGCCATCAGCGCCAGCGTCAGGTGCAGCGTGGTGCCGGCGATGCAGTAGCCCACGGCGTTGACCTGTTTCTCGCCGGTGATCGCCTTGGCCTCGCGGATGGCGGTCAGGAAGCCTTCCTCGATGTAGTCGTCGATCAGCACGTCACTGTAGGACGCGTCGGGGTTGACCCAGGACACGACGAACAGCGTGTAGCCCTGATCCGTGATCCACTTGATCAGGCTGTTTTCCTGTTTCAGGTCGAGAATGTAGTACTTGTTGATCCAGGGCGGGAAGATCACCACGGGGGTCTTGTGCACCTGCGCGGTGGTGGGGCTGTACTGGATCAGCTCCATCAGGCGGTTGCGATAGACCACCTCGCCTTCGCTCACGGCGACGTTCTCGCCCAGCTTGAAGGCCTCCTCGTCGCACAGGCGCACGACCATTTCGCCATTGTTGGCCTCAAGGTCCGACACCAGGTTCTCCAGCCCCTTCACCAGGCTTTCGCCCTCGGTCTCGATGGCGCGTTCCAGCGCGTCGGGGTTGGTGCTCAGGAAATTCGTCGGGCTCATCATGTCGACGATCTGCTGCGCGAAATAGTTCAGGCGCTTGCGGTCCTTGGGGTCGAGGTCGTCGGCCTCGGCCACGGCCTTTTCCACGGCCTGCCGGTTGAGCGCATATTGCTGTTTCACCAGCCGGAAATAGGGGTGCGTCCGCCACAGGGGATTCGTGAATCGCTTGTCGCCCTCCAGCGGGTCGGGATCGTCTTCGTCAGCGTCGGACGGGGGGTGGCCCTGAAGCAGCGATTGCTGCGCCTCCATGAAATGGCGCACGGATTTGCCCCAGTATTCCAGCTGCTGTTCATAGATCTTGCCGGGGTTTTCCATCAGCGCCTGCCAGTAGGAGGCTGCTGCACGTGCATAAAGATCCTGCCCCGGACCGTTCAGTTCGGGCATGGGCGGATTGCGGTGGCTGAGCGCCTGCACGAGCCTTTGTGACAAGGCTTCGACCTTTTCGAGATTTTCGTTCATCCGCTCCAGATTTTTTTCATCAGCGGTGTCGGGCGTTGCCATTTCCACGAAATCCTCTAATCTTTCTGCCGTGCAGCATGGCGCAGGAGGCCTGCGTCTGGTATGCAAGTGTTAACGTCGCCCCGCCTATACAGGTCCCCGGGGCCTGCGGGACTGCGACGAATGGAACCAACTCGGTCGGTCGGGCCGAAGGAGTAAGTAATGCGTTACATGGCCACCTACGACTTGATGGAAACCATCCGCAACACCAACCAGTGGCTGGGAGCGACGGCCTATTCCATGGCATCTTACCCCATCTTCGCGCTGACCCCAAACCCTGCATTTCAGTGGTTGGCCGCCTGGGGCGAAGTGACCGAACGCGCGTTCCAGCGGATGGTCGCCAAGCCCGACTGGGGGATCGAGTCGATCACCGGCGAGGACGGGCGCGATCACCTGATCAGCATCGAGACGGTGGTGGAAAAGCCCTTTGGCGACCTCATCCACTTCAACGTGCAGGGGCGCGACGAGATGGACCGCCGGGTTCTGCTGGTGGCGCCGATGTCGGGGCATTACGCGACGCTCTTGCGCTCGACCGTGAAGTCGCTGCTGCCCGATTGCGAGGTCTACGTCACCGACTGGCACAATGCCCGCGACATCCCGGTCAGCGAAGGCAAGTTCGATGTCGAGGATTACACGCTCTACCTGGTGGAGTTCATGCGGCATCTCGGCAATGACCTGCACGTCATTGCGGTGTGCCAGCCCGCGCCGCTGACCCTGGCCGCCACCGCTTATCTGGCCGAGCAGGACCCCGAGGCGCAGCCCCGTTCGCTGACGCTGATCGGCGGGCCGATCGACCCCGATGCCACGCCGACCGAGGTGACGGATTTCGGCCACAGCGTGACCATGGGCCAACTGGAAGGCACGATGATCCAGCGCGTTGGGTTCAAGTATCCCGGCGTGGGGCGCAAGGTCTATCCCGGCCTGCTGCAACTGGCGTCGTTCATGTCGATGAATGCCGAGCGGCACAGCCAGGCCTTCATGAACCAGATCACCCGCGTGGCGCAGGGCGAGGCCAGCGACCGCGACCCGCACAACAAGTTCTACGATGAATACCTGGCGGTCATGGACATGCCGGCGGAGTTCTACCTTTCGACGGTCGAACGCATCTTCAAGGCGGGCGAGATCGCCAGGAACGAATTCGTGGTCGATGGCCACAAGGTGGATATCGGCGCGATCAGCAAGGTCGCGGTGAAGACCGTCGAGGGCGGCAAGGACGACATTTCGGCCCCTGGGCAATGCGTGGCGGCGCTGGACCTGCTGACCGGGTTGCCGGACGACATGAAGGCCAGCCACCTGGAGCCCGAGGCGGGCCATTACGGCATCTTCGCGGGCCGGTCCTGGCGCAACAACATCCGGCCCCTGGTGCTGGATTTCATCGACGCCAATTCCGAGGACCCGGCGGCGCGCAGCCGCACGAAGTCGCGCAAGGACAAGAAGAAGGCCAAGATCGCGGCGGAGTGAAGCGGCGCGCTTGGGCGGAGAGATCCCGGATCAGGTCCGGGATGCCCCCTGTCTTTGTCCACGCGCGGAACAAAGGCGCGGCAAGGCCGCGCCGCCGCGCATCGCCGGGCCGCCCCCCGGCACGGTGATTTGGTCGAGTTGGGCGCACCGTTCGAATGCTCTTCGGATTTGGCGGAAATAAAGTGCTCAGAATTGCGGTTGGATCGCCGCACCGCGGCCCGTCGATGTGCGGCTTAGTCAAACACCGGTCATCCCGGACTTGATCCGGGATCTCGTAGTCACACAGATCCTCGGGTCAAGCCCGAGGATGACAGGCTGAACGGTCAGGTTGACCCGCCCTACCCCGCTTCGACCCGCCGGTGCAGCACCAGCGGCTGTTTCAGCCAGACGCGCAGCGCGGCCGTCACGGCCTCGGGGGATTCGAGCGTCGGCAGGTGCCCGGCGTCCTGCACCAGCGCCAGTTCGGCGTTGGGGATGAGACCGGCCATGAACTCGTGCCGCTTGACCGGGGTCAGCGTGTCATGCACGCCGCACATCACCAGCGTCGGCACGTGGATCTTGCGCAGGGTCGCCTGGTAGTCGCGGCGCCGCTGCAGGGCGCGGACCTGGCGGGTGATGGCCTCGGGTCCGAGGTTCTCGGCCATCTTGGTGACCATGTGCAGGATCGAGGTGCGTTCGGCATTCGGGGCCAGGTGCTCGGGCCGCAACAGTGCCGACACGGCCTGGTCGATGAAGCCCGCCCGCAGCTTGGTGACGACGGGTTCGTAATTCGCCGCCGATTGCGGCGTCTCGGCCATCGAATTGGTGTCCATCAGGCAGAGCCGCGTCACCCGGTCCGGCGCGCGGCGCACGATTTCCAGCGCCACGATCCCGCCCATGGACAGCCCCGCCAGCGCAAAGCGGCGCGGCAGGTGGTCGAGGAGGCCCGAGGCGATTTCTTCGATCCGGTCACCGTGGGAAATGGGCGCGACAGTTACCGGCAGGTCGGGGCTGAGCGCCGTCATCTGGGGGCCGAAGACGCGTGCGTCACACATCATGCCCGGCAGAAACACCAAGGGGTCCTTCATCGCTTTTTCCTTAACCTGCCCGCGCGCTTTGCGCTGTTTTATGGACGCGATTCTGCCACAGGCGCGCGGGAAAACCAAGAAAACTCGCGCGGGCTACGGCAATCCGCCGATCCGGTCGGGAAGGTGTCGGCGCTCACGCGATGCGCTCCAGCACGTCCTCGATGGAGCGGATGATGAGCGCGAGGCAGTCGGGATCGGAAAAGCGGTGATCGGCGCCGTCCACGAGCGTGAGGCGCATGTCGCGGCCCTTGGCGTGGTCCAGAAGGCGCAGGGCCACGGACATGTCCACATCCGCATCGGCGGTGCCTTGCAGGAAGCGCGCCGGGAACGGCAGTTTCAGGTCCGAGCGCAGGACGAGGTTGTCGCGCCCGTCCTCGATCAGGCGGTGGGTGATGATATAGGGCTCGTCATATTCGCTGGGCAACGCGAGGCGGCCTTTGGCCTTCAACTCGGCGCGCTGCGCCTCGGTGAAGCCGGCCCACATGCTGTCCTCGGTGAAATCGGGGGCGGCGGCCACGGTGACCATGCCGGCGATGCGGTCGGGGATGGCGCGGGCCATGAGCAGGGAAATCCAGCCACCCATGGAGGAGCCGACGAGGATTTGCGGGCCGTCGGTCAGTTCCTCGATCGCGGCCCGGGCGTCCGCCGCCCAGTCGCCGATGCAACCATCGGTGAAGGCTTCGCCGCTTTGGCCGTGTCCGGAATAGTCGAACCGCAGAAAGGCGCGGCCCGTGCGCCTGGCCCAGTCTTCGAGATTGAGGGCCTTGGTGCCTTCCATGTCGGATTTGAAGCCGCCGAGAAAGACCACGCCCGGCCCGTCTCCGTCGGTCTTGTGATAGGCCAGACGACGCCCTTGCGGCGAGGTCAGCATCTTGATCTCTGACATCTTGGGTTCCCTTTCGAGGTTTGAAAGGAACCTGTCACCCTAAGGGCGGCGTTTCAAGCCGCCAGCGGTGGTCAGAGTATGGAGCCTATCGTGCGCTCGATGCGGTCGAGCGTGTATTCCCGCTCCTGCCCCGGTTTGTCGGGGACCGCACTGGCCGGGAAGCCGAGATAGGTGGTTCCCGCTGCTTGATCGGGATCATCCGCATCCCCCGCATCATCGGAGGTGTCGGAGCTGCTATCGAAACGTGCCATTTACTCTACCGTTTTCTTTGTCCGCGTCTGAGACCCGTAAGGCCGTGCAATAAAGTTAGCATTTCAATTGGAAATGAAAATTCTCTTTATGTCACAATATGTTACAGTCAACACCTGCATACTGACGAATACAGCGCGATACAACTGTATGCGGTGGTATACAGTCAAGTGACATCCCGCAACCCCAGCGCGGCCAGCCCGCCAAGCGCCGACATCGCCGCGAACCCGATGAGGGCGGCATTGGGGCCGACCCAGCTGAGCGCGCCGCCGAAGGCGCCGGCCAGCAGCAGGATGATCCCGATGGCCAGGTTGGCGACAGCGGAATTCACCGTGCGCCGATCCTCGGGCGAGATGTCGACAAGGTAGGTCGAGCGCGCCTGTCGCACGCCGTGGTAGGCGATCATCAGCACGAAGAGCACGCCGGGGATGATGGCCGTGGTCTGGGCCCATCCGGCAAGGTTGGCGGCCACGCCCGCCGCCATGGCCAGCGCCCCCAGAAGCCCCGCCGCGAGCAGCATCAGGCGGCTGGAGCGGTCGGCGAGCCAGCCCCAGGCATAGGAACTGACGAACCCCGCCGCCGCGGAGGCCACCAGCAATGCGCCCAGCGTGCGCAGCTTGTCGTCGTCGCCTTGGGTGGTCATCACGGCCAGGAACGGCGGCGCAAGCGCGGTGGCGGTCAGCAGGCCGCGCACCAGGATGAAGCGGCGCAGGTTCGCGTCTTCGCGGATCACGTCGCGGAAGCGGTGCAGGCCGGTGTCCTGTTGCGGGGTGCTGTCGTTCTCGTCGAGGGTCGAGAAGATGACGGCCGCGGCGACCCATAGGCAGGCGGCGAGCGCGACGGCGGCGATCACGGCGGCTTTGGTCTGTATGAGGCCCGACAGCATCAGCCCGGCAAAGACCAGCACCGCGATGGACGCGACCGAGCCGGCCATGCCGGTGACCGCGCCGCGCTTGGTCTGGCCCACGGTCTTGCCCAGGATGTCCTTGTAGGAGACCGAGCAGGCCGCGCGGAAAATCGCCAGCGTGGCCAAGAGCACGCAGATGGCGAGCCCCGCTGCCCAGCCTTGCAGGAAAATGGCCGAGGCGGCGATACCGGCGGCCATGGCCCCCTGCCCCGCGCTGCCCGCGACCCACATCCAGCGGCGTTGCTTGCGCTGTTCCAGCCACGGCGCCAGCAGCACTTGCGGCAAAAGCGCCCCGGCCTCGCGCAACGGCACCAGAAGGGCCACTATGCTTCCCGGCGCGCCGAGGACACCCAGAAGCCAGCTGAGCACCAGCTTGGGGTCGATGAGACCGTCGGCGATTTTGGTGAGGCTGAGGGAAAAGATATGCCGAAGCCCGTTGCGGGCCTCGGCCTTGTCACTTTCCTGTCCTGTCAGTCGTTCGAATGTGCCTTGCACTGCGCACCGTGTCGTTGAGGCTGGTTAGCCTCCGACATAGGGCGCGGACTTGGGACGGTAAAAAACTTTTTGATTGTGCAGGCGGCCCAGCAGGTCGTGGATGCGGCGGGTCACCGGCTCGGGTTGGTTGACCTTCGAACTGTGCAGTGCGCTTTCGATCAGGTCCATGTCCTCGACGGAAAGTTCGAATGTGTCGTTGTAGCGGGCCATGTTTTTCTGCTCCTTCCGATGCGGTTACGTGCGATAAGCAAACCTGAATGCACGTTTAGATATTGTTATATAGGAGATTTCGGCAGATCGTAAAGGGGAATTTTTCGTTCTTTATCAGAGGCTTTCAGAAGGGTGCGCTGCGACGCGGCAAGGCGGATTCGCATACGTTTGCACACCGAATCCGCGTTTGGCCGGTCGTCCCGGCGAGAGGAGCGCCCAGCTTGGGCAAGCCGCGCTTGACTTGCCCCCCGACCCGCGCCACAACCCGGGCCAAGACCATAACCCGCAACCGGGCGTTCCGTGGGCGCCAAACTGACGAGGAGGCCAGACATGGCTCAGATCTCCCTTACTCTTCCCGATGGCAATGCGCGGCAATACGACGCTGGGATCACCCCC
This sequence comes from Roseovarius sp. THAF27, assembly GCF_009363655.1. Taxonomy (NCBI): domain Bacteria; kingdom Pseudomonadati; phylum Pseudomonadota; class Alphaproteobacteria; order Rhodobacterales; family Roseobacteraceae; genus Roseovarius; species Roseovarius sp. THAF27. The sequence continues at coordinate 2,559,528 of NZ_CP045393.1, forward strand.
GCCGAAGTGGCCGCCGATATCTCCAACTCGCTGGCCAAGAAGGCCATTTCGGCACATGTCGATGGCAAGCATTGGGATCTGGCCTGGCCCATCGAGCGCGACGCGCAGATCGCCATCAATACGATGAAGGACGAGGAGGCCGCCAATGAATTGGTGCGCCACGACCTCGCGCATATCATGGCCCGGGCGGTGCAGGAGATCTGGCCCGACACGAAAGTCACCATCGGGCCGGTGATCGAGAATGGCTGGTATTACGATTTCGACCGAGCCGAGCCGTTCACGCCCGAGGATTTGGGTGCCATCGAGAAAAAGATGCGCGAGATCATCAACCTGCGCGACCCTGTCCGCACCGAGGTGTGGGAACGCGACCGCGCGGTGCAGCACTACAAGGACAATGGCGAGCCCTACAAGGTGGAGCTGATCGAGGCCATTCCGGGCGACGAGCCGTTGCGTATGTACTGGCACGGGCATTGGCAAGACCTGTGCCGGGGGCCACATTTGCAGCATACGGGCCAGGTGCCCGCGGATGCCTTCAAGCTGATGTCCATTGCGGGGGCCTATTGGCGCGGGGATTCCAGCCGCCAGATGCTGCAGCGGATCTATGGCGTGGCCTTCACCGGCAAGGAAAAGCTGAAGGCGTATCTGAATTTCCTGGAAGAGGCGGAAAAGCGCGACCACCGCAAGCTGGGCCGAGAGATGAGCCTGTTTCACATGCAGGAGGAAGCGCCCGGCCAAGTGTTCTGGCACCCCAATGGCTGGACGATCTATACCCAGTTGCAGGACTACATGCGCCGCAAGCAGCGCGCGGGCGGATACCGCGAGATCAACACGCCGCAGGTCGTGGACCGCAAGCTGTGGGAAAAGTCCGGCCACTGGGACAAGTACCAGCACCACATGTTCATCGTGGAGGTGGACGAAAGCCGCGACGGCGAGGATGACGACGCCAGCGTCAAGAACAAGGATCAGACGCGGATCAACGCGCTGAAGCCGATGAACTGCCCCTGCCACGTGCAGGTGTTCAACCAGGGTCTGAAATCCTATCGCGACCTGCCCCTGCGGCTGGCCGAGTTCGGCTCCTGTGCCCGGTTCGAGCCGTCGGGCGCGCTGCACGGGATCATGCGGGTGCGCGGGTTCACCCAGGACGACGCGCATATCTTCTGCACCGAAGAGCAGATCCAGGAGGAATGCGCGCGGTTCATCGACTTTTTGGCGGATGTCTACCGCGAGCTGGGTTTCCCGGAGTTCGAGATCAAGTTCGCCACCCGCCCCGAAAAGCGCGTGGGCAGCGACGAGTCCTGGGATTACGTCGAAGGCGCGCTGGAGAACGCGATCAAGGCGGTGGGGCGTGAGTATACGCTGGAGCCGGGGGATGGGGCGTTCTATGGCCCCAAGCTGGACTTTTACCTGACCGACGCGATCGGCCGGGTCTGGCAATGCGGCACGTTCCAGGTGGATCCCAACCTGCCCGAGCGGCTGGATGCGACCTATATCGGCGCGGATGGCGAAAAGCACCGGCCCTACATGCTGCACCGCGCGACGCTGGGCAGCTTCGAGCGGTTCATCGGCATCCTGATCGAGAACTGGGAAGGCAAGCTGCCCTTCTGGTTGGCCCCGCGGCAGGTGGTCGTGGCCTCGATCGTGTCCGAGGCCAATGACTATGTGCTGGAGGTCGTGGATCAGTTGAAGGCCGCGGGCGTGCGGGCCGAGGCGGATCTGCGCAACGAGAAGATCAACTACAAGGTCCGCGAACATTCGGTGGGCAAGGTGCCGGTGATCCTGGCCGTGGGGATGCGCGAGGTCGAGGAAAAGACCGTGTCGGTGCGCCGCCTGGGCGAGAAGCAGACCAGCGTGCAGAGCTTGGAGGAGGTCACCGCCGCGCTGGCCAAGGACGCGACGCCGCCCGACCTGGCTTGACGCCTATTGCAAGGAACCGCGCGCCCCGGGCCTGACCCGGGGCCTCCTGCCCTTCCGCGCGAGGCCCCGGCTTGGGGGCCGGGGCGGGGTGAGCTTGTGTCGGCTGACGTCTAGAAATGCGCCTTGGGCTCATCGGGTTTCCCGGCGCCGACGGCCAAGAGGCCCGCCAGCCCGACGAAACCGATGGGGAAAAGCGTGAAGGGCCCGATGCCGAACGTGTAGGTCATCAATCCCGCCGAGATCAGCATCAGGATGCCGCCCCAGAGCGCGCGAGCCTTGGACATGGCCGCCCCGGCGATGGCCAGAAGCGGCGAGACGAAGCTGGCGGTGCGCACCAGCCCCTCGCGGTCGAGCGCGGTGGCCAGACCCTCGACCTCGCCGTATTCCCGGATGAACTCCGTGTAGCCGAAGGTGAAGAAGCCCACGACCAGGGCAAGGCAGCCGCCGATGATGCCCAAAACAAGTGCCGCGTTGCGCATGGCGGTCTCCTTTGTTCGTTACGTCAGCGCCGCCTGCACGTCCTTGCCCCAGCCGAGGTAGAGCGTGCCGCCATCGTCGATCAGCGGGCGTTTCATCAGCGTGGGATGCGCCGCGAGCAGGTCGAGCGGGTCGCCCGCGCGTTCGGCCTCGGACAAGCCGCGCCAGGTGGTGGAGCGGGTGTTGAGCAAGGCTGCGCCGAATTTTCCATGCGCCGCCCGCAGCACGTCGGCGGGCACGCCATCGGCGCGGACATCGCGAAACCCGGCGTTTTCAAGAGATTTCAGCGCCTTGCGGCAGGTGTCGCAGGTTTTCAGCCCGTAAAGGATCATGGTGTCATCCGCTCACGTTTTCATCAGGTGACCCCTACCTAAGCATTGGCCCGCCGTGTTTCACTTGCTTTTTACACGCTGTGCACAATCTTCATTACCGTGGTCTTGGTCTTGCAACCTCCGGCCGACGTGCCGGGGGCCAGCAGAGGCTCCCTTGGCCGCATGGCCCGGCATACCCGGGGAATAGAACGGCAAGAAGGAGAAGCGGAATGCCGACAGGCACCGTTAAATGGTTCAATACGACGAAGGGCTATGGTTTCATCGCCCCGGAAGAAGGCGGCAAGGACGTCTTCGTGCATATCAGTCAGGTGGAACAATCCGGAATGACCGGCCTGGCCGACAATCAGAAGGTTGAATACGAGCTTCAGGAAGGCCGCGACGGTCGGCCCATGGCGGTCAATCTGAAGGCGGTCTGAAACCGCCCGAGCGTGTGTGCGACGCGAAAGAGCGGTTCAGGCCGGGTTGTCGGCCTGAACAACGTCCCAATTTTCCCCCATTGCGACGATGCAGGACGTGCCGGTGGCATACGTCACCACCAGCGTCCAGCCGCCGCTGTCATCCGTCCAGACCTCCATGACCTGATCGGGACCTTGGGTGCCCCGTGCGAGACGCGACTCGCCGAACTGGCGGGTCAGCTTCTGCGTGAGGCTGTGGCTTGGCGCGCAGAGAATGTCCGCGATGGGGCTGGCCGCAACCGCCGGAACGGCGCCGAGGGCGGCCAGGGCGACGGGGACGATACACCTGAACATGGGGCTACTCCTGTAAATCACCGGGAGGCGACATGTAACAGATTCATGACGACAAGTATAGTGCGCGTATATACGCAAGATATACGACCGCGCCCGCCGGACCGCCACCGCCACACGAAAAAAGAGCGCACCCCCGATGCGCCCTTTCCCCGGATTTCACATGCCCCGGCGGTGGATCAGAAGCAGCCCTTCTGCCCTTCGGCACAGTTGTAGGACTGGCGGGCCTTGTGGACATAGTGCCGTTTTTTGGGCGCCGGGTGCTGCATGACCTGTTTGTAGCTTTGCGTCTGGTTCGGCTTGCCGCAGCAGATGACACCGGAAATGGTGATCGGCTGCAGGCCGTAGGGGCAATAGTTTTCCTTGGAATGATAAGGGTAGATCTTGGCCTCGGCGAGCGCCGGCCCGGCGATGGCGGTCATGGCCAGAGCGGCCACGATGGGTTTAAGAATGCGCATAAGGTCCTCGTTCGCTATGAATTTTTTATCCCGTCCCACGGATACCAGATATGGTACGCGATGGCGGGAATGTGTCAATTTCTAATGTGGCGGCGCGTGGTGCCAGTGCGTGGAGGGAGGCTCTGCCGGGACGCGCCCGACCTGGAGGGCGCATTGGTGGGTCCGATCCGGGTGGTCTCGCCCGCAAACTCGCGCCGGTCATCCTGGGTCTGACGTCGCAAACGCGCCCTCCGTGGGGAGGTCGGGCGCGGCCCGGCAGAGCCGGGCGGAGCGGTTGATCAGCGTTTGCGCAGAAGCTCCACCACCTCGCAGCGCGGGTCGTCGGACTGGAGCACGAAGCGTGTCGTTTCCTCCCACTCCGCCGCCTCATACTCCGGGAACCACGTGTCGGCGTCCTCGACGGCCAGGTCGACCTCGGTGATCACCAGTCGGTCGGCGCGGGGCAGAAGTGCGTCGTAGATCCCCGCCCCCCCGATGCCGCAGATATGGGCGTAGCCGGCATCATGCGCAGCGGCGATGGCGCTGTCGATGGAAGGGTGGACATGCTCAGCGCCCTCGGGCGTGCCGGAGGAGACCACGAGGTTCAGGCGGTTCGGCAGGGGGCGGAAGCGCTCGGGCAGGCTTTCCCACGTGCGGCGGCCCATGATGCAGGCGGTGCCGGTGGTCTCGCGCGAAAAGAACTTGAGGTCGGCGGGGATGTGCCACGGGATGCCCCCCTGCCGCCCGATAGCGCGGTTGCGGTCGGTCGCCACCACAAGCGAGATCATCAGACTGCCACCGGGGCAGAAATATGCGGGTCGGGGTCGTAGCCGGTGATCTCGAAATCCTCGAAGCGGAAGTCGAATATCGACGTGACGTCCCGGGTGATGCGCAGCGTCGGCAGCGGCTTGGGCGTGCGGGAGAGCTGCAGTTTCACCTGATCCACATGGTTGGAATAGATATGTGCGTCGCCGAAGCTGTGGACGAAATCGCCGGGTTCGTAGCCGGTGACATGGGCCAGCATGTGCAGCAAGAGCGCGTAGGAGGCGATGTTGAACGGCACGCCCAGGAACATGTCGGCGGACCGCTGGTAGAGTTGCAGGTGCAGCTTGCCCCCCGCGATGCGCACCTGCCAGAGCGTGTGGCAGGGCGGCAGGGCCATGTCGGGCACGTCGCCCGGGTTCCACGCCGAGACGATCAGGCGGCGGCTGTCGGGGGTTTCGCGGATCATCTGCATCAGGGTTTCGATCTGGTCGATCTCGCCCACCGGCCCCGGCCAGTGGCGCCACTGGTGGCCGTAGACGGGGCCGAGGTCGCCGTCCGCGTCCGCCCATTCATCCCAGATGGAAACGCCGTTTTCCTTCAGGTACGCGATGTTGGTCTCGCCCGAGAGGAACCACAGAAGCTCGTGGATGATCGAGCGCAGGTGCAGTTTCTTGGTGGTCACCAGCGGAAAGCCGTCGGCCATGGCATAGCGCGATTGCAGCCCGAAGGCCGAGATCGTGCCGGTGCCGGTCCGGTCGGTCGAGGGCACGCCATGGGTCATCACATGGGCCAATGCGTCGTGATATTGCTTCATCGGGTCTTTCCGCCGTTGGGCATTTGCGGGGCGCGGACAACTAATGCGAGTCGCACCCCACTATATCTTGCGGGGCGGCGCAAACAATCCTCCAGATCGGGTGGCGGTTGCGGGGCAACACAGCCTGATTTTCCTGCCACGGCGCATGAAAAAAACTTTGACTTTGCAGGCTTGCGCGCCGACTCTCGGGCAAAACAATACAAAAACGACCACATATTGAGGGCAGTACTCATCATGAACCGTTTCGTGGCATCACTCGTGCTGCCGGCGTTCCTGCTGGCATGCGGCGGGGGCAGCAACCCGTTCACCCCCGACCCCGCGGCGCCGGACCCCGGAACCGGCGGGGACGGTGACAACCCGACCGACGCAGGCATCCCGACCGCGCTGGCCGGGGACCTGACCCGTCTCAATTACAATGCGGCGACGCAGACATTGACGGTCGAGGGGCTGACGCTGGACGGAGGCGACGATCCTCTCGTGTACAGACGGCGCCCCGGCCTGGATCGGAACGGGTACCAAGCCTATACGTTCCAGGACGACGGGCGCGACCGTCACTATACGATCTACGTCGCAGAAGCCAACAACAACTCAGGTGTTCGAGCCGGTACGGGCGCATCGGGAGGAGTGCGCAACCGGTTTTTCGGGGGTGGGTACTACGAGCGGGACGGTGACTTTTCGCCGGCAACGGGCCAGGTCAGCTATGCGGGTAACTACCTAGGCGTCACGAACCTGTCCGGAAGCGGCGAAGATCTCACGCCCCCTCCGGCCGGTCTGGACCCGGACCTTGTTCCGACCCAGGCGGCCGAGGTCACCGGGCGCGTGGAGCTTCAGGCAAATTTCGGAGATGACGCTACGGTCGAAGGAAACATCATCGAACGTACGATCGTGGACGGCGGCACCGCGCTGCCCTCGATCGTCCTGGTCAACACACCGATAAGCTCCGATGGTACCTTCGTCGGTCAGGCCGAATACGAGCAGGGCGATTTTCCCGGTGAAAACGTGATCGGCCAGAAGATTGGCGATTACGGTGGTATTTTCGGAGGCACGAACGCGTCCGGCGTTGCGGGCGTCATCCACCTGGATGAATTCGACGGACCGAACAACCCGCTCGGCCTCGAAAACGAAGAGGAATATGGCGTTTTCGTGCTCGACCAATGTGGCCAACCTGTCGAAGACGCCACTGGCTGTGCCGGCACGAACCCGTAACGCACGCGCCACGGCCGCGTTTGCGCTGATCGCGGCGCTGTCGGCCTGGGGTCTTTCGGCCCCGGCCGAAGACGGCGTTGAGATGACCCTGCCCCAGGCGCAGGCGCTGGCGGTGCAGGCGATCAAGCAAGACCGCCCGAAGCTGGCCTATCAGCTGAGCGAAGGTCTGCTCAACGTCAACCCGCGCGACGGGCAGGCGCATTACACGCAGGCGCTGGCATTCGCGCAGGTCAAGGCCTACGGGTTTGGCCGCAAGTCCGCGCGCAAGGCGTTCAACACCGCCCAGACAGAGGTGCAGAAATACGAGGCCGCGCAGCTGGCCTCGCAGATGGCCTATGCCGACGACCGGCTGACCTTGTCGCAGTTCTGGCTGCGCCGCGCGGTGCAACACGCGCCGACCGAAGACGTGCGCCAGGAGTCGATCAAGGCGTTCCGCACCGTGCGCGCGCACAACCCGCTGAATTTCAACCTGAAATTCTCGATCTCGCCGTCCGACAACGTCAACAATGGATCCAACAGCCCCTACAACATCATCGACGGCGTGCCGGTGGTGGGCGTGCTGTCGCCCAGCGCGCAGGCGATCGACGGGATCATTGCCACCACCGATCTGCAGGGCAGCTATCGCATCGCCTACGGCGAGCGGTACATGACGCGGCTGACCGGGCGGGCCTATACGCGGCAGGTGACGTTCAACGATGCCGTGCCGGGCTTGAGCGGGTCGGACATTTCGTCCTCGCGGTTGCAGGTCGGGGTGAACCATCTGGCGGTCGACGGATCCAAGCGCGGCCAGTGGGAATTCGACCTGACCGGCGGGCGCGTCTGGTACGGCGACAGCCCGCTTTACGATTTCGCGCGGCTGGGGGTCGAACGGCACAATCGCCTTGGCGAGAACACGCGCCTCGGCTTTGGCGGGGCGGTCGAGTTCCAGGAAGACGAGACCTGGCCCTATAACGACGCCATGCAATACGAAGGCTTCGCGCAGCTGAGCTACAGGCTGGCGAATGGTGCGCGGATCGGCGGATACCTGAACTATCGCACCACCGAAACGGACGGGGTGAACCGCGCGCGCGACCAGTGGACCGGGATCGTCAGCTACACGATGGGGCGCGAGATCGGGCCGGCTCTCATCAGCTTTCAGCTGGGCCACAGCCTTGTCGAGTACGACAAGTACCGCATCATCGGCCCCGTCCCCGGCGGGCGCAGCGACAACAGCACCTTCGGCGGCGTCACGGCGACCTTCCAGGACTGGAGCTATCTGGGCTTCGTGCCCACCGTGTCGGTGAATACCGAGGCGACGGATTCCAACATCAGCCGGTTCGACGTGGACGAAACCTCGGTCAGTTTCGGCATCCGCTCGGAATTCTGAGGCCCCCGCCCCGCTCTGGACAGCGCGGTGCTTTCGGCTAACTGTGGTGGGGAAATCAAGTACAAAGGAGCCGCACGCTTATGGCGCTGAAATACCTGCACACGATGGTCCGGGTGAAGGACCTGGAAAAATCCATGGCCTTCTACGAACTCTTGGGCCTGAAGGAGACCCGGCGCATGGACAGCGACGAGGGCCGCTTTTCGCTGATCTTCATGGCGCCGCCGGGACAGGAGGAATGCCCGGTCGAGCTGACCTGGAACTGGGACGGCGACGACGATCTGCCCGATGACAGCCGGCATTTCGGGCATTTGGCCTATTCGGTCGATAACATCTACGACATGTGCAAGCACCTGCAGGACAACGGCGTGACAATCAACCGTCCGCCCCGCGACGGGCGCATGGCCTTCGTGCGCAGCCCCGACAACATCTCGGTGGAATTGCTGCAAGCGGGCGACGCGCTGGAGCCGGCAGAGCCCTGGGCCAGTATGGAAAGCACCGGGCACTGGTGATGGGTCTGCACCGTCTTCCGCTGATCGCGGTGGCGGTGCTGGCCGCCCCTGCCCCGGCGCTGGCCGACGCGCTGGCCGAGGCGGCAGCGAAGCAAGTGGGCGTGACGGTGATCTACGATCCGTCCTATGTGGGGCTGGACTTTCCCGGCGGCGACGTGCCGCGCGACCGGGGCGTGTGCACCGACGTGGTGATCCGGGCCTTGCGCGCTGCGCACGGGATCGACCTGCAACTGGCGGTGAACCGCGACATGAAGGCCGATTTCGCCGCCTACCCCGCCCTCTGGGGCCTTTCCACGACCGACCGCAACATCGACCACCGGCGGGTGCCGAACCTGGAAACCCTGCTGCGCCGGATCGGCGCGGCGGAGGGTCCGAGCGACGACCCGGACGATTTCGCGCCGGGCGATATCGTCAGCTGGCGGTTGGCCGGGTCGGGCCTGCCGCATATCGGGATCGTGGCCGAGACGCGCAGTGCCGATGGCGCGCGGCCGCTGGTGACGCACAACATCGGCTGGGGCACCCGGACCGAGGACATTCTGTTTGACCATGACATGGTGCTGCGCGCGCGGTTGGATGAAGCCGCGCGCGTGCGCCTGCGGGCGTTGACGCAATGAGGGTGTGGCGCGTCCTGGCCCTTGCGCTCTTGGCGCTGATGCCGCTCAGGGCGGGGGCCGAGGGGTGCCGGCTGGCGCTGGTGCTGGCGGTCGACGTGTCGTCGTCGGTGGACGCGGCCGAGTACGATCTGCAACGGGTCGGCCTGGCCGCGGCCCTCGATGCCGAGGAGGTGCGCCACGCGATCCTGCGGGGCGCACCGGGGCACGTGGCCCTGGCGGTCTACGAATGGTCCGGGTTCTACCAGCACAAGCTGCAACTGGACTGGACGGTGCTGGACGGCCCCGGCGCGATCGATGCAGCGGTTGAGACCCTGCTGAAGATGCGCCGCAGCCATGACGAGTTTCCCACCTCGATGGGGCCGGCGCTGGGGTACGGCGCAAGCCTGTTGCAAAACGGGCCGGTCTGCGAGCGGCGGGTGATCGACGTGTCGGGCGACGGGGTGAACAACTATCGCTATGGCCCGCGCGAGGCCTACCGGCATTTCCCGATGCAGAACGTCACGGTGAACGGGCTGGTGGTGCTGGGCGAGGACCCCAGCGTGCTGACCTGGTACGGGGCCGAGGTGCTGCACGGACCGGGGGCGTTTCTGGTGGTGGCCAACGGGTTCGACGAGTTCACCGAGGCGATGACCCGCAAACTTTACCGTGAAATCAACGATATCATCCTGGGCAGCGTGACGCGGCCCGGACCGCACGGATGAGGTTGCGGGCGCTGGTGCTGGCCAGTGCCGCGCTGTGGCCGGGGCTGGGCCAAGCCGAGTGCCGGCAGGCGCTGGCGCTGGGAATGGACGTGTCGGGATCGGTCGATGCGGATGAGTACCGGCTGCAAACCGACGGGCTGGCCGCGGCGCTGCTGGCGCCGGAGGTGCAGGAGGCGTTCCTTGCGGTCCCCGAGGCCTCTGTGCGGCTGATGATCTACGAGTGGAGCGGCGTGCGGGACCAGCGCGTGCTGCTGGACTGGACCGAGATCGACGGCGCGGCGCGTCTGGCCGAGGTCGCTGCCCGCCTGCGCGCGACGCAGAAGGCCAAGGGCGACGATCCCACCACGGCGATCAGCGCGGCGGTCCTGTTCGGGGTGGCGGCGCTGAACCGGCAGGCCGGGTGCCTGCGCCGGACGCTGGACATCTCGGGCGACGGGCCGGCCAATATCGGGCTGCACCCGCGCGATCTGACCGAGGGTGATCTTGGCGACGTGACCGTCAACGGGCTGGTGATCGGGCCGGAATCGCGGTCGAACACGTCGAAGAACCTGCATAACGTTAAATCTCTGGAAGGCTATTTCCGCGCCTTCGTCCTGCACGGGCCCGGCGCCTTTGCCGAGACCGCGCGGGACCACGCGGATTTCGCCGCCGCCATGCGCCGCAAGCTGGTGCGCGAGCTGCAACTGCCGAACCTGTCCCGGCTCGTGCCGCCGCAGCCCGCGGGCCTGCGCCTGCCTTGAAGTGTATCGCGTCCGACCCGGGGTTTCAGCGAAGGGCGTGACGCGGTCATCAACCGGAAAGGGCGCGCCGTTTCGCGAATGTCCGGGGCGCCGGTTTCCCGCGAGACGGGTCAGTAGATATAGCGGATCTGGTCGCTCCAGTAGCGTTCCACCCGGCGCAGGGCGCCGGTGATCTGGTCGATGCCGTCATGGCTGATGACGCCGCGCGATTGCAGCCCCTCGGCGTGCCGTTCGAACAGGCCGGCCACCACGTCGTGGATGCCCCGCCCCTTCTGCGTCAGCCGCACGCGGACCGAGCGGCGGTCGATCTCGCAGCGCTGGTGGTGCATGTAGTCCATCTCGACCAGCTTCTTGAGGTTGTAGCTGACATTGCTGCCCTGGTAATAGCCGCGGGTCTTCAACTCACCCGCCGTGACCTCGTTGTCGCCGACATTGAACAGCAGCAGCGCCTGTACCGCGTTGATCTCGAGCACGCCGATGCGCTCGAACTCGTCCTTGATGACATCCAGAAGCAGCCGGTGCAGCCGCTCCACCAGTGACAGCGCATCGAGATACCCCGCCATGAATCCATCCGACTGCACAGCGGTCGGCATCTGTTGTTGAAAACTCATCACTGTCTCCGTGCGCTACTGCTCGGAGACCGATGTGACAAAGAAAGCCGAATAATCGGTTAAATGCCGCCAATACCGCGTAAAATGCGAACTATTTCGGGGCTTGAATCAGCCGGCGGAGACGGCCCGGACCTGCCCGATCAGGTCAGCCAGGTGCGGCGGCGGCGGCGTCTGCCCCGTGACCCACTGGTAGAGGTCCTGGTCGTTCTCTTCCAGCAGCGTCTCGTAGAGATCCAGTTCGGCCGGGGACAGCGCGGCCAGACGCGCCTCGGAAAAGCGCATCAGCAGGATGTCCATCTCCTTGGTGCCGCGCCGCATCGACCGCATGCGCAGCCGCTTCAGCCTGGTGTCGCCGGTCTCGGTCACGGGCCGGATCAGACCCGGTCCTGCAGGGCCTTGCGCAGTTTTTTCTCAAGCAGCCCAAGGCGTTCGGCGGTGCCGACCACCTGGGTGCGCAGGGCGCGGATCTCGGTCACGAGGGCGGTCACGTCCGCATCCTCGGCGGCGTCGGTGGGGGCGTCGGGGCCGTCGCCCTCGGCCATGAGAAGCCAGCGCAGGCTGACGTTCAGCAGCCCCGAAATGGTGGAAAGCTTGTTCGCCCGCGGTTCGGTCACGTCGTCTTCCCAGCCCTGCAGGGTCTTGAGCTTGACGCCGAGGCGCTGCGCCATCTGCTTTTGCGTCATGCCCGCCGCCTCGCGCGCGCCCGCAAGGCGGTCACCGAACGTGGTGGCCTCGGGATCGTACCAGTCGTTTTGCGTTTCGGCGGTCATGGTTTTCCTTTCCGGGGCGTGGCCCATCGAATGCGTCTTGCCTAGCATACGGGCCATGACCTACGAAGACCACAGCCGAAAAACCACCCGAGGTGCGACATGAATCCGCTATCCGCGACATTGGCCCAAGTGAAACCTTCGCCGACCATGGCGATCTCCGCCAAGGCGCTGGAAATGAAGGCCGCGGGCGAGGACGTGATCGGCCTGAGCGCGGGCGAGCCGGATTTCGACACGCCGGAAAACATCCGCGCGGCGGGCATCCGCGCCATCGAGGAGGGCAAGACGCGCTATACCGCGCCGGATGGCATCCCCGAGTTGAAGGACGCGGTCTGCGCCAAGTTCAAGCGCGACAACGGGCTGGACTACACGCGTGCGCAGGTCAGCATCGCCTCGGGCGGCAAGCAGATCCTCTATAACGCGCTGATGGCCACGCTGAACCCCGGCGACGAGGTGGTGATCCCCGCGCCCTACTGGGTCAGCTACCCCGACATGGTGACGCTTGCGGGCGGTACGCCGGTGATCGTCGAGGCGGGGATCGAGACCGGGTTCAAGCTGACACCGGAGGCGCTGGAGGCGGCGATCACGCCCAGGACCCGCTGGTTCATCTTCAATTCGCCGTCCAATCCCACCGGGGCGGGGTATTCGTGGGACGACCTGAAGGCGCTGACGGATGTGCTGATGCGGCACAGCCATGTCTGGGTGATGACCGATGACATGTACGAGCACCTGGCCTATGGCAATTTCCGCTTCTGCACGCCGGCGCAGGTCGAGCCGGGCCTTTACGAACGCACGCTGACCTGCAACGGGGTTTCCAAGGCCTACGCGATGACCGGCTGGCGGATCGGCTATGCCGCCGGGCCCGAGGTGCTTATCGGGGGGATGCGCAAGATCCAGTCGCAATCCACGTCGAACCCCTGTTCGATCAGCCAGTGGGCGGCGGTCGAGGCGCTGAACGGCACGCAGGATTTCCTTGCCCCCCATAACGCGATCTTCGTGCGGCGGCGCGACCTTGTGGTCGACGCGCTGAACGCGATCCCGGGCATCACCTGCCCGCGGCCCGAGGGGGCGTTCTATGTCTATCCCTCGATTCAAGGACTGATCGGCAAGACGAGCGCGGGCGGCACCGCGATCGACAGCGACGAGGCCTTCGTGACGGCGCTGCTTGAGGAAACCGGCGTCGCGGTGGTGCATGGCGCGGCCTTCGGCCTGTCGCCCTATTTCCGTGTCAGTTACGCCACATCGGATGCCGCCCTGAAGGAGGCCTGCGCCCGGATAGCGGACTTTTGCGGAAAATTGTCGTAATGGGTCAGGCGATTGACCGAAATCCTGTCACGTCGCAGGGGAGGCCCGCGTGAGCGGCGAGTTGCCAGACTATTACTTCCGCGTCCGCGAGAACGGGGCGTTCGTGTTTCGCGTGGACACCGAGAACCGCCAGCGGCGGATCGAGATGGACCAGATCGCGGTCATCAACATCAAGAACGGACAGGTCAAACCGCATGGCGACAGGGCGTTGACCGACGAGGACGCGCGGGTCATCAAGGAATGGATGGATGCCCGCACCGAGCTGCTGGCGCGGCGGGACATCGACGATATTCACCGGGCGGTGGATTACCTGAACCTGACCACGCACTGGGCGCAATCGCGCGCCACGGATGACCAGCTGGAAGACGTGACCGACGCGCTTTTGCTGGCGATGCACGACCTGCGCTCGGTGCTGGTCCGCAAGAAGGCTGACCGGCTGTTGGCCGGCGACAAGGACGACGATTGATCGCGCGATTTCCGCGCAGAAATCGGGCCGGAAAATGCGTATTTTCCGGGACAGGATTTTCGAAAATCCTGGGTCATTTTCTTGCAAGAAAATGGTGCGGAAATTTGCAAATTTCCGCCCCTGCCCTCAGTCCTGCGACAGCCGCGCGCGCAGCGTCGTCTTGACCACCTTGCCGTAGTTGTTCTTGGGCAGTTCATCGACCGCGAAATAGGCCTTGGGGCGTTTGAACCGAGCAATCCGGGCCAGGCAATGGGCGTCGAGTGCTGCGTCGTCCAGCGTCTCGCCCACGGGCACCACGAAGGCCACCACCTCCTCGCCCCACTCGTCGCTTGGGCGTCCCACCACGGCGACCTCGGAGACATCAGGATGGGTCAGCAGCGCCTCCTCGACCTCGCGGGGATAGATGTTCTGCCCGCCCGAGATGATCACGTCCTTCGAGCGGTCCTGCAGCGTGAGATAGCCCGACGCATCGAGGCATCCCATGTCGCCGGTGAAAAGCCAGCCGTCGCGGATGGTCTCGGCAGTTGCGGACAGGTTGCGCCAGTAGCCCGGCATCACCAGGTCGCCGCGCACCATGATCTCGCCCACAGCACCGGGTGGCAGGGGCTGGCCCGCGGCGTCGCCCACGCGGAGTTCGATCCCGGCCTGGGCGCGGCCCACGGTGGCAAGCGCGCGGCGCGCGGCCACGTCCGCGCGGCTCAGCGAGGTGATCGCCATGGGCGCCTCGCCCTGGCCGTAGATCTGAATGAAAACCGGGCCGAACACGTCCAGCGCTGCCTCGATATCGGCCACGTACATCGGGCCGCCGCCGTAGACGATGCTGCGCAGGCCGGTGCCGTCTCGGCCGTGTTGCCGGGCATGGTCGGTCAGGCGCCGCACCATCGTGGGCGCGGCGAAAAGGTGCAACCGCCCGAAATGCCCCGCGAGGTCGAGGATTTCGCCCGGATCCACGCCGCCGCTTTCGGGGACCGCGTGGCGGGTGCCCATCAGGACATGCACCAGGCTGTAGAGCCCGGCGCCGTGGCTCATCGGCGCGGCGTAGAGCGTAGCGTCTTCCGCACTGACCGCATCGACCGAGGCGAGGTAGGCCAGGCTCATCGTCTGAAGCATCCGGTGGGTGATCTGCACGCCCTTGGGCCGCCCCGTGGTGCCGGAGGTGTAAAAGAGCCAAGCCAGGTCCGACGGCGCCCGCGACACGAGGGGCAGCGCGTCGCCCGCGATCTCGTCCGGGGACGCCACCGGACAGGCGGCCCCCTCCAGCGCCCTGGCCTGCGCCCCGGTCGCGATGCAGAGCGACGCCTCCGCATTGTCGAGGATCCAGGCTACCTCCTGCCCGTGCAGGCGGGCGTTGACCGGCACGGCCACGGCCCCGGCGATCCAACTGCCGTACAGCGCCACGAGGTAATCGGGGTGGTTCGCCATGAACACCGCCACGCGGTCGCCGGGACCGATGCCGCGCGCGACCAGACCCCCGGCGAAAGCGGCCGCGCGGGAGTGGAACCCGGCATAATCGGCGACGCGTCGCGTGCCGTGGAATAGCGCGGGCGCGGTCCCGCGTCCCTCTGCCTGGCGCTGGAGCCAATGGGCGATGTTCATGTGCATCCTCGCGGTCGGAGTGTCGCGGCCGGTGTTTCGCCGACCGACGCCCGGATCAATGGTAAACCCTGTCCCGGCCCGGCGGAACAGGCTTTCGATGGCGAAAAGCCACCCGGTTGCGGTCGGTTTGATTTTCCCCTCGCAATCCGGCGCCAAATGCCCCAGATTTCCTTGCAAATAGGCGCTTTCAAGTAGGCCCGTCCTGGCCTATAAGCGCGCAAAACAAGACAGGCGCGGCCGGACGGGACAGTGGGCCGCGACCCTAGCTTCGAGGATACGGGATGCCGGACAAGACTTCCAAGACGAACCACGACGCGGACGTGGCGTTTATCAAGGCGCTGGCCGAGGTGCTGAACGACAACGACCTGACCGAACTGGAGGTCAAGCGCGAATACGGCGACGACGACACGCTGAACGTGCGCGTCAGCCGCAAGCAGAAGGTGGTACAGCAGATGTCGGCGCCCGCCCCTGCCCCGGCGGCGCCGGCCGCGCCCTCTGCCCCGGCCGCGGCACCGGCGTCGGAGGCCCCCGCGCCGTCCGAGGACCCGGCCAGCCATCCCGGCGCGGTCACCTCGCCCATGGTCGGCACGATCTACATGCAGGCCGAACCCGGCGCGCCCGCCTTCGTCGCGGTGGGTCAGCAGGTGGCCGAGGGCGATACGCTGCTGATCGTCGAGGCGATGAAGACCATGAACCACATCCCCGCCCCGCGTGCCGGGACCGTGAAGCGCATCCTGGTCGAAGACGGCGCCGCGGTGGAATACGGCGCCCCCCTGATGATCATCGAATAAGGGCCAAGCGATGTTCGACAAGATCCTTGTGGCCAACCGGGGCGAGATCGCCCTGCGGGTGATCCGCGCCGCGCGAGAGATGGGCATCCGGACCGTCGCGGTGCATTCGACCGCCGATGCCGACGCGATGCATGTGCGCATGGCCGACGAATCCGTCTGTATCGGCCCGCCGCCGGGCTCCGAGAGTTACCTGTCGATCCCGTCGATCATCGCCGCCTGCGAGGTGACGGGCGCGCAGGCCATTCACCCCGGCTATGGCTTTCTGTCGGAGAACGCCAATTTCGTGCAGATCGTCGAGGATCACGACCTGACCTTCATCGGCCCCACCGCGGAGCACATCCGGGTGATGGGCGACAAGATCACCGCCAAGGACACCATGAAGGCGTTGGGCGTGCCTTGCGTGCCGGGCTCGGAGGGCGGCGTGGCCGACCTTGCCGAAGCCAAGGCGCTGGGTGACGAGATGGGCTATCCTGTGATCGTCAAGGCCACCGCAGGTGGTGGCGGGCGCGGCATGAAGGTGGCGCAGACCGCCGCCGACATGGAAAACGCCTTCATGACCGCGCGGTCCGAGGCCAAGGCGGCCTTCGGCAATGACGAGGTCTATATCGAGAAGTACCTGACCACGCCGCGCCATATCGAGATCCAGGTCTTCGGCGACGGCAAGGGCCGCGCGGTGCACCTGGGCGAGCGCGACTGTTCGCTGCAACGGCGGCATCAGAAGGTGTTCGAGGAGGCCCCCGGCCCCTGCATCACCGAGGAAGAGCGCGCCCGGATCGGCAAGATCTGCGCCGACGCGGTGGCCAAGATCGACTATGCCGGTGCGGGCACGATCGAGTTTCTGTACGAAAAGGGCGAGTTCTATTTCATCGAGATGAACACACGCCTGCAGGTGGAGCACCCGGTGACCGAGGCGATCTTTGGCGTCGACCTGGTGCAGGAACAGATCCGCGTGGCCGAGGGGCTGCCGATGTCCTTCACCCAGGAGGACCTGAAGATCAACGGTCACTCGATCGAGGTCCGCATCAACGCCGAGAAGCTGCCGACCTTCTCGCCCCGTCCGGGCCGGATCACGCAGTTCCACGCCCCTGGCGGCCTGGGCGTGCGGATGGATTCGGCGCTCTACGATGGCTATTCCATCCCGCCCTATTACGATTCACTGATCGGCAAGCTGATCGTGCATGGACAGGACCGTGCCACCGCGCTGGCGCGGCTGAACCGCGCCCTGGGCGAGCTGATCGTGGACGGTGTCGACACCACGGTGCCGCTGTTTCACGCGCTGTTGCAGGAGCCCGACATTCATTCGGGCGACTACAACATACACTGGCTGGAACACTGGCTGGAAACCAACCTGCAGGAGAGCTGAGGCCGCCATGCCCCGGTCCCGGGGCTTGTGCGATGCCGTTAGGGCCTCAGGTTCCGGCGTCGATCAGCGTGAAACTCGCGCGCGCGATGGGGCCGGAGCGGTAATAGTCCGACAGCCCCTCGCGCAGCGACGGCGGCAGTTGCGTCCAGTCGGTCCAGTCCACCTCGAACCCGTTGGCGGTGGCGGCCTGGGTGATCGCGCCGCGGCTGGGGATCACGTGCGGCGCGCGGGCCGTGCCCCCGGCGGCGCGGCGCGGTTCCAGCCGCAAGAGCGGCTCCGCCGAGGTGGCCAGCACCCCGTCCCCCATCACCATCCTGGGGCGAAGCCTGGCGATATCCTCGAAGACCTCGTGGAGGTCGGACACGTCGCGCAGCACGTCCATCAGCACCACGAGGTCGAACCTCTTGTCCATGTCGGCGGCGGTTTGCAGAAAGTCGAGCGGCGCGGCGCGGCGCATCTCGACCCGTTCGCGCGCCCCGATGGAGGGCAGACCGTCGAATCGGGCGATAAGCTCGTCCTGCGCCTCGACCCCGACGACCTGCAGGGCGCCGGCCTGCGCCAGGTCGGCGCACCACCTGCCATCCCCGGCGCCGAGATAGAGCACGCTGCTGTCGGTGATGACATGGCGAAAACAGTCGAACAGCATCCCGTACCGCGCCTGCCGGCGGTTGGCGCGTTGTCGCAATGTAACCTCGACGGTGCCGGGATCCCCGGCCGCGCCCGTATCCGGCGCGTCATTCAGGCCGTCCATGTCATCTCCTTTGCCATGATCCGGGCAAACGCTTAGCATGACATCCCGTAACGAACGGTAAACGCCGCCCTGCCCGCCGACACGAGTGTCCATGTCCGACCGCCAGCCGCCTCTCGATCCGGAACTTCTGCTACAGGCCTACGCGGCGGGAATTTTCCCGATGGCCGAGTCGCGCGACGACCCGGAGCTGTTCTGGGTCGATCCGCGGTTGCGCGGCGTGCTGCCGCTCGACGGGTTTCACGTGTCGCGGTCCCTCGCCCGCCGAGTGCGCCGGGGCGCCTACACCGCTACGCTCAATGCCGATTTCAAGGGCACCGTCGACGGCTGTGCCGCCCGTTCGGAAACCTGGATCAACGGTCCGATCCGGGCGCTTTACATGGACCTGCACCGCATGGGCCACGCGCACTCGATGGAGATCTGGCAGGACGGCGTGCTGGCGGGCGGGGTCTACGGCGTGACGCTCGGGGCGGCCTTTTTTGGCGAAAGCATGTTCTCGCGCCGCACCGATGCGTCGAAACTGGCGCTGGCGCACCTGACCGGGCATCTTCGGCGCTGCGGCTTCGTCCTGTTCGACACGCAGTTTCAGACCGAGCACCTGGCCAGCCTGGGCGCGCAGGAGATTCCGCGGGCGATGTACCGCGAAGCGCTGGAACACGCGTTGCGCATCGACGCGGATATCAACCACCCGCCCTTCGATCCCGCGCCTCACTGGGTGATGCAGCGCAGCACCCAGATATCGTAGCGTTGATGCTCGACCGCGTTCAGCGCGGGCGACGAGGCCATCATCCAGCCCGAAAAGATCGGCGGCGCGTCCTCTTCGGGGTGGACCGTGAGAAAGGCGAAGGCGTCGCCCGCCGGGTTGCCCGCGGGATAGCGGCACTCGCCCAGCTCGATCCGCATCCGGCCGACATTGCCGGCGCTGGCGTTGGCGATTTCCAGGTCGCCCGTCTCGGTGGTGATCTTGTCGACCCAGCGCAGCACGACGCCGGTGCCGACCTCGACCTCTTCCTGCGCCTGCGCGCCGGAGACACAGAGCAACGCCGCCAGAATGGCGGTCAAGACACGATGGCGTCGGATCATTCGCCGGCCTCTTGTCCGGCCTCGTCGCCGGCCACGAACTTGGTGAGAAGCCCGATCAGGCTGACCGACCCCTGGGTGAACTCGATCTCGTCTCCGGCGGTGAAATAGAACGGCGACCCGCCGGGCATGATTTCCACGAAGTTGCCGCCCAGCAGCCCCTCGGAGCTGATCGCGAGCGCGCTGTCGTCGGGCACCTCGATATCCTCGCGCACCGTAAAGACGGCGCGGGCGCGGTAGGTTTCGGGATCGAGCTGCATGTCGATCACGCGCCCCACCTTGACCCCCGCGAGGCGCACATCGGTGCCCACGTCGATGCCGTCGGCGCTGCGGAAGCTGGCGCGCAGCTGGTATTCGGGGGCGGCGGCGGAAAAGCCGCTGACCTGTCCGGCATAGATCACGAAGGCGGCGGCGATGGCCAGGACGGCCCCGCCGACGGCAACCTCGGTCAAGTTCTCGCTGGCCATGCGCGGCTCCTGGTTGAAAGCGTCCGGGGACGCCGGGTTACTCGGGGCTCCACGCCTCGTAGTCGCGCCGCTCGGCCGGTTCGGCCCGGCGGATCGAGCCCGCGGGGGCGTAGGCCAGCGCGGTGCCGGTGAGGTTTTCCTCGTGCGGCTTTTCCCACGGCTTGCGCTTCAGCGGCGCCTCGGTGGGCGGCTCCTTGTAGGTGTGATGCAGCCAGCCATGCCATTCCGGGCTGACCCGGCTGGCCTCGGCCTCGCCGTTGAAGATTACCCAGCGGCGCTTGCCGTCGTCGGTCTGGTAGAAGATGTTGCCCTGATCGTCCTCACCGACCTTCACGCCCTTGCGCCGGGTGTGAATCATCGTGTTCAAAGTGGCGCCGTTCCACCAGGTGACGGCGCGCAAAAGAGAGGTGAGCAGACCCATCATGATCCTCCGAAACGTCGCTGGTCCCGATATGCCGCAGATTGCCGCCAAGGTCCAGCCCGCAGGAGGCCGCGGCGGCCTCTATCCGCCAGTCCGGCGCCTTTTCCGGCAAGCCCGCGCGTGACGCGCCGCCGCGCTGCCGGCCTGGTCCCTGCCCGTGCAGGCCAGCATTTTCTTGCAAAGAAAATGCCCATGAAAATCGACAGGATTTTCATGGGCAAATTTTTCGAAAAATTTGTCCGCGCCGGGGCGGAGGGCGCTCAGCTGGCGCTGGCCTCTTCCTTCTTGGCGTCGGCATGCACCATCAGCGGCGCGGCTTCGGCGGTGACCGCTTCCTCGTTCACCACGACCTCCTCGACATTGTCCATGCCGGGCAGTTCGAACATCGTGTCGAGAAGGATATCCTCGAGAATCGAACGCAGGCCGCGCGCCCCGGTCTTGCGGGCGATCGCGCGCTTGGAAATCGCCGTCAGCGCGTCGTCGGTGAAGGTCAGCTCGACATTCTCCAGCTCGAACAGGCGCTGGTACTGCTTGACCAGCGCGTTCTTGGGCTGGGTCAGGATCGTGACCAGCGCATCCTCGTCCAGGTCTTCCAGCGTCGCGATGACCGGCAGGCGACCGACGAATTCCGGGATCAGGCCGAATTTCAGCAGGTCCTCGGGTTCGAGATCCTTGAAGACCTCGCCCACGTTGCGCTCATCCACGTTGCGCACGTCGGCGCCGAAGCCCATCGCGCTGCCCTTGCCGCGCTGGCTGATGATCTTGTCGAGGCCGGCGAAGGCGCCGCCGCAGATGAACAGGATGTTCGTGGTGTCCACCTGCAGGAATTCCTGCTGTGGATGCTTGCGCCCGCCTTGCGGCGGCACGGCGGCCACGGTGCCTTCCATCAGTTTCAGGAGCGCCTGCTGCACGCCCTCGCCCGACACGTCGCGGGTGATCGAGGGGTTTTCCGACTTGCGGGTGATCTTGTCGACCTCGTCGATATAGACGATGCCGCGCTGCGCGCGTTCGACGTTGTACTCGGACGCCTGCAGCAGCTTGAGGATGATATTCTCGACATCCTCGCCCACATACCCGGCCTCGGTCAGCGTGGTGGCGTCGGCCATGGTGAAGGGCACGTCGAGGATCCGCGCAAGCGTCTGCGCCAGCAGCGTCTTGCCGCAGCCCGTGGGGCCGATCAGCAGGATGTTGGACTTCTGCAGTTCGATGTCGTTCTTGCCGGAATGGTTGAGGCGCTTGTAATGGTTGTGCACCGCGACCGACAACACGCGCTTCGCCGTCGCCTGGCCGATCACGTAATCGTCCAGCACATCGCAGATCTCGCGCGGGGTGGGCACGCCATCCGTCGCCTTCAGACCGGCGGTCTTGGTTTCCTCGCGGATGATGTCCATGCACAGTTCAACGCATTCGTCGCAGATGAAAACCGTGGGACCCGCGATCAGCTTTCGGACCTCGTGCTGGCTCTTGCCGCAGAAACTGCAGTAGAGCGTGTTCTTGCTGTCGCCACCGGAGTTGTTCGCCATTCTTGCACCTTTCGGCGTCCTGCGCCGTATGTCAGACCCATCATGTGCGCCACCCTGAATGGGTGAGGCCGGTTCATCCGGCCCTAGCGCGGGTCGCTAGTTTCACGTCCGTTTGAGGCAGCTTAGGGCAGAGCGTTTGGCACCTCAATGTCAAAATCGCCCCTGCCCCCTCGCGTGCCGCGGATGCGCGGATCAGCTGTCGTCTTCGTCGCCTTTCGCCCGGTTTTCCACGATTTCGTCGATCAGACCCCAGTCCTTGGCCTGCTCGGGAGACATGAAGTTGTCGCGCTCCAGCGCCTCCTCGACCTTTTTCAGCGATTGTC